>DASYWT010000223.1:0-4241 GCA_035935775.1 Terriglobales bacterium
CCGGAGATGCGGTAATCATCCGTCCAGGGAAACTCGCTGAGCATTGCCTTCTGTGCAGCCATGCACCGATGATACTGCCGCCAGGCAAAATCCACCACACGGCGCTCCAGCGCTGGCTCGGCAGTTTCCAACGCTGGCTCAGCAGGAGGAAGCAAACGTATTCACTCTTTTAATCACTGAATGATTGAATCGTTAAGTCCAGCTTCTTCTAAGCGTCTGTTTGTGTGTGATGAAACCATGCAGGTTTGACCCCGTCGCACCTCGAGTGTACCCTCTCTGCACCTTGCCATGTCCGCGCCCAGTCCCAAACCGTCCTCCGCGGTCGAAACGCCCGGTCTGGTGCGTGGTCTGGGCCTGTGGTCAGCGATCGCGATCGTTGTCGGCGATACCATCGGCACCGGCGTCTTTCTCGTCACTAGCGACATGGCGCGCGCCGTCGGCTCCGCCGCCCTCGTTCTTGCCGCCTGGATCGTGGGCGGCATCATCGTGCTCTTCGGCGCTTTTTGTTATGCCGAACTGGGCGCCGCCTTCCCCAAGGCCGGCGGACCCTATGTTTACCTCGATCGCGGCCTCGGTCCGCTCTTCGGATTTTTATTCGGCTGGATGAGTTCGTTTCTGGAACGTCCGGTGGCTATGGCCACATTGGCGGCCGGTTTCATGCGTTTTCTCGGCTTCCTGCTGCCTCCGGTGGCCACTCCATTGTTTCGCGGGCATCTGGGCCGCTACGCCTTTACTTTCACTTTGGCCCAGCCCCTGGCGGCGGCGGTCGTGGTCGTCATCACCGCAATCAACTACCTTAGCGTGGGCCTGGGCGGCGCTATCCAGGTGATACTGACCTCCTTGAAGGTCGCGGCCATCGTGCTCATCGTGGTGCTCGGCGTTGCGCTTACGAAACACAGTGCGCTCACCGCCGCCCCCGTATTGTCCACCGCCGGCTGGGGAACTCTCGGCGCCTTCCTCACCGCGCTGGTGCCAACCATGTGGGCCTACAACGGCTTCAATGACCTGGGTGACGTGGGAGAAGAAATCGCCCTGCCTCACAAAAACATTCCCCGGGCCATCATTTTCGGGCTGCTCACCGTGGGCGTGCTCTATGTGCTGGCCAACGTCGTGTACTTCCGCACCCTGAGTTTCGCCCGTATTGCCCAGTCGCAACACGTGGCTTCAGACGTGGTGCAGTCCTTCGCCGGCCACCAGGGCGCCCTCTGGCTCACCGTGGCCATGGCTGTCTCCGCCCTGGGAGCCCTTCACGTCGTGGTCTTGACGGGTGCGCGTATTCCTTACGCCATGGCCCGCGACCGCGTTTTCTTCCGCTTTGCCGAACGAATCCATCCCCGCTTTCGCACTCCCAGCGGCTCCCTCCTCTTTCTGGGCGCGGTGGCGGCCGCCCTCGCCCTTACCGGCACCTTCGAAGAACTGTATTCGCTCTTCATCTTTGCCGTCTGGATCTTTTTTGCCCTGGTCGCGCTAGCCCTCATCCGCTTGCGTCGGCGGGAACCAGAGTTGGTGCGTCCTTATCGCACCTGGGGTTATCCCTGGACGCCGCTTATTTTCTTCCTCGCTGCCGTGGCCCTCACCGTCAATCTCTGGCTGGTCCGTCCGGTGCGCTCGTCGCTCGGCTTGGCGGTCATCCTGGCCGGCATTCCATTCTTTTATCGCTGGCGGAAAACCGTGCCGCCGGCGGGTAGTCGTATCATCGAAAACGAGAGCAGGCCATGAATCTCCTGCATCATTGGCTGCTGAATTCCAATTACTGGAAGCGCACTGTCATCAGCGAGATCGTTCCCTGGGGACTCGCCGGAGTGGAACTCGGCGAGGACGTTCTGGAAATTGGTCCGGGCCCCGGCGTCACCACCAGTCTGCTTCGCCAGTCGCACCAGCGCCTTACTTGCGTCGAAATTGACCCCAAACTGGCCGACGGACTGCGCCGAAAATTTGCCGACGCCAACGTGACCGTTGTGACCGGCGACGCCACCGCCCTGCCTTTTCCCGATGGCTCCTTCAGCGGCGCCGTGGCCTTCACCATGCTTCACCACGTGCCTACGCCGAAGTTGCAGGACCAGATTCTGGCCGAAGTGTGGCGCGTGCTCTGCCCGGGAGGAGTGTTTGCCGGCACCGATAGCCGCTGGAGCGTGAAGATGCCAATCGTTCACCTTTTCGACACCATGGTGCTGGTGCCCCCGGAAACTATGGCGGCGCGCCTCCAGGCTGCAGGGTTTACCGAGGTCGTGGTCGAAACTGCCAAAACGCGGTTCCGCTTCTTCGGACGCAAGCCCATGATGAGCCGAACATGCTGAACTTTGGGCCAGTCGTCACTAAGCTGATTTCATGAATTGGCTTTCGGAAGGGCGCGGCTTCAGCCGTGCCGCCAAGAGCCGCCAAAATTGCGGACTTTAGCCCCTGAGGATCGCCCCATCCAATGTCACACATCCGAAAGAAGGCGATTGTGGGGCTCAAGCCCGGAGACGCATTCGTCGTCTCACGCACATTCACCGAACAGGACATGAGAGCTTTTGCGGAAATCAGTAGAGACTATAACCCCGTGCATTTCGATAAGCGGTTTGCCGAGCTAAAGAACTTTCATGCCCCGATTTGTCATGGACTTCTGGTCGCCAGCATGCTCACGGAAATCGGCGGCCAGGTTGGATGGCTGGCCTCGGGCATGAATTTTCGCTTCAAAAAGCCCGTGTATTTTGGAGACACAATCGTCTGTTCTTTTACCATCACTGAAGTGGATGACCGCCTTAGGGCCAAGGCCGAGGCGGTTTTTAAAAACCAGCACGACGAAATCGTCATCGAAGCATACGTGACTGGGGTTATCCCCGGTCCGCCGGAAAGACGCATCATGGAACTGATGGGGGCTGAAGAATTTCCAACCTAGAAGCCGTACTTCGCGATTACCGTGCCATCTGATTTGCGAATCAGCGCCAATGCGGCCCGCTGAGAGGGCAAATTGAACGCCAGGTGCGCGCCTGTCACGCGGTCACGCAGGTCAACCTTCGTGCTGACGGCGCTTTCCGATTCCACCACATAAAGCACGGAATCCTGCAATACTGTGGGATAAATCAGCACCCCGGGCGCCGGCTGGCGCAACTCAAACGGAGGCTGAATTCCGGCCTGCCGCAATACATAAGCGTAGAGCGCGTCGGCGGGTTGTGGTCCCTCCGCCAATTCCACCGGGTAGGCCGCCCAGTAGATGTGCCCTTTGCCATGCCTAACCTGCTCCACGCTTGCGCCATTCGCAAACCGCAACACCTCCAGCCAGCTCTGCTTCTCCAGATCAAAGGAGAGCGGCACAGTCTGAGTTCCCAGCGCGATCTCGGCGCTGCGAAAGGTCAGGGGCTCGAGTCGCGCCTGCACCTTCACATCCGCCGCCCGCTCCACCCGCTGCCAGTGCTCATTGCGGCCCACCGGTCCGGTAATCAGGAGATTGCCCCCATCGCTCACGTATCTGAGAAGCCCCTGCCAGGTTGCGTCCGTAAGCGCTTGCGGTGAAGGCAAAATGGCCAGCCGCGGCGAGCCCAGGTGCGCGATCTGGTTTTCCGCCACTACATAGGCCGGCTGGTGATTGTCATACGCCAGCGCCCGCACCGCCTTCCGCTGCGCTTCGATCTGCAGGTCCTGGATCACGGAAAATTGCGCGGCCTGGGAAGTAATCACCGCCACCCCCGGCGGTTGTGGCCTGCGCAAACTGGGCCCGATCTCTCTGGCAAACGCCGCGAACTCGCGCAGCACCCCCGCCTCCGGCTTCTCCGTAGCATCGGCGCGCAGCGCCCCAATGGGCGCTTCGTTGCCCTCGGTGGTGTAGGCGTTCGTGTTCCACAACCACTCCAGCGCGCCCGAGCCCTGCACGAAGGAGAGCGCCAGCTTGCGCTCCAGCAGCGCGGCTTCGTTCTCCGGAGTGCGCCTGGAAATCTGGTCGAGGGTCAACTCCCGCTGCAGCCCGGTTTCCTGGATCAGCATCGCTAGTCCGGGCTGCTTGGCCACCAGCGAGTCCCAGAGCAGCGAATCGTTCTGCCACCAGGAGTGATTGGTGGTGAAGTCCACCGCTTTGCCAAAAAAGGCCGGTGAGAGGCGGTCGGTGTAGCCGCCTTCATCTTGACCCACCGTTATCGGCTGTTGCGACCCAGTGGCGCGAATCGCCCCGCGCATGCCCTGCGCCCACTCCGCGAAACTTTCCTGCGCGAACAGAAAATAGTCGTACAGCTTCAGCGAATTGTGTCCCTCGTACATGCTGCGCT
>DASYWT010000224.1:0-15983 GCA_035935775.1 Terriglobales bacterium
CGCATGCGGCAGGCCTCCTGGCGCCTTCTGGCCGGAGGCGATCCCCTTGGCTACCGCCCGCTGCGCCAGGCGGTGGCCGAATATCTGAACACATCGCGCGGTGTGAAGTGCGCGCCCGAGCAGGTTCTCATCGTTTCCGGTGTGCAGGAGGCGCTGGACCGGACGGCTCACCTTCTGCTGAACTCGGGCGATCCGGTGTGGATGGAGGTGCCCGGCTACCCGCGCGCGGCCATTGTGTTCCGTGCTGTCGGCGCCCGCATCTGCCCAACTCCAGTGGACGGCGAAGGCTTCGACCTGCAGTTCGGAAAACGTCGCTGGCGGCGCGCCAAGCTGGTTTACGTCACCCCGGCGCACCAGTTTCCTCTGGGGGTCACCATGAGCCTGCGCCGCCGTTTGGAGTTGCTGGAGTGGGCGCGCGAATCCGGCGCCCTGATTTTTGAAGATGACTATGACAGTGAGTATCGCTACGCCGGCCGTCCCATTCCCGCCATGCAGGGCCTGGACCGCAGCGGCGTGGTGATTTTTTCCGGCAGTTTCAGCGATGTCCTCTTCCCTGCCCTTCGCCTGGGCTACCTGGTCATCCCGCCCGATATGGTGGACGTCTTCGCCGCCGCCGAATCCTCCAGCACTCACCATCCGCCACTGATGGAACAGGCGATCCTCTGCGACTTCATCAGCGAAGGCCACTTCGCCCGCCACATCCGCCGCATGCGCGAGCTTTATGCCGAGCGCCTGGCCGTCTTCCTGGAAGCGGCTAACAGCCAACTGGCCGGGCTGCTGGAAATTCCCCCGGTAGAAGCCGGCATGCAGACGGTGGGCTGGCTAAAAGGCAAAGTGACCGCCGAACAGGCCGCTGCTTCCGCTGCCAGGCACGAAGTGGAAGTGGTGCCTCTGAGCCGTTATTCCAGCGCCCGGCGAACCCGAGGTCTTCTGCTTGGCTTCGCGGCCGTGGATGTGCCTGAGTTGCGCAGCGGCGTAGAACGCCTGGCTCGTGCGCTGGAAGCGGCTAACGGGCTAGCTCCCTATCTCTCTACGAATTTCGCGAACATGCGGTGCGGATCAATGGCCACGAAAGTTCCCCGGCTGCGGGCCAGCACTTCACCCCGAGAGTTGAGGATCTCCGCAGCGTTGATGTGCCGCCGACCTCGCACGCTCACGCCATGACCTTCCACCCGCAGCGGCTTGTTTAAGGGCACCGGCTTCAGGTACTGCACGGTGATGTCGGAGGTCAATGCGACGACATTGTGGATCTTGTTTACCTTGCCCATGGCCTCGTCCAGAATGGTGGCGATCACGCCTCCATGGGCGTGGCCCGGCGGTCCGGTGTAGCGCCGCCCCAGGCGAAAGCGGCTGATAAACCGCTGCCTCTTCTCGTCGAAGGAGAATCGCAGGCGCATGCCTTCGGCGTTGTTTTTGCCGCAGGCAAAGCAGTAATTCTTCTGCCGCCGGCTGACGTGTCCACGGCCTACATGCTTTTTGCGCATAAAGCGAAACTGGTGATTGTAGATGGAAAATCAAGCCGGGAAAACGGCTTTTGCTGGATGGCCCGCCTAAGCCCCGGGCTTCAAATTGAACATCTCTGGCTCGGCACTATTTTTGCCAGATGAGGTCCGCTCGCCCGCCTAGCTCTTTGTCATCGTGAATCCGCCCGAGCCACTGCAATTGACGGAAACGCCGTTCAGGGTCCAAGTCCCAGAGACTGAATTGGAGGCATTGGCCGTGCCTTGCAAAATCAATGTATCGGTTGCACTGGCAGCTGATAACCCTTTGATGGTGAGCGCCATGGCGGTAGTGCCGCCGCCTGTGTAGTAGCCGTAGCCGCTGGTGGCGAACTGAACCTGGCCGGAGGCAGTGACCTGCGACTGAAAACACGACGTGGCAGGATTAAAGGTGAGGTTGGTGACATTCAACAGGCTGCCTCCTACCTCGGTCAAGGAGACGGCAAAGGAAAACGCCGTGGCTCCGTTGGGCTTTTGCAGGGTAGCTGTCCAATTGCCGCTCAGGTTAACTGGTCTCGCCTGATTTCCGTTACCGCAGCCCAGCAGGACAAGAGAAAGGCCAATGCCTGGGGCAAAGCGCACAATATTGAAACGCATGGAGGATTAACTCTGAAACACAGATGCTGGGAACCGGGAAACAGATGCATTTTGCCGCCTGAAACGTCGCAGGAAGCCAAGTTTTACCGCACTTCTTTACATTTCACTTCAATTGCCAACGGTTGTTGATGGAGCTTACCGATTGGGCGATCTCTGGCTTGCAATCCTCAATCTGAGACGTGCTCTTCGTTCGCGCGCAGCACCCGGTCCACAGCGTAAGGGGCGCGATGGGCAGGTTCATGAAAATGCCGCACCTGCATTTCGCCCAGCAGACCCAGGGCCAGCAGTTGCACTCCAGCCAGGATGAGCACGGCGGCAAAAATCATCAGCGGCCCGTGCTCGCTCATCAGGTGCGTGCCGCGCAGGAACTTTTCCACCAGCAGCCATAGCGAGACAGCGGTCCCGGCAAAAATGCTGCACATGCCCAGGCTGCCGAAAAAGTGCAGCGGCCGCGACAGGTAGCGCAGCAGGAAGCGGATGGTAATCAAGTCGAAGAAGACGCGTACTGTGCGCGACAGCCCATAATGCGAATTTCCACGCTCCCGGTTCACATTGCGAATGGGCACTTCGCAGATGGAGGCGCCCTGCCAGGAAGCCAGCGCTGGGATAAAGCGGTGCAGTTCGCCGTACAACGGAATGCCCTCCAGCACTTCGCGGCGGTAGCCTTTGAAGGTCGTACCGAAGTCGTGAATGTTGACCCCGCTCAGCTTGGCCATCAGCCAGTTGGCGCAGCGGGAAGGAATGCGCCGCAGCCACAGGTTGTCAATGCGGCGCTTGCGCCAGCCGCTCACAATGTCATAGCCCTCGGCCAGTTTAGCCAGGAACATCGGGATGTCAGCGGGATCGTGCTGCAGATCGCCATCCATGGCGATGATGTACCGGCCTTGAGCGTGATCGAATCCCGCCGCCAGAGCGGAAGTCTGCCCGAAGTTCCGGCGCAGCTTGACCACCGTCACCCGGCTGTCCACGGCGGCAATCTCCCCCAGCAGCGAAAAAGTGTTGTCACGGCTGCCGTCATCCACCAAGACCAGCTCGAAGCTCTCCCCGGCCGCCTCCATCACCGCCTTCAGGCGGTCATAGAGTTCGGTGATGTTCTCCTGCTCGTCGTGGAGGGGAACGACAATCGAGTACTTACGCACCGTTTTCACATTATACGAAAACCCGGCTGGTTCCGGAGTAGCTGTCCCGGCACTCGGAGGTACTACCTGCCCGCGCGCTTCTGTCGCTCTGAAATGTGATCGAACCGAGGCTGCAGAAAAAAGAGGCGCCGAAGCCGAATTCACCAGCAAATGGCTATGTCCCCGGGGATGGGAGAGTCACCTTGCCCGCCGGGGACAGCGCCGCGTGGAAAAATTCTTCCCGCAGCGCGCCGCCTTGCGCGGCGCGCTCCCGGTTTAGTGCCCGCTTGCTGTTACTCCACCTGCAGCGACTTGATGTAGTCGGTCAGGTTGGTGACGCGCTGCTGCACTTCCGCCTTGCGGCCCTTGCTCATCGCGCTGTACACATTGCCCCACATCGGCATTTCCGCGGTGCCATGCGCCGGCACATTCAAGTCGCCCACGATCGAACTGTAGACGTGGTTGGCCGGAAATTTGCCGCTGTTCTTTTTGGCCAGCGTGGTCAAGTCGGCGGGTGGAGTCTTCAGTGCCGCGGCCGCGGGTCCATCGCCCTTGGCGTCGGCTCCGTGGCAGGCAGCGCAGTGGTTCACGTACATCTCCTTGCCCGATGCAGGCGAAACGTACGGCGCGGGAACCTTCTTAATTTTCTGCGCCGCCGCTCCCAGCCCCACCATAACCATCAGCATCACAACTCCCAGTTTTTTGCTTTGCGACATTCTCTTCCTCCGGGCCGGCGAGCGGCGGGGATAAGGCGCTGGCCTCATTGCCAGTCCGCCGCGCCGTCGCTTCGCGGGCCGTGATTTCAGCCTAGTGTCACTTTCGGCCCTTTTCCGTAACTCACATCACCCGCAGGTGTGACGGCCGCACACCGGCCCTGTGTCCGCCGGCGGCGGAAGATTGCGCCCCAATGCCGCGGCGGTGTATATACCTACTTCCCTTCCGGGAACCCTCAACATGGTCAAAAAAACCTGCCTCACCATACTTTTCCTGTCTTTGATTCTGCTGGCAACCGCTGTGGCGCAAAAGCCGCCGCTTACTTTGGACAATTTCTTTAACTCCGTGGACATCACCGCGGTGAAGCTTTCACCGGACGGCCGCTCGGTGGTCATCGGCACGCAGCGCGCCGACTGGAAGCAGAACGCCTTCCGCAAAGAGCTCTGGCTCTATCGTGACAATGGCCAGGGCGGTGGCTCCCTGGCGCAACTGACCCAGAGCGGCCACGATGACAACCCCCTCTGGTCGCCTGATGGGCGCTGGATCGCGTTTGTCTCCGACCGCGAGGTTTCCTCGGAGAATGAAGAAGAGAACTCACCGGGAAAAGGATCCGAGAAGAAACATATCACGCAGATCTATCTCATCTCCCCCAACGGCGGCGAAGCCTTTCCTATCACCTCCGGCGAGGAGTCGGTGCACACCTTCGCCTGGTCGCCCGATTCCCGCACCATCTACTTTGCTACTCGCGTACCCTGGTCGTCCGAGCAGGAAGAGGCTTACAAGAAAGAGTGGAAGGACGTCATCCAGTATCGCGAAGAGGAACGTGGCGATACTGTCTATGCTTTAGGCCTGGATGATGCTCTCGCCCGCCACGCCGCCGAGGGCACCAAAGTTGCCGAGGACCACGAGAAAAAGGAGAAGCAGCCTCCCGCTACTCCTGGGGCTCGTGTTCTGACCACTTCCGCCTACCGTGTGGCCGACCTTGCGCCTTCCCCCGACGGCCGCACCTTGGCTTTCTCCACCGGTTCCATCTCCGAGCGCGAGGAAGCGGTGCAGCCCTTTGAAATCTACAGTGTGGACTTGACTAATCCCGGCCCGCAGACCCCGCGCCAACTCACCCACAACAATGCCCTCGAAGAACACCTGCGCTGGTCGCCGGACAGCCGCCAGGTCTTCTTCCGCGTGGATGATGGTTCGGTCGAAGGCAAGTACCAGGATCTGCAGTCGCGGGTTTATGCGCTCGACGTGGGCAGCGGCCAGACTACGCGCTGGGCGGCTAATTTCGGTGGTCCTCTCATGCCGTTTGAGATTACCTCGACCGGCGAACTGCTGGCTCCCGCGCGCCTTGGCACCCAGGTGCAGGTCTATGAACAGCGCGGGGCCAATGGCCGGTTCGAAAAGAAAGCCGGCTGGACTGGCACCTACGACACGGTTGCGGTGGCCGCACATTCCCCGCGCGTAGCGGTGGTCTTTTCCTCCCTGCAGCGGCCCACCGAGGTTTACCTGGCTGAAAGTGCGGACAAACTGGCGGACGCGCGCCAAATCACCGCCTTCAACAAGCTCTTCACCGAGGTTGCACTGCCCGAAGGCAAGCCCTATCGCTGGACGGCGGATGACGGTTCGCCCGTGGAAGGCATGCTCATCTATCCGCCCGGCCAATTCGGCGAGAAGCACTTGCGCATGCTGACCCTCATTCACGGCGGCCCCGCCGATGCCGACGGCGACCACTTTGAGGCTGATTGGTATCAATGGGCCGGCTTGGCTGCTGCCAACGGCTGGCTGGTGTTCGAGCCCAACTACCGTGGCTCCAGCGGCTACGGCGACAAGTTCATGAGCCAGATCGTTCCCCACCTGGTCTCCCGGCCCGGCAAAGACATCCTGGAGGGAATTGACGCGCTGGTGAAAGATGGCATCGCCGATCCCGACCATCTGGCCGTGTCCGGCTACAGCTATGGCGGCTATATGACCAACTGGCTGATTACTCAAACCACCCGCTTCAAAGCCGCGATGACGGGAGCGGGAGCGGTGGAGCACGCCGCCAACTGGGGCAATGACGACCTCACCTACGACGACGCCTTCTACCTCGGCGGACGTCCCTGGGAGGCCGAGTCCATGTACAACCAGGAAGCCGCACTATGGCAGATCAACAAGGTGACCACGCCCACCCACATCGTCGGCGGCGCGCAGGACATTCGCGTCAGCATCCTGGAGCAATATCTGTTGGAGCACGCGCTGAAATCATTGGGCGTGCCCTGCACTCTGCTGCTCTTCCCTGGAGAAGGCCACGGTTTGGGTAACAATCCCTGGCACGGCCGAATTAAGGTGCGGGAAGAGCTCAAGTGGCTGCAGAAATATGCCGGCGGTGGTGGCAATGCCGCGGCTGCCGCTGGCCGGTGACGGTGATTTCGGGCGTCGAACTGGCGCTGACGAGACCACCAACTAACTGGCGCGGCGCTGCCCTCTTCAGAAACTCTGTTTTTGCTGGTGAGGTGACAAACTTCCACGCACATCACGCCACAGTACATGGCGCAACGGCGAACGGCTACCGGGGCGGCGGCCGAACTGCTAAAAGCGAATCCGTCCTTCGGCTCTGCCGTTTACGATGGCGCCGCCTAATTACTTCGTGCTGCCGGCTTTCCGCATCCGCCGCACTTCCATAAAGGTCAGTGCAGTGGTGACGGAAATGACGGAGCCGAACAGAATCATCAGAATCGCTGCGCTGTCCATTTCCCAGTTTCCCCCAAGCCAACGCCGCTAGTTTCTGTGGCGCTGAAGAGTTGTGCAAGTGCCAAGGTAGTGCCCTACCGGTTACAGGTAAATATTACTTTAGTGATGTTGTCGCTTGGCGGCCACTAGCGGAATCTGAGCAGGGCCCATATTTTCCCAGTTCAGGAAGAGCATGAAAGCCGCGCTCCTCAGCATGTGGAAGGAGAATGAGACTCGGGTGGCCCGCTACCCGCTGCTGTTTGGCGTCTTATTCGTGATTGTGGCCTCGGTGCTGGGGCTGTTGCAGGACAACAAGAGCAATGCTATCTCCGGGTTCCTTTCCGGCCCGCGTTAGACGATCGAGGTGCTTTTATGAAAGATCCGGCTGCTGCAGAGCCAAAAGGCTGGAAGAAATTTGTCCGGGGCCTGTTGTCGCTCTCGCAGTATCTGACCGGCCAGGAACCGAGCATTGAAGACAGCAACGCTGCGGTTTTTCAGGCTGTGTTTCCTGAGATTGGCGCTTCCGGCGACGAAAAACGGGTCCTCAGCCGTCACCGGGTTTGCATTCCCGCCGTTCTTGGCTATGGGGTGGCCGGGGTTACGGAAAACACCGAGGTGACCAACCTCAACGAACGTGGTTTATTTGTGTTTTGCAGCACCAATCTGGCCCACGGTTCCATGATCCAGGTGGAATTGGTGCTACCGGCCGAGCTCAGCATCTATGGCCGGCGCAGGGTCCGCTATCATGCCAGCGTAGTCCGGGTGGAGCCCCAGCCTAGCGGTCAGCGCTTCGGCATCGCCGCCGCCATCAAGAATTGCGACGCCTTGCCCATGGAGAACAACAACGCCTTTGCCGCCAAGGTGTAAACGAACGGCGCAGGGTTTCAAAGCTTTCCCTTGAACTCTCCTGAAAGCCTCAGTTTCCGGCGAACTCCCCCCCCGCTTCGTGGAGCTCCAACTGGGCATACAGCTGGCTAAGCCAATCCTGCAGTCGCCGGCTCGAATCTTCACCCATGTAGAGGAAGCGGATTCCCACCAGCCCGCCCGTATCTCCCCACACCACCTCACCCTTGGCTTGCACCGTGAAAGGGTCAATGCTGGGCAGGACGAATTCCAGGCGCACGGTTCCTTGCAGGATGCTGCCGGGCGCCGGCCGCAGGGCCAGTCCCCCTTCGCTGATGTTCATCATGCGCCCTTCCACGCAGCTTTCGTCGGTGGCATACGCCCGCGCCGGCAAATTCACCGCAAATCGGAAATAGCGCCGGTGTTCGCGCTCCATGGATACCCGCGCCACCGTCAGATAGGCCTGAAAACGCTCCTGCGCCAGGGGTTTTCCCAGCACAAAATTGGCGCCTTCCTCCATGGCCTCGGTGATGGAGGTGCTTCCGTTCACTACGGCGAAGATGGTGGACATGCGGTTGGAACCGCTGTCGCGGATAGCTTTCAGCAGCCCGCGCCCTCCCGGCACATCGTCGCAATCAACCAGAAATCCATCCAGATGGCGCCGCCTGGTGATTTCCATGGTGCTGACGGTCTCGGTACGCACCTCGATCTCCATGCCGGCCTCCTCCAGCGCCGGCCGGACCAGTTCCAGCAGCTCACGTTCTTGCGTTACCAAAAGGCATTGCAATCGCATGGACTTGCACGCGTCCCTTGGCGTTCGCGGGCCACACCCCAGCGGGCACGTCCGGAAACGCGGTAGCCCACATCCTAGGCAGGCAAGGTGCTGCCGAAAAGTGACCAAGGTTGCTGCCCGGAGGTGGCCGCATCACGGTTCGGGGTGACCCTTATCACTGAGTGGGGTGAACCGGGGCGAGAGACTGGAAACAGCATGATGACAGGTGCCTCCATGACCAACCTTGCTCAATCCGGCACTGCCGCCCGCTGCCAGCGTTGCGGTTACGAGTTCCAGCCCCCGGACAAATTTTGCGCCCAGTGCGGCGCTTTTCTGCGCGATGCCTACGTGGACCAGCGCCTCCTCCTCGCCCTTACCCTGGAACGAGATGGCCGTAGCCAGGAGGCGCGCCTGGAACTGGAACGCCTGCTTCTCTGCGAGCCCGATCATGTGCTCGCCAATCACCTGCTGGGCAACCTGTGCTTTCATGAAGGCGTGCTGCTGGAAGCCATCCGGCACTATGAACGCGCCCTGACTTCCGCTCCGGACTTTGCCCGCGGCTACTACGACCTGGGAGTTGCCTGGTATCACAACGGCGACATGCCGGAGGCAATTCGCGCCTTTGAGCATTGCCTGCAGATTGATCCTCATTACAATGCGGCGCACTATCGCCTGGCGGTGTGTTATTTCCATGCCGGACGCCTGGAAGAAGCCCTGCAGCAGTTCGAGAACTCTCTCACTCTCACGCCGGAATACCTCATGTCGCATTACCACATCGGCGTAATCCACGAGCGCCGCGGGGCGTATGCTGCGGCTGAGAGCGCCTTTGAGCGCAGCCAGGAAGAAGGCGTCGGCGAAGTGAGCAGCCTCTTCCATTTGGCTGCCATTCTGCGCACTCGGGGCGACGAAAAAGGCGCGCGCGAACTGCTGGAACGCGCCCGCGAATTCTCCCATGCCCACGCATTGGCGGACTAAGGCGGTGGCGGATGCCTGAGAACGCCCGCGCATGCTGATCGGCGGAATCACGTGCGCGAAGTGCTATTCGTACCTTAAGGCAATCATGGGATCCACACGCGTGGCGCGGCGAGCGGGGATGTAGCAGGCAGCCAGCGCAACCACAGCCAGCAGCAGCACTACGATCGTATAAGTAAGCGGATCGGCGGAGCCCACGCCGAACAGCAGGGACGATAAAAAGCGCGTAAGCGCAAGCGCGCCAACGAGGCCAAGCGCCAGCCCCGCTCCAACGATGGCCAGGCCTCCACCAGCGTGAAGGAAGTGCGCGCCATGGACCGGGTGTAAAGGTAGGTCAGGGTATTAACGCCGGCCAGCGGCAAGTTGGCGTCTACGGACCAGACTGCCCGCTGAACCTGGTTGACAAAGCCTTGCGAGCCGGCAAGAGGGCTGCGGACCACAAAAGTTACGTAGCGAGTGGCGCGGAGCGGGCGGCCCTGGAAGTTGACCAGCAGAGTGGGCCAGTAAACCGCCGTGCGCGCAGGTTTATTCAACGCCTCGTCACGCACATCGCCGACCACGCCGATGATTTCGCGCCAATCGTCAGCGGCAGAAATACGTATGCGCCGGCCCAGGGCCCTGCTGGGCTCGCCCCAATATTCGTGGGCCAGATTTTCCGAGATCAGCGCCACCGGAAGCCGGTTGTAGGTGTCCGCCCAGCTGAGATCACGACCGGCGATAACGGCTATCCCCAGGGCATGGAAGTATCCGGGCGATACAAAAAGCAGATGCCGCAGGGGCGGCGGCGTGCCCTGGGCATAGGTGCGGTCCTGGGCAAAGACGTTATCGAGCCGATTGTCTCCGCTGAGCGGGATGGCACTGGAAAAGCCCACGGAAGAAACGCCGGGAATGGCGGCAAGTTTGTCCTGAATGGCCTGTTCGATGCGAGGCACGTTGGCATCGTCCGGCACGTCGGAAGGCATGACGGCAATGTGGAATGTCTGCAGCTCTGAGGGACGGGCAAATCCCGGGTTCACCCGCGTGAGCATAAGAAAGGTGCGAATCATCAGACCGGAACAAATCAGCAGCACAAGAGCGAGCGCCACCTGCACGCTTACGAGAAGGTTGCGGGCGCGATGGCGTTCCCGGCTGGGCCCGGCGGTGCGGCTGCTGTCTGCCAGGCCGGCCCGCATGCCAGAGTGTTTTAGAGCTGGAATAAGGCCGAAGAGCAAATTGGTAAAGAGGGCGATCACGAGAGTGAACAGAAGCACCGGCGCATTAACGCCAATCTCGCTGAGGCGCGGGAGTCCGGCAGGGGCCAGGCTGACCAGGAAGCGCAAAGCTGCCCAAGCCAATGCCAAGCCCGCGATGCTGCCCAGCAGGCCAATAATCGCGCTCTCGCGCAGCAATTGCGCGGCGATGCGCCGGCGGCTGGCGCCAAGAGCGGCGCGCAGGGCCAGTTCATGCTGCCGCCCTTCGGTTCGCACCAGCAGAAGGTTAGCGACGTTGGCACAGGCGATGAGCAGAACCATCCCGATCCCGCCCATCACCACCCACAGCAGGGTTGCGATGTTTCCCACAACGTCCTGTTTCAGAGGCTGGAGGTTGGGGGAGATGCGCGCTTTCTTAAGCAGGTCCACGCTGAGGCCAGGCGAAGTTGGGAATGAGCTCAGCGTGATGGGAATCATGCGGGCCACGTCAGCGTTGGCCTGGGCGAGGGTGCTGCCGGGCCTAAGCCGGCCAAGCCCGAAATAGCTGAAATTCCCGAGATAGGTCTTATTCCGATCCAGTTGCAGGGGCAGGATCAGGGCCAGATCCTGCTGGTCGAGGAAGCGGAAATTCCTCGGCAGCACCCCGATGATCTGGCGCGCCTTGCCGTCTACCACAATGGTCTTTCCCACCGCGGCGGGATCGGCGCTGAATCGGCGCTGCCAATAACTGTAGGTCAGGATGGCGGTGGGCGGGGCGGCCGGAGAATCGTCAAACCGGGTGAAGATGCGGCCCAACATTGGTGCTATTCCCAGAACTGAGAGCGCGCCATCGGTCACATTGAGGCTATGCACCCGTTCCGGCTGGGCGAAGCCGGTGACGTTCACGTCGCGGTCAGAGTCGGTCTCGAAATAAATACCGATATCTTCAAACGTCCGGCTCTGTTCCCGAAATATGAAGTAGTCCTCAGGCGCCATGCCGCGCAAGCTTGGGTCCAACGCCAACGGGCTAAGCTCCACGCTGACCAGTTGTTCGGCGTGCGGATAGGGCAGAGGCTTCAGAAGCACGCCATCCACAACGCTGAAGATCGCGCTGTTGGCGCCAATGCCCAGGGCGAGCGTGAGGATAGCCACGGCCGCGAAGCCCGGCGATTTCCGCAGCGTGCGCAAAGCGTAGCGTGCATCCTGCGCCAGGGTGTCGAGAAAGTGGAGACCGCGCGCCTCGCGGCATTCTTCCTTGATTCTCTCGGAGCCGCCGAACTCCACTTTTGCCCGGCGCATGGCTTCCTCGCCCGCCACGCCCCCGCGCATCAAGTCTTCCGCCCGCGCCTCCATGTGAAACAGGAGTTCTGCGTCCATCTCGCTCTCCATGCGAGAGCGCCGCAGCGTGGCACGCAGCCAGGAATGAACGCGGTTCCACAGCTTCATACTTCCCCCGAAACCGCGGGCGCAGCAGGTGCTGTGTGTGCGGTCTCCTAGATGGGCTAGGAATGTATGCCCGCCTCTCCTAGACTGTCAAGGGAAAAGCGGATATGCGACTCCTCGCGGAATGTTATGTTTCGCGTCACAGGGACGAAGGTCTGGGGAGGTTCGCCGGCGGGTTCGCTCGCGTGAGGTTGACGCGCGCTACAGTTCGCGTGCCTGCCGGTTGGGTTGCGGAATGGGAGGCTGTCCGAAGAGTACCGCCGGCGCAACACTCGGTCCATTCGGTATCGGTGCGGTGAATAACCGGCCGGAGTGTGGCTGCGTGGAAGTCGGCCAGGGATTCTCTTCATGCCACGCGAGGTAGGTCATGAACCCCGCCAGCATGAAGCCGGCCAGCAACAGCAGGATGATAAATATGCCGGCAATGCCAAAATTCTTTGCGCTCAGGTCAGCCATCGCTTCTATTTATGCGATGCCTGGCCTGCGGCCGCAGGTGGCCTCCCCGCCCGACAGCTGTCGAAAGCCCCGGCTAGCGCCGCCCTGCTAGCGGTTTGCTGGCTCAGTAACCGGCAGCTCAGCCCGCAGGCGAATGTCGTCCAGGGTCTGCTCCCGCTTCACCTCGCCGTTCACAAATACGGTTTGCAGCAGCCCTCCCGGCGCCCCTTTTCCCGCCTCCACCGTGATGGTCTTGAAGTGGTGGTCCCGGCGCACCAGCGCCAGCCGCCCGCGCTTCTGGCCCTTGCTGCGGTCCGTCACCGGCTCCTTGTACACTTCGTGGCCCTCTCCGGAAATGGTCACCTGGGAACATTTGAAGGCGAACTTCTGCGTGTCGCGATTGAGTTGCTGCAGCAGCGCGCCTCCCATTCCGAAAGCGATGTTGTCGGCTGACCAGCCGGCGCGGGTGGCAGCGGTGAGCACATCCTGAATGGTCCAGTAGTTCACCCCGTCTCCCTGGATGATGCGCACTTTGGGGTTGAGCACCTTGTATCCCTTGGCATTGGTTTCAAAGCCGAACTTCCGCCCCAGAATCTCCAGCACGCGGACCACGATGGTTTTGGGGTCGCCCGAGTCCGGGCGGATCACCAGCACTCCGTCGCGGGCCAGCACCTGGTCGCGCAGTTCCTCCCCCCAGATGTGCTCGCAGGCGTTAAACACATCGTAGGAGTCGCTCACGCAGGCCACAATCCCGTGGGGAAACTGCTCCAGCATGTTGGCGTAGGCGTCGCGCTCGCGCTCGCGTCCCCAGGCCGTAATGGTGGAGTGTTCCGCTGCCGGAACGCTGAAGGCGGGCATGTCCCGGACCCCGTAGTACTGCTGCAGCAGCCTTATGCCGGCCACCGTGTCGGTTCCCTGGAAATTAACCAGGTGGGCAGCGGCGCCCACGGCGGCCGTCTCCTCGCTGGAAACGCCGCGGTAACCAAAGTCGTGCAGCTTGAAAGCTATGAGCGCAGGGTCGCCCGTGCGCTCCAGGTGCGACAGGAAAACCTTTTTGATCTCTCGCGAGAGGGTGGCCACCGTGATCGGGTACCACACCTTGAGCAGGAGAGTTTCCAGGTAGTTGGTGAGCCAGGGAAAGCGCGGGTCGGTGTTCTCCACCGTCATCATTACGTTGGAAACCGGAACCACCGTGCCCTCGGGCACCGCCTTAATTTCCAGCGGCAGCTTCCCTTCATAGCTCCGGTGCAATTCCAGCCAGCCCTGGCGGTTGAAGTAGCCTTCCTGACCAAAGTGCCGGCGGCAGAACTGTTCCGCCTCTTCCACATCCTCCGTGGTAAACACCGGACCCTGCAGATAACGCTTCAGGTAATATTGCAGCCCGAAAAACACCAGGTCCTCGAACATCCCCCCGCGCGACTCGATGTAGCTGTACACCTTCTGCGTGCCCGGCGGATACTGCCGCCAGTGGGTGAACTTGTAACTGTCGGTCATCAGGACCAGGTTTTGTCGCATCGCTGAGAAGGCTCTCCGTTTCCATTATCCTGCCTGCATCATGCGCCGCACAACTTGTGCGCTCGCGTTTGCGTTTCTTCACATTAGAAAACTCATCGGGTGCTCAACATTTGCCCGCACGCACTACGGTTCATGCCCATGATCGTTCGGTGCGGGCAAATGTGCGGATTTCGCTCGTATATAATCCGCCGCGTGCTTACCCGCCGCGAACTGCTCGCCGGCTTCGCCGCCATCACTGCTGCGGTTTCTATCCCCGAACTGTCACTTGCGCAGGACACTGCCGCCCTGCGCATCAATGCCGCCCGCCTGCAGCAGAGCCTGGAAGGCTTGAGCGTGTACGGCCGACCCGCGGGCGGCACCTTTGCCGATGGCGTCAGCCGGGTGGCCTACTCCGATGCCGACGTCGCCGGCCGTAAGTACGCGATGGAGTTGATGCGCGCTGCTGGTCTCGATCCCCGCATTGACACCGCCGGCAACATCACAGCCGTCCGCTCCGGCAGCGACCCTGCGCTCAAACCCATTCTGTTCGGCTCCCACATTGATTCTGTTCCCAGCGGCGGCAACTTCGACGGCGACCTCGGCTCCATGTCCGCCATCGAAGTCATGCATACGCTGAATGACCACAATCTGACCACCCGCCATCCCCTGCAGGTTGTTATCTGGCAGAACGAGGAAGGCGGCCTGGTGGGCAGCCGCATCGCTGCCGGCGAGTCCCCCGATCTCACGCGCCAATACAACGGCGTCCGGCTCGCGGACGGCCTGCGCAAAATCGGCGGCGAGCCCTCCATGCTTGCCCAGGCGCGCATAGCGCCCGGTTCGATTAGCTGCTATCTCGAGCTGCACATCGAGCAGGGCGGCAACCTCGACAAAGCCGGCATTCCCATCGGCGTGGTGGAGGGCATTGTCAGCATTGATGAGTACGCGGTGGAGATTCGCGGCTTTGCCAATCACGCCGGCACCACGCCCATGCCCGAGCGCCGTAACGCCCTGCTCGCGGCCGCCAAGCTCATCGAAGCCGTGCAGCAGGTGGTGACGCGCGAGCCCGGGCGCCAGGTCGGCACCGTTGGCCACATCGAGGTTTATCCCAACGCCACCAACGTTGTGCCCGGCCTGGTGAAACACTCCATCGAACTGCGCGACCTTTCCCCGGAAAAGCTCGCCCGCCTGGGCGAGGAAATTCGCCGCCAGGCGCAGCAGATCGCCCGCGAAACCAATACCGAGATCACCATCACGCACCTGGAGAACGATCCTCCCGCCATGGCCAGCCCGCAAATCCAGGCTCAGATCGAGCAGGCCGCCGCCGGCCTGGGCCTGAAAACCATGCGCCTGCCCAGCGGCGCCGGCCACGACGCGCAGATGATGGCCAAGCTCGCTCCCATGGGCATGATTTTTGTGCCCAGCGTCGGCGGCATCAGCCATTCGCCCAAGGAGTTCACCCGCTGGTCCGACTGCGCCAACGGCGCCAACGTGTTGCTGCAGACCATCCTGAGAACGGACCGGCTCTGATTATTGCCGTTCAAACACCAGGATGTTCGGCTCACTTCGGCCCGCTGCATGCACGGTCATCTTCAGGGTCTTGAGATCGGAAGAAAGCTCGATCTGCTGGGTGTCCTGGATCTTGCCGTTGAACTTGTCGGTCATCTCCAGAGTGTGCTCGTTCACTCGTCGTACCGAGGAAGCAAACCCGGGGGGCACGTTCGGACCTGCAGTCGGATAGTCTTTCCCATCGAATTTCACCCGCTTCGTCACTTCCTGCGAGGGATTGATGAAGGAAAGGCCGTTCCCCTCGTAAGGCCGAACCTGAAGCACAAACACCGAGTTCACCGTTTCGCTGGTGCTTTCCCAGGTGCCCCCGAAACCCGACCCGCCCGCCGTTCGCTTGTACACATAGTTCAGGTTGTAGGTGGACCCGCTGGGATTGATACCGGTGAAGTTGTCGGTAAGCGTAGTGCCGTCCGGCGAGAGCTTCCAATTCGCTGTGATGATGATGCGGCCCTTCTCCTTGCGGACGACCTTCAAGGCGTCAGGTCCTTCTATGGTGACGGCCAGGGTGGTTCCGAATATTCCGGGCTGATCACCCCCATCAGCCACAACAGTCTCGACGCTGCCGTTGCCAGAAAAGTCAAAGGCATACTTGTTGGCCCCGACCCTCTCAACCTTCATCTGGTCAGTTAGTTTGCTTTTGGACGGGTTGAGCTTC
>DASYWT010000225.1:0-10736 GCA_035935775.1 Terriglobales bacterium
TGATAGAAGTCGTCACCCGGTTTAACCGCGGGATCGAGGTTGGCGATGGCAATTCCATGCGTGGGCTGCGGCGGGATATCCCGTGCGAATACGAACAAAAACGAGAGGAGGAAGAGGAGAGCAAATGTCACGCGAGCGGACTTCATAATGACCTTTTTGTAGCTCCAGATAGGCGATAAGAAAGAACCTATAAGTGTAGCAGGGGGATGACGTACGAGCGGGCGCCAGCCTTCGCCGCCGGCCCTGGCCCCAACATTTGTTTAGAAATGAAATCTTGGTTGGGCGCTACCTACGGCCTCAGCCACAATTGATTTGGCGCAGGATCCGCCCACCACCGAGCGCCTGATAACGCTGCCCGCTAACCGCTCGAGGGCGGCATCCGTTCCGCAGTTGTGTTCGACTTGCCTGCCTACCTTAACGGCGGCGCCGGCCAGGGCAGAAAAGGAAACGCAGCCCTGAGCCGGGAAAAGAAAGCCACGGCCTGCGGGTCGCGGTGCAAAGGCCCAAAAACGAATTTGCCGATGGTACTGCCGCCCATGGCGTAGTAGCCAATGGCCATGCCGCCCACGGCGGCGTAGCCGATGGCCAGCCCTCCCAACGCGATGTAGCCAACGGCAAAACCGGCGAAGGCGAGGATGCCGACCGCGCCACCGCCCAGAGCAATCGCGCCAAAGGCAATTCCGCCCAGAGCGACACCGCCAAACGCGGCCCCACCGACGGCAATCACACCTGTGGCCATATCGCCCACCGCGATGATCCCACGGGCGTGACCGCGGAATTCATTTTTCGAGGAGTCGGGACCAACCGCAACTGACAGCAGCGGGTAATCGAGGATGGTGGTGGAGGACTGCCAGCGCATGGGGCGCCTCCCTTGGGTAGTATGCCGCCTGATCTGCTTTCAACCCATTAGCAACCCAGGCGCTGGCTACCGCCTCTCAATAGCCGGAGAAAGTCCCATGGCTCACGGTTCCCCAAATCAGCGGTTCGACTCGTCCGATAGCACCAAGTGCCTGCTCTGCGTGGACGACCATCCTGAAGTGCTTTCCATCATGGGTGAGTTTCTTCGCGTCTCCGGCTATTCCGTGCTTACGGCTCCCAGCGGCCCGCGCGGGCTGCAACTGCTGCATCGCAATCCGGTGGACGCGGTGATTCTGGACTACGAAATGCCCAAGATGGACGGCGCGGAGTTAGCGCTGCGGATTAAGAGCGATTGGCCACAACTTCCGGTGCTGATGTTTACTGGCTACCCTGCCGATGTTCCTGACGAAATTCGCCGCTCGGTGGATGCTTTCGTGGTAAAAGGCGATCCCGCCGAGAAACTGCTGCACACGCTGCGCGAATTGCTGCCGGGCAATGGAGGCCCTGCACCCAGGAAGTCTGACGGCAAAGTGCGCAGCACCGGCGCAGGACGAAGCCCCCGCAGCGGCCGTCACGCGCGTCCCAAGGTCCGCCGCCGCGCCTAGCTGGGCTCCTTGAGATCGGTGAACAGCGCAGAACTTTATCTAGCTCGGTAATTGCCAGAGCGAGAACTTCCCCTCGTTTACGCGGCAGACGCACTTGACAGCCACCGCCGCTGGGCACCACACTTCCTGCTTTTAACCAACATGCGCAAACTCGGACTTCTGCTCAGCTTGACCGCTCTGGTTGCAACCTGTGTTCTGTACGCCGCCGCCGACCAGCCTCATTTCCCCAGCAACGAGGAGATGCGACACTTTCGCTCCATGAGCGAGCCGCAACTCTCGCCCGATGGCCGGCGCGTGCTGGTGGAAATTGCCGACAGCACCGCCGATGGCGGCCGGCGTCACCTGTGGCTGGTGGAGATTGACCACAATTCCAGCCGCCAGCTTACGTTTTCACCCGCAGGCAAGAAGGATGACAAGGACCGGGGTGAGACTTCGGGGCGGTGGATGCCCAACGGCGACATTCTTTTTCTGGCCCATCGCGGCGAGCATACCCAGCTTTTCCGCTTGCCTATGCAGGGTGGCGGTGAGGCGGTTGCGTTCGATCTGAAGGTCATGCCGGCGGTGGATGAGTCGAAGGTGCCGGATGCCGTGCCGCCGCCAGGGGCGGAAAAAGGAAAGCCTGCTCCAAGCCAGGTGGTGGAGCCTTTGCCGATTGACGTGTCCGGTTTCCAGATCGCGCCCGATGGCAAGACGGTCGCCGTTTGGGCAAAGGATCCGGAAACTCAGGGAGAAAAGAAGCAGCACGACGACAAGGCGGATGCGGTCTGGGTTAATCACGACCTGCATCTCACACGGCTTTACCTTCTCGACCCCGCAACTTCCAAGCTGACCTCCGTGTCCCTGCCCGGGGACGTGGGGCGGGTGGCTTGGAGCGAGCAGTCGGACCGCCTGGTGGTGGAGACCGAGGCGCCAAACGGAGTCAGCGACCTGGGACCGGCGGGCAGCACGTGGCTGGTGACGCTCAACGACGTACAGCACCCAAGCAAGCTCAACTCGATTCCTCCGACAGCCAGCGGAGTGGTCTGGTCACCGGACGCCAGGAGCATCTATTTCTTAGCGCAAGCCCACCAGGACGCTCCGCCTGGCTATAACGATCTCTATCAATTCACCCTGGCTGATGGCACAACGCACAACCTTAGCGACGGTTTGCAAGCGACCGTGGGTTACGAGAACCCGATGGTGGAGGCGGACGGGACCGCCGTGCTTTCGGTTCATCTTCACCAGCAGGCCACCGTGGGACGCTTTGCCTCCGGGAAGTCTCCCGAGCTTCTGCATTTTGATCTGCCCCAGGTTACCGGCCTGAATACCAACGCGCGCCGCACAGGCTGGGTTTACCTGGCCAGCAGCAGTACCCAGCCGGACACGCTCTACTACACGGACAAACTGGGCACTGCGGGACGGGCACTGTCTGCGCCAGGCATGGCTCCGCCAGGAGTGCAGGGGGCCGCGACACAACTGGTGCACTGGACTACTGACGGCCGCACGATCGAGGGGCTGCTTTCGCTGCCGCCGCAAGCAAAGCAAGGCCGCGTCCCCTTGATTGTGGATGTACACGGCGGCCCGCTGGGCGCATGGTCCGACGGCTACAATCAGTTCACCAATTTCCTGGTCGGACACGGCTGGGCAGTGCTGCGGGCTAATCCGCGGGGCAGCTCGGGCCGGGGCGCAGCCTTTGCTGCCGCCAACAAAAATGATCTGGGCGGCGGCGATTACCGCGACATCATGGCCGGCGTGGACACGGTGCTCAAGCAGTTCCCCATTGATCCAGCGCGCCTGGCGCTCATCGGTTACAGCTATGGCGGCGAGATGGCCGGCTTTGTCGAAGGCAAGACTGACCGCTTTAAGGCCATTGTGAGCGGCGCGCCGGTGATTGATCAGTTCAGCGAGTACGGCACGGAAGGCGATTCCTGGTACGACCGTTGGTATTTCGGCAAACCCTGGGAGCACATGGCGGATGCCTGGCGGCAGAGCCCGCTCTCCGGCGCCCCTCATGCCCGCACGCCCTTCCTTCTCCTTCAGGGCGAAGGCGACACTACCGACCCGCTGGGACAGTCGCAGGAAATGTACCGGGCGCTGCGCCAGATGGGAGTGCCGGTGGAGATGGTGCAGTACCCGCGCGACAACCACGGCCCGCTGGCCATCGGCCTGTTAGGCTGGCCGAGCATGGAGCCGTGGCACGGCTTCGACGCCCGCCAGCGCATGGTTCAGTTTCTGGAAAAAGGGCTGGCGCAGGGCCCAGCGCCCGGTGCAAGCGCAGCGAGCTCAACGTTGCGAAAGTGAAAAGGCAGCGATTTCGGGCTGCGATTTGTGGTTCGACGCTCGCCGGCAATCATTGAGAAGCGGCTTGCCCCTTTACATCAGAAGCGGCATGTGGCTCCGGCAGCCCTTCGGCGCGCGCGCTGCGCCTGCTCCGCGTGGCTAAGCTGACCAGACCCCACAGAAACAGGATGGGACCAAGGAGCAGACCGCCAAGCCCGGCTATGGCCCGCCAGCCTGTGGCGCCTCCCGAAAGTTGAATCCCGCTCCCGCTCATCGGCCAGGCGACATTCACCGACGCCTTCCCATTCCAAATGGCGATTAGCACGCCCAGCCCGAGGAAGAACGAGATGAGAGAACAAATAAACAGGATTTTTGACTTCATGGCTCGAGCGCAAGCATAGCGCAAATGAGCCCCAAGTGTAATGGGAAAGGGGTGGAAGGCCCTCACGTCCCTCGGGCCTGAACATCAGGAATGTCTACGGAGTAGAGCCTCCGAAGGTATAGCCGATGGAAGCGCCGTAGCGAATAGCGTTGCTGTTGAATTCCACGTTGTTGTGGATGAGATACGCACGCACCTCAGGGCGAACGAACATGTGCCCCCAGACATAAAGGCGCAGCCCTCCACCCAATACGCCCATAAAGTGATTGCTGCTGGTGTAATTGGTGCAGCCGCCAAAATTGGAGCAATTGAGGAAAGGCTGGTAGAAGCGCAAACTTTCAGCCCCGATTCCAGCCAGCAATTCGGGTGCGACTCTGCCAAACTTGGGAGCGTAAACCGCGTCTACATCATAAAACACCGGCCGATAGGGAGCTGATGCGATACCCGCGAAGTTGGCCTGTGTGGCGCGCCAGGAGATTTCCGCTCCCACTCCAAAATTCTTATGAAAAAGGAAATCGCCGCTGAAGGTCGGGTACACCCCACCTCCTTCCGACAACGAGACGGTGCGTACCGAAAGGCCGTTGACGGTTGTGAACGTCGTTGAGGGCGCCGACAGTCCACCTAGACCGAAGGCAACATCAAACTGCTGACCGTATGCGGACCCAGCTATCATCAGCAAGCCGCATACAACTGCCACTGCGCTTAGCTTTCTCAAGTCAACCCCTCCACGAATTTTTGCAATACTCGAACTCGGCTCGCATCGAAGGCCGCCGGCATCGGTCACAGTAGATGCCGAGCCATCCGGGTGAGATGCACAAACATGCCTACAAGTTCATGAGCGATAACGACTTGGCTCTTTACTTCTGACAGCAGACGCGGGGCCGATGCCACACTTCTCCGAGACAGAGAAAACATCTTAATAACCCTGCGGCGAAGAAATTGTTTCGCAATCTTTACGATTCGCGGCTCGACAAAATGCTTGAGAGGAGCTCAGCAACAACCGGGCTGCGAGAATCACGGGCCGGTCCCGCCGGTGTGGCAATCGCTGCAGGTGACCTGGGTCAGGTCGCCAACATCCACGGGATGCTTGAATTCCACCCCCGCGGTGTTGCCCATCACTGGTACGCCGCTCTCCGCCTGTTCCAGCACGCTATGGCAGGTATTGCAGCCGTTGGGGATCACCTTACCGTTCCCGCTCACGTGCTGGCCGTCGTGGCAGCGGAAACATCCCGGAGAGTAAAGGTGTCCGATGTTGTTGGGATGGGTGCGCCAGTCCACTTTCATATAAGGAAAAAAATTGGCGGAGTAGATGTTCTGTACTTCTGCGACGGAGGCGTCCACGGATGAGCGCTGGCTGCTATAGAGTTGCGGATATTTCGAGGAATAAAAACCGTGCAGTGCCGAGGCGATGTTTGTTAGCGCCTCGGGCTTGGTTAGATAATTCTTGGTCAGGACTTCCAGTGCCTGCTGCTTGACGAAGGGCAGCGCCGCATCCATGCGCTTGGCGAATAGCGCGTTGTCCACGGCCTCATCCGGCGGCAGGAAGATGTGGCTCGGCCGGTCGTGGCAGTCAACACAATCCATGATGCGCTTGGAGGCGGCCGCTATCTGCTGCGGGGTCAGCTTAGACGCTTTGGACTGGTAAATGGTCACGTGGCCGGATTGGTCTTTCTGCTGCACCCAGGGGATCACCTGGCGCTGGCTGTCGGTGGAGATGTAGCTGATCTGGTTGGAAATATTCATGTGCCAATGAATGCCGGAAGGGATGCCGGCGCTGGGTTCGGCCCCGCCGATGTCGAGCAGCATGCGGATTTGCCGCGGCGTGTTCTTCTCGTCGGGAGCGTAGTGCGTGAATACTTTGAGCTGGGCGCCATAAAACTTGCGCGGCCAGTGGCACTGCTCGCAGGTCTGCTGTGCCGGCCGCAAGTTGGCCACCGGCGTAGGGATGGGACGCGGATAAACATTGGCAAATGCGGCATACACCTGGTAGGCGCCTGAAAGCTTGGAGCGCACATACCAACTGGCGCCGGGCCCAACGTGGCAGTCCACACAGTCCACTCGAGCATGCGGCGAGTTGAGGTACGTGGTGTACTCCGGATTCATGATGCTGTGGCAGAGCTGCCCGCAAAACTGTACCGAGTCTGTGAACTCATAAGCGCGGTAGCTGCCCACCGCGCTCAGGCTGACAAACACGGCCGTAAAGCTGAAAAAAAAGGCCAAGGCGGTCCGCTGCGAAGGAACATTCAGATCCAGCCGCGGGAAACGCGCGACCTCGCCTGGAGCCAGCCGGTGGCGTCGCCGCCGTTCCAGCGCCATGCCGACGGGAATCAGGATGAGGCCCAGCACCATGATGCCGGGCAGGATCATGTAGGCGAAAATGCCAATGTAAGGATTGGGCCGGAGGGCCTCCAGCAGAACCAGAAAGGCGATGTTGGCGCCCGCCACCACCGCCAGGGCGAGGCCAATAATGCTAACCAGATTGCGCGTCAGAGCCGGCGCCGCCTGCTCTGGCGGGGCAACGGGTTCATTCGATTCAGAACTCATTCTTGGCCAGAGCGCCGGTTGGCATCATGATTCTCAATTAGAAGGAATAGCGCAACGCCACACTTACCAGGTTGGCCTGGAAACGGCGGGGAAGAGTCGGCCCCGCCAGCGATTGCTCATCATAGTCGTAGTAATTCCAGCCCACAACCCCGTCCACGTGTCGCGCCAGATTAACTTCCAACTGCGCTGTGGGCTGATAGTACTTGAAATTGAGCGAGCCAAAGGGCTGCAGCGGATTCAGGATCAGCATGTCGCCGTCGTTACTTTCAATGGCAAAGCCAACGTTGGCCGTCACCTTGGGCACGGGCTTGAAGCGCACCGTGGCGGAGCCGTACTGGCTGCGGTTGTGAAAGAATCCGAAAACCTGGAGCAGATCACTCTCCTCCGCGCAGGTGGTGGTTCCCGGGGGCTGCAACGTACCCGAATAGCACACATTGGCATTCTGCTGAAAGGCATTGAAGTCATAGGCCAGATCAAGGCCGAAGCGCTCGTTGGGAGCGATCATGGCCGTAAATCCGAAGGTGCGGTTATGCGCGCTGTAGGAAATTTCTGTTACGGGATCGCGTGATTGAATGAGGTTGGCGCTGGCGCCCAACACCAGCCAGGGATGCGGCGTCCAGTCAATGTGGGCGCGGTATTGCTGCTGGTGGCGGGGATCAATGCGGGTAAGGATGTCGTCCGCCGACATGAAGTCAGTATTCAGATTGATGCGCAACTGGTCCGTTGGCCGGAACCACAAGCCAATCACGCCGATGTACTGGTTAATTTCCAGGTAGTCGTTCTCGCTGTCGAACACACCGGTGAAGGTGCAACTCCCGTTCGGGTTCAGAGGCACTCCCGTGCAGTTACCCCGGTTGGGCAGGGTGGGCAGATACAGCTCGGCAAGCGCGGTGCTTGTCCAACTATGGGTATTAATCAGACGGCGGAAGCGATAGCCGACCGTAACCCCGGCTCGTCGAGAAATGTCGTACTCCACATCGAATTCATTCACCTTCTCATCTTGTCCCAGGAAACGCCGGTAAAGATCGTTGAAGACATCGGCGCCCGAACTGCTGGTGTGCGGAGGCGTTCCCAAAGGAGGGATTACAGGATTGAGCAACATGGAAGAGGCGAAGTAGTCGAATTCGTTGAGCAGGAAGTTGCCGGGAATCCGGTAGTTGTTAAAACGGAAATTGTCCACCAGCCGCAGCCTGTCCGTCAGGTTGTAAGTAGCGCCCGCTTCCACGGTTGTAGTGATGGTACTGGCGCGGGCGGGACTGCCGCCATCGTTGAACTGCCGCAGGTTGGTGCGGCTTTCACGTCCGCTGAAAAACTCAAACAGCGGTGTATCCGAAGTAGACCAGGCGTACGATACCGTACCTGCAAAATCCAACTTAGGGATAGCCCGCGAAATCAGCGTCAGCTTGCTGGTTGGAGAACTGGTACGCAGCTTCTCCACCCGGCTGTAGTTCAAATACCCGTTGCACTTGGGATTAGCAATCGTTCCCGCCAGGGGTGTGCCACAAGGGGAGCCACCTGCTGTGTTCCAGGAAAGGCCCAGGCTGGCCGGCAAACCGTTGGGCAGGAGGAATACAGCAAAGGGCGCCAGGAAGTAATTGGTGTCGTTCTTGAAATACTGCAGGAACTGGTCAAAGCTGAGCGCGGTTTTGCGGTCCGCCGTCTTCAGGGTGGCTCCCAGGCGCCAGGTGTTGGTAGTGGTGCTCCAGGGCTGGAAA
Source organism: Terriglobales bacterium (assembly GCA_035935775.1). Classification (GTDB taxonomy): domain Bacteria; phylum Acidobacteriota; class Terriglobia; order Terriglobales; family Acidobacteriaceae; genus JAICWP01. Next base: position 8,361 of record DASYWT010000225.1, read on the forward strand.
AGAGATGCCTCCGTGCCCTGGTGATAACTGCTGAAGGAGGGTCCGCTGACTCCGTTGTGGCTATAGCCAAGGCGGATGTTTACGCGCGAGAGAGGAAAGAGCACAAGATCGGCATCACCCATGTGCCGAGCCGTATAGTAGCCATGCGGGGATTGGTTTACCTGGATGGCCGGATTCGAAGTGGGCGAGTTCAGCGGATTCGCGAGAAGATCGTAGTCAAAGTAATTCTGGTCGCGGCGATAGTCGGCCGTGAGGTTGTACCACTGTGCCTTCGTGACGCGCAGGCGCGCGGCATCGTTGGGATCGCCGCCAAAACCAAAACTGCTCAGGAACAGGTCGTCGAACGGGCCGGCGTGGGTTAGCGATCGCATCGAGAGGGTTTGATCGAGCAAACGCGGTCCACTTTGCAGGTTGACGAAAGTGTTGTAGACGGCGGCGTTGCCGTTCACGTTGGTAAAGCGGTAACCGAGCTCCACTGATTGCTGGATGCGATAGCCCCCGCTCTCAATGCCTTCAGGAGCGGGCGCCTGCTGCTTGGTTTGCTGGGAACTGGATTGCGCCGCGCCACTCTGCCCGCTGGCGCTGCTGCCGGCTTCCTGGGCGGCTACCAGGGCGCTGCCCAGTAGGAGCACTGCCCAGATTCCAGCCCATTGGTAGCAGTTCGTCCTCATCGCCTTTCCCCGCGGGAGCGGCCGCGCAGCCGCTCTCATTTAAAGAAGAACTCGTTGAAGTTTGAGCCGTGGATCTGCGTGTGGCACAAGGTGCATGCCTGGTACTTCTGGGCCTGGTTGTGAAACGAGGGCGCGCCGGGAACAGGATTGTTCATGGTCGGCGTGTGGCATTGCAGGCAAAGCAAGTTGACTTCGTTCACCCGCAGCAGGCGTGGATTGTTGGAGCCGTGCGCCATGTGGCAACTGGTGCAACCTTCCTGCTTGACCGGCGTGTGTTCAAACACAAACGGGCCCTGCTTCTCGGTATGGCAGCGCAGGCAAATCTCCTGTTGTGTGGAAGCCAGACGTAACTGCCGGGCGACGAAAGTACCGTGGGGATTGTGGCAATCGTTGCATTCGATCAGCCGCTGTTCCACCCGGTGGCGGAATGGGCGGTTGAACTCCGCCTTCACCGGAGCATGACAGCCGTAGCAGAGCTGGGGAGAGCTCTTGATCAGCAGGAACTCGGGCTGCGCGGCGTGATGGGGGGAGTGGCAATCAAGACAGCCAACGTTGTTTTTGGCGTGGGCGGAACGGTTGAAGTTGCTCTGCTCCAGTCCGCGCGTCTGGTGACAGCCGAGGCAAATCCGCGTGGCTTCCACCGTGGAGAGCTGGCTGAAACGCCGGATCTTGCTGGGATCGCCACCCCCTTCCACGTGCGCCTGGCCGGGACCGTGGCAATCTTCGCAGCCGTGCTTGCCTTCTTTGATCAGATTGTAGTGGGGCGTCGGCTCGAAGCCCTTGTTGTAGACATCTGCGTGGCAGGTTTTGCAGGCATCGCTGCCCGCATATCCGGGAGCAGCCGAGGGCTTGGCGGGAGCTTTGACGGGCGCCTGGGTCGCGGGGGTGGCTTGCTGGGCAGAAAGCAAGGGCGCCACAGTCAACAGAAAGCCCATCAAGAACAGGCGCGAAAAGAGACTGCGAGCGCGGGTTAAAGCAACGTTGCGACGGCTGACCCTGAGGGCTTGGTTACTCACGGAACTTTCTCCCGCGTTACTGCATCGAACGGGGCCGTGGTGCCACAGGAACTATTCTTCGGCAACCGCTGGTCCGTATCCGAGTTTCTTCAACTCGCCGATAAGGCCCTGCGGACGCAAAAACATTGCCGAAACAAACCGCATACCTAAAGCTCACCACGGCGCCATGATCAGGCGCTTGACATCCAGGAATGGCACTCGTCAATCCGGATCGGCAGCCCTGAACACGCCCGCGGTGGCTAACTTCACTATTGGGGCAAGGATAGCACTAGTGATATCAACGATAGCTCAACGTTGGAAGCAATATCTGTGGAAAATTCCTTTGTATGCGGAGGGCGAAGCTAATGCTGTCTTAGGCCGTCGCGGCGAACTTCTTCGCTGACCGCCATGCCGAGAGCAAAACTGGCAATCAGCAGCACCAGCCACCCGCCCAGTTGCTTGAGACCGGCTCCTCCCGCAATCCACTCCAGGGAGGCACGCATGGCCCATACGGCTGCGGCAAACGCCACCAGCAGACGCAGAAATTTGACCCAGGATTTGTGCAATTTCTCCGCCATTAGATGCCTTACTTTCCCAGTAAACACTTTCTGGTTGAGGCGCGCACATTACGAATGTTGGTTCCACCTATTGACCGGCGGAGCCAAACGGGCGTAGCGCGAGCGGCGCATTGCTGAAAGGCGAAGCGGCTT
>DASYWT010000226.1:0-6260 GCA_035935775.1 Terriglobales bacterium
TGTCCCTACGCACCCCGCAGGTGCTCGCGGCGCACGTCGTTGGCCGTGAACAGGGCCACAAAGGTCGCGGGGGCAGCAGCTTTTTCTACATTGGCGCGCCCGCCGGCCTCCTCGCGCTCTACCAGGCACATCGCAGCGGCGACTTCGAAGCCGAACTCACGAGCCGCCTCGATGGCCTGAATGGTGGAGGCGCCGGTGGTGCACACGTCGTCCACAATCACCACCCGCGCGCCCTTCTCGCGGAAGCCTTCAATGCGCTGCCCGGTGCCGTGTTGCTTTTCCGCCTTGCGCACCAGGAAGCCGTGCACCTGGCCGCTGACCACGGCCACGGCGCTGACGATCGGGTCGGCGCCCATGGTCAGGCCGCCGATGGCCTGCGGCTGCCAGCCTCGGACGCAAATTTCCTCCCAGAACACTTCGCCGGTGAGGCGCGAACCTTGAGCATCCAGAGTGGTGACGCGGCAATCAATGTAGTAATCGCTGGTGCCACCCGAGGATAGCTTGAACTGGCCCAGGCGAAAGGACTTCTCCGCCAGCACCTGCAAAAGTTTGGCGCGCTCGGGTGACATGAACCTTTACCATAGCACGGCAAAAAGTTTGCAGGAAAGCCGGCCGCGCAGCAGAGGCAAGGAGACATAACAGGCTATGCAAGAACAACCACGGGTCGCGGTGATGGGAGCGGGAGCGGTGGGCTGTTACTTTGGCGGCATGCTGGCGCGGGGAGGAACACCCGTCACCTTGATCGCGCGGCCTGCGCGCGCGGAAGCCATCCAGCGTGAGGGCTTGTTCCTTGATGCGGTGCACTTCCAGGGTCGCGTGCCGGTGGCAGCATCGGCGGACCTGAGCGTGATGAAGACGGCGCAAATTGTCCTTTTCTGCGTCAAGACCGTGGATACGGAACTCGCAGCCAAGGAACTTCGGCCACATCTGGCGCCGGAAGCGCTGGTCATCAGCCTGCAGAACGGAGTGGACAATGTGGAGCGTATCCGCTCGGCCAGCGGCATTGAAGCCATCCCCGGGGTGGTCTATGTGGCTGCCGAAATGACAGCGCCCGCGCGGGTGAAGCATTCCGGCCGCGGCGACCTGATATTAGGGGAGGGGAAACAAGCAAAGCAGTCGGCGGACTTGCAGGCCATCGCAGGCATGTTTGAGCGCGCCGGCGTGCCCTGCCGGGTTTCTGACCAGATTGCGGTTGAGCAGTGGACAAAGATGGTGCTGAATTGCGCTTACAACGCGATTTCGGCGGTCGGGCGAGCCAACTACGGAGCCATTGCGCATAACACCCTGGTCCACCAGGTGATGATTCAGGCCATTACTGAGGCAGTGGCTGTGGCCCGCGCGGCAGGGGTACCCATGAATGATGTGGACATGTACGCCGCGGGCTCCAAGCTAGGAGACGCAATGTCACAGGCGACCTCCTCGACGGCTCAGGACATCGTCCGGGGGAAACCGACCGAAATTGATTCACTCAATGGCTACATCGCGCGCCGCGGGAAGGAACTGGGGGTGGCCACGCCGGTGAACCAGACGCTGCATGCGCTGGTGAAATTACTCGAGCAAAGCGCGGTTTCCGTGCAGACGCAGCGGCAGGCCAGCTAACCTCCGACCTTCTCCAGGTGCTGGAAATGTCCGCTGGCCACGAAGAGCAGGCTGAACAGAGTCAGGTTGTAGCCGATGTGAACGAGCATGCTCGAGGCCACTGACTTGGTAACCGCGCGCACCGCGGTCAGCACAACGCCCACCACAAACAGAACCACCAGCGGCCCCCAGGCGTAGCCCAACTGCGCGGAATGCAGAAGGGCAAACGGGATGGCGGTCAGCACGATGCCCAAGCCCACTCCCAGCGAGCGCGCCAGAACAGGATAGAGGAAACCACGAAAGAACAATTCCTCGACTAATGGCGCCACGGTTACGCCAAAGATGGCCATCATCCAGGCATCGGCGGATCTATGAAAAAACTGGTCAATTGGCAGGGACTTGGGGATAGGCAGTAGAACAGAGAGCAATTGCCCGGCAATGGCGACGATGGCGCCCAGGGCCATGAAGCCGACCCACGTTCCCTGCGGCCAGTTCCAGCGCACGGCAGGCAGGAACCTGTAGCCGCGCTCGCGCCGCACCACCGCGTACATGAAGAAAACCAGCACCACGTAGGCGGCAAACTGGGCGGGGATGATGAGCAACGGGTCGCGCGCGAGCTGGGCGGGCGGCACACCGCGAAACAAGTGGCTGGCGGAGGCGACCCATAGCGACGCGATTCCGAACAGGGCAATGACAAACACCCCCACAACCGTAATGCGGACTACGTCCCAGCCCGTCCAGGGCGGATTCTCCGCCGGCGGTGGGCCCGGCGGCGGGGGAACCTGTGGCGGTGGAATTTCGGGCAGCGAATTGGGAGGCGAGGCCAAAGAACGATTATCGCAGACGCCGGTGAAAGATTAACGCAGAGGGCGCGGAGGAACACAAGTCGAGAGGCTGGTTGCCAGATCTTCAAGGCTCCGGAGCTAAAGCCCAGCTAAATTGAGCGTTCTCTGCCGGGGCTGAAGCCGTGAGCTTTTACATCAGGGCCAGGATTGCGAGACGTAACAAGCTACGTCTCTACCCATACTCTTGAAACCGATTGCAACCAAGAAGCACACGGGTAGAGACGTTGTTCGCAACGTCTCGCGGGCGAGGGCGCCCGCGCCACAAAAGCACTGCAGCGCCGGCGTCTCAGCCTCTGTATCTGCGGCAGAAGCAAGCTGAAGTGGCGCGCAAGGTGGAGGTGCCTACCCGGTGGAGGCGGTGGCCAGCTCTACTGTGAACAACTGCTCCTCGGTGGCAGGGCACATGGCACGAAACTGGCAGGAACGGCAATGGAAGCCAGGGGTAGGATCGAACTCGCACGCGGCCATCTTGCGGGCAACCTCAGCGATTCGTTCCTGGGCCGCGCGCAGTTCCTTCTCGTCGCGCGTGGTTGAAACTTCATCTGCGGTTTCCAGGTTGTAAAAGACCAGGCGAGCGGGAACATATCCCCAAAGTTCGCGGGCGGCCAGCGCATAGATAGAAAGTTGCAGGCTGCGGCGGGCGTCAATGTCGGTTTTGGCGGTGCCGGTCTTGTAGTCCACAATCGCGACGCGCTGACCGTCAATACGGTCGAGACGGTCAATGCGCCCCTTCACCAGCATGCCCTGAACCTGGAACTGAAAGGTCTTCTCGGTGGACAGCACCTGAGGAACAGGAGCGGAGGCGATGCTCTCGGAGAAGGCGGTTAGCTGCTCGCGGCCCTGCTTACGGTAGAGCTCGCGCTGGTGCTGATCATCGAAAGGCAGATCGGCCAGGGCCTGCTCAAAGACCTGGAGCAACTGCTCGGGGGTGCGGGGGCGGCCAACACGAATGGCTTCAAAGTAATCGGCTAGCGCGAGGTGAACGGCCGAGCCGAATTGCAGCGCCGCGGAAATATCTCCGGGAATATTCCAGTCCCTTTGAATTTTGAATTTCAGCGGGCAGGTTTCGTACATCTCGATGGCGCTGGCGCTAAGAGGCCCAGCGAGGGCGCGCTGCGAAGGCGGGAGCAGCATCCATCCGCCCAGCCCGGTGGCGCCAGCGAGGGCGGCTTGCGCGGCGATACGCAGCTCCGGTTGGCGCACACGCCAGCCGGGTGGCGGCAGGTGCGCGTCCATAAGATCGCGAACAAACGCCGTGGGCCGCGGATTCTTGCCTTTGCCGGGCTTGGCGTAGATGGTGAGCGAGTCGCGGGCGCGGGTCATGGCGACGTAGAAAAGGCGGCGTTCCTCCTCGCGGTGCAGGTCCGAGCTGTCACCCTTAGCGAGGCAGCGAGGATCACGCATGGCGTCCGGCATGGCAAAGAGCTTTTCACGGTAATTGGTGGGGAAAGAATTGTTGTTGGCGCGCACCACGAAGACGTTATCGAACTCCAATCCTTTGGCGGCGTGCACGGTCATGAGTTGCACCGTGTTGACCGGATTCTGGGGTGGCTGCTGGAAGGCCAAAGTGCCCCCGGCGTCGGGGAAGTAATCCATGTAGTCAAGGAACTCGTCCAGACGGCGAGTGCCGGTGATCGGCTTTTTGCTCCATTTCTCGACGAACTCGCGAAAAGCGATGACGGGAGGTGCGGCCGGATCAACGCGAAAGCGCTTGATGGCGATGGAAAGCGCTGCGACCGCGTTCCAGTCAGCCGCCGCAACCTCCACGCGCGCGTTCTCCACCGTCTTCAGCACCGACTTGCCGCCGGGCACGCCGGCGAGCACGGTGGTCAATTCCGGCTGCCTGCCGGCGGCGCGCAAGGCTTCGCGCACGGCGATGGCGTCCAGGCCAAAAACGGGCAAGGCGGCCACGCGAAACAACGCCTCGTTGTCTGGCGGCGCGAGCAGGGCACGCAGGCAGGCGAGCAGGTCGCGCACCTCGCGGGTTTCGAGCGCGTCCAGTCCCTCTACGCGAAAAGGAACGCCCCGGATGGCCAACTCCTTCACTACTTCGAGACGATGACTGTGGGAGCGATAGAGAACCGCACAGCGCGAGCTGGCCTTGGCAACTAAGGCGGGGGTGCGCAGAATTCTGCCGGCTTGCTCGGCGATATCACCGGCTTCATCGTCAGCATCGGATACCATGACCAACCCCACCGGCTCCGGCGCGATGGGCTTGCCATCCTGCCGGGCGCGGCGCTCGCGGTCGGACGATAGCGGCTGGCGCTCGAAGCGATCTTTTTTGCCGATTCGGCAGCCCACGGCTGGGTTCTGCGCGATCACTGCGCCAGCACACTTAAGTATTGCGGAAGTGGAACGCTGGTTGAGGTCAAGCACCACGGCTTTGGTGTCGGGGAACCGGGCCACGAACTCTTCGAAGGCCGCGCTGGACGCGCCGCGGAAACGGTAGATAGCCTGGTCGGGGTCGCCCACGGCGAAGATGTTGCGTTCCTTGCCGGCCAGCAGCTGGGCCAGCTCGATCTGCGCGATGTTGGAATCCTGAAACTCGTCAATCAGAAGGAAACGGGCGCGGGCCTGCTCCTTACTCAAAATCTCTGCATGCGATCTCAGCACCTGCATAGCGCCCAAAATCATGTGGGCGAAGGTTCCGAGATTGTCGGCGGCCAGCATGTCTTCCACTTTGCGGAACGCGCGCGCAATTTCACGACAGCGGGCGACGACCTCTTCGCGCGAGAGCGTGCCGGCATCCTTGCTTCGGGTAACGCGAGGCAGCGGATGCTTGCCGGCTTCCAGTTCCTGAACGTAGTTTTCGTAGTCAGCGGCGGACTTGAGTTCGTCGTGGCAGTTGTCAAAGAAGTCAAGCAGTGCATCGAGAAACTGCGCCGGACGCACAGCGCGTGTGTAGTACTTGAGCTGCAGCTCTGGAAGGCGGCGGCGGAGGTAAATCCAGAGGTCGGGCGGCTCGACGACATCGAAATGTTTGCCGCAGTCCTTGAGGATGCGAAAGCAGACGCCGTGGAACGTGTCCGCCTGCAGGCCGGCGCTGGCGTCCGCGCCCAACTCGGCGGTGACGCGCTGCTTGAGCTCGGCGGCGGCGTTGTCGGTGTAGGTGACGGCGAGGATTTCGTTGGGACGGGCGTGGCCTTCGCGGATAAGGCGAGCGAGGCGCTGGGTGAGCACCGTGGTTTTGCCGGTACCGGCCCCCGCCACCACCAGCATAGGTCCGGCGACGTGCTCCACCGCCTCGCGCTGGCGCGGGTTCAATTCAAAAACCGGGGCGGGAGCGGGAGCGGCGGAGAACAGTCCCATTTGCGCAGACAAAACAGCGGATTTGCGGCCGGAGGGCATGGATTTGCGGGGGAGCTTTTCATTATGGTTTAGACAGGGGCACAGGGGCAACGGGAAAAGCAGCGGTCAGCAGGTCGCTTTTGCCGGGAGGAGTTTTGGGGCGCCGTGGAAGCGGGCGGCTTCAGCCGCACGAAATGGAGTCCGTAAGCCAATTGGGCTTTAGCCCCCGGTTTTAGTGTCGCCCCTGCGGGGCTCAAAACGGTTTTTTTTTTGCCCTTTCCCCAGGGCCCGCGCCCTAGGCTAAAAAACTCTTTCGCCTTTCAGGTTGCTTGGGTGGCGACCTGAAAAGTTTCGTATAAGCGGAGATCATTGCTCGATTGGAAGATCGTGTTCAGCTAGGCAGCTAATAAGCTAGTCAGCTTGCAAGCTAACCGTCTGGGCTGAATGCTGAGTGCTGACTGCTGAGTGCTCTACGTCACAAGCTTCTGTGACAGCGGCGTATAATCAAGGCTTAGCGCTCTGTATCTGGCGCTAGTGGAGGGTGTTTCG
>DASYWT010000227.1:0-1858 GCA_035935775.1 Terriglobales bacterium
CGCCGCTTTCAGGTTCTGGTTCGAAATATTTACCTGTTGCTCCAGCGCGTTCAGTTGCGGGTCGTTAAATATGAGCCACCAGTCCCCGCCCAGGGCCTGTTCGCTGGACTGCGCTTGTTTCCATGCGCCTGACTCCTTGTAGACGGGCGGTACGGGCGCAGTAGGGCGAGAGTACCGCGGGCCCACCGTGCAGCCGGCGGCGATGAGCAGTCCCAGCGCTACCGATGCCGCCCCAAGAGCAGGGAATAGACGTAGACCCGACTTGGACCCAACTTTCACTTCCTGCCGTCCTGGGTGTTGGGGCTGCGTGCCGGCGGCGGAGTGGAACTCTTTACCACAACGCTCTCTCCGTCTTCCAGTGCGTCTGGCGGGTTAACGACAACAGCATCCTCAGGTGCGAGTCCTTCCAGCACCTCCACACTGCTGCCGAAATCCCGACCGATCGTAAGTTTTTGCAAGCGGATGCGATTATCTGCGCCCACCACCGCTGCCATTGTGCCTTCCGGCCGGAAAAGCAGAGCATTGATGGGCAAACTCAGACGCTTGCCCGCTCCTTCGCCGGCAAAATGCACTTCGGCATAGGCTCCTGGCATCAGCGCGTTAGTGGGATTGGGAACATCCACCTCGGTAAGCAGTGTCCGCGTGCTCGGGTCAATGGCATCCGCCGTGCGCACAACCTGTCCACAGAAGCTTTGTCCGGGAGATTCCCTGAGTTGCAGGCACGCTTTCAACCCCCGCCGCATCAGTCCACCGTCGGATTGCGGTACCGAAACGTACACCCGGAGGGGGTCGGTCTGTGCCAGGTCGAACATCTCCCGATTTCCGCTTCCGCTGCCCCCGGCGTTAATCAGGTATCCGATATCCACATTGCGCCGTGTCACCACTCCGGAAAAGGGCGCGTACACGCGCTTAAAGGATTCCAATTCCACCAGGCGCTTGACGTTCGCTTCCGCCGATTGCACCGCCGCTTGCTTGGCCGCGTTGTCCCCAATAGCGTTATCTACTTCCTGCTTGGAAACAGAATCGGTCTTGATCAGGCCCTGGTATCGCTCCGCAGTGATGGCTGCCAGGCTGGCATTGGCGCGGGCTGTCCCCAGGTCGGCGCGAGCCTGCGCCAGTTGCTGGTCAACTTCGGGAGTATCAATAAGTGCCAGCAACTCGCCTTTTTTGACGTGGCTGCCAATGTCCTTGTACCAGGCCTTCAGATAGCCATTGGTGCGCGCATAGATCGGCGATTGCACGTAGGCCTCGATGGTCGCCGGCAACACCAGTCCCGATTCTCCGCTGACTGCGGCAGCGTGAATGACCGAGACGTATGGAACCGCCATCTGCTCCGTCTGTTTCGCCAGCACCCGCCGCTCCGCCCGCCGCTGAACGATGCTATAGAGAGCGATAGCGAGCATGACGACTGCCGCGATGACCAACACGCCCACGGCGCGCCGCCCCCTGTGCTCCTGGGTCGTCTCCTCCTCGTGTTGCAGGTCCTTTAGCGTGCGGTCCATGTTCCTCAGTAATTCTCTTCCGGCACCCGGTCGGCGGCTCCAGCCGCGCTCAGCCGCGCTCCCGGCCGGGTATTGCGGTGCATAATGGAAAAAATGCAAGGCACGAAGAATAAGGTAGCAAATGTCGCCACCATCAGGCCGCCAATCACGGCGCGGCCCAGAGGCGCATTTTGCTCGCCGCCTTCGCCCAGGCCCAGCGCCATGGGCAGCATGCCGATGATCATGGCCAGCGCGGTCATCAGCACCGGCCGGATGCGAATGTACCCTGCTTCGAGCGCCGCCGCGGTTGAGTTCAACCCTTCCCGCATGCGCTCTCGTGCAAACGACACCATCAAGATGCTGTTCGCTGTAGCCAC
>DASYWT010000228.1:0-2005 GCA_035935775.1 Terriglobales bacterium
CGTTTATGTGACTGAGGAAGACATCCGCTTCCTGGGCGGAAGCGACTACCGCTTCCGCGACGGCGATGAGGTGCTGCTCATACCATCCATCGCCGGCGGCTCCCTCAGCTAAGACGATTTTGAGCGTAGGTAAGCCCGGAAAACGAAAGCGGCGCCTTGGGGAGAGGCGCCGCCTGGTATAGCTGCGGTGGTGTGCTACTTCTGGCTGACGAGCGGCCCCGCCTGCGTGATGCTGCCCTTGACCAGTTCGGTCTCAATCTTAAGTTTCTGGTTAAGCCGAACCGTGACATCGGTCTCAAACGTCTGGTAACCCGGCAAAGCGATACGTACGTGGTGCTTGTCGGGTGTGACCAGCAGGCCGTGACCTAGTCCGGAGAATTCGTCGGCGTGGCCGATAAAGCGGCCATCAATGAAGACGGCAGCCCGTCCCGGCTTCACGGAAATTTTCAGCTCGGCGGTTTGCGTCGGCATGGGCAGGCTGGTGTCCTTCATGAGCCTGATTTTCATCATGACCACCTGTCCGGGCTCCAGCACCGACTCTTCCGTGAAATCTTTGTACCCGGCCTGGCGCACGGCGAATTCGTGCTTGCCGGGAAGAAGAAGGATTTGCTTGTCTCCTTTGAGTTCGTCGAGGTATCCCACGTACTGCCCGTCAACCCAGACTCCAGCATTCTTTTCCACGCTGGTGGCGCCGGAGAACCTGACCTCGGCGAGAATCTGATTGTCAGCCGCCAGCGCGGTGCCCAGGCCTGCAAAACACCAGATGAGCGCTGTTGCAAGTAGCGATTTCAACACTGCTGCCTCCGATCACAAATTAGTTCCTGGGGTAATCAGTTGAGTGGCGTTAGTTGACAGGATGATACCAGCCCCGGCGTGGGCCTAGTAGCAACTCAGGTTCGTTTTGTAGCGGGCCTAGTGGGGAATTTGTTGGAGCTAAGGGTTTCAAGGTTTCCAAGGTTTCAAGGGTGACAGTTCTAAGGCTGCAGGCATGGGAGTGGGCCGCATCCCGAAACCTTGAAACATTGAAACTTTTGAAACCTTACCTTCACCCGAGCAGCTGCAAAAATCCTGCCCCGCGGTTGTCAAATCCGGGAAACACGGCCGCCAAATCCCGATTGCCCAGATGGCGTAAGACTACTTCGCCCAGCACGCGCCGGAAGTCGGTAGTCAGCGCCAGGTCGCGGCCTTCGTTGAGTTGCTCCGGTTCGAGCCCCGGCCATTGCCCGTAAACTTTGCCACCGCGCACCGGCCCGCCGAGAGCAAACATGACGTTGGCGTGGCCGTGGTCGGTGCCGCGGTTGCCGTTTTCTCGGGCGGTGCGCCCGAATTCCGACATGGTTATCACCACTGTGTCCTCGCCCAGATCGCCCAGGTCGGTCCAGAATGCGGCCAGAGATTGCGAGAAGTCGCGCAGCACGTTGGCCAACTGGCCCTGGGTGGAACCTTCGTTGACGTGGTGGTCCCAGCCGCCGATATCGGCGAAGGCGATCTGCACGCCGACGTTGGCCTTGATGAGCTGCGCCAACTGCTGCAGGCTATTGCCAAATCGCCCGCGAGGGTAGTCAGCGCCGGCCGCCGGCGTGTAGCGTTGCGGGTCAGCAGACTTCAGCATCTTCACAGCTTCGAAGGTTTCCTGCCCGGCGCCGTGCAGCACGGCATCTACCGACTGTGCGTACATGGCTTCGAAAGTATTGCTGAGAGGAGCGGCGGCCGGACCGCGCCCGCCCACGCCGAAATCGTTGATGTTGTTCAGCGCCACCGCCGGCTCGCTGCCGGAGAGAATGCGCGGCATGGTGGGGCCGAGCGCGATGGCACGAAACGGCGCCTGCGCGCTGTCCGGCTGCGGCAAGCCACGCAGGCTGCGGTTCAGCCAGCCGTCTGCGGTGGACTTCACGCCCGGCGTGCCCGATTCCATGTAGTCCTGGGCATCGAAGTGGGAACGCGTCGTATCGGGCGAGCCGGCAGCATGAACAATGGCCAGGCGCCGTTCGCGAAACAGCGGCTG
>DASYWT010000229.1:0-9301 GCA_035935775.1 Terriglobales bacterium
AGCCTGTGTTTGACACAGCATCTTTTCTGCTCAACAATGCTCCTATCCCCAAAATCTGTGCACAAGAGGTAACCATGTCCATCACTCCAGCTCCATCGCCCGAAACCCCGGACGAGGAGCGGCAGCGGCGACAACAGGAGCAGGAACAGCAGCCGCAGTATCAGGAACAGCCGTACCAGGAGCAGCAGTATCAGCCCGAACCTCCCTCCCAGCCGCAGCGGGAGTACTACCAGCAACCGCCGGCAGCGGCGCAGTATGTCTCCCCGGAAGTGCAGCGGGCGCGGCGTCAAAACAACGTCTGGAAATGGGTGGTCTGGGCGTTCGCCGTCCTCTACGTGGCAGGATCCATTTATTTCATCGTAGACTTGCGCGGGCGGCTGGAGCATGTGGAGCACTCCTCGGAATCGCTGCATGGCGATGTCCACGAGCTGAACCGCAAGCTGGGCGACGCTCAGGCTGACACCGACACTCTGGCCTCGCAGCTAGGCATCACCAAGAAGGAACTGGCCCGGCGCACCGCCGACCTGCAGCGCCAGCAGCGCGCGGCAGAGCAGCGCCTGGCCGAGCAGCAGAAGCAGCAGATCAGCGCGGTGAGCGGAGAAGTGGCGGGAGTGAAGACCGAAGTGGGCGGCGTGAAGACCGACGTTGCCTCTACCCGCAGCGACCTGGAAGCCACCAAGGCCAAGCTGGAGCGCGCCATCGGCGACCTGGGCGTGCAGAGCGGCCTGATCGCCCGCACCCGCGGCGACCTGGAAACGCTCAAGCACTCCGGCGACCGCAACTACTTTGAGTTCACCCTGGCCAAGAACAAGAACTTCACCCCGGTTTCAACGGTGAGCCTGCAGCTCAAGAAGGCTGACGCCAAGCATGGCCGCTTCACCATGAACGTGCGCTCCGATGACCGCGTGATCGAAAAGAAGAACCGCAACGTAGACGAGCCCATCCAGTTCTATACCGGACGCCAACACTATCTCTACGAGATCGTGGTCTGGACGGTGGAGAAAAACAAAATCAGCGGCTACCTGAGCACGCCCAAGGCAGCTCCCATGCCGGTAACCGCGAATTAGTTCGTCGTCTCAGGGGGCCGGCTCTCTCCGGCCCCTTCTTTTTATTTCCCATTGACACGGCGGTGTCGCTTAAGCCCGGGCGTGTCTTTGCGCCGGCAAGGCCACGCCCGTGTCTCCAATCTGATATTGACACTCGCCTCAGCCTCCCCCAGATTCCACTCAGATTCACCGACACCGGAGGCGATGCCATGTACCCAGGCGGACGCGTATTGATCGAGATTGTGGTGCGCACGGCCAGTATTTACCTCTTTGTTCTGCTGGGAGTGCGCTTGAGCGGGAAGCGCGAAGTAGGGCAAATGACGCCCTTTGACCTCACTTTGCTGCTCCTGCTCAGCAACGCGGTGCAGAATGCCATGACCGGCCCCGACACCACGCTGGCCGGCGGGGTGATTGCAGCCGCCACGCTTTTGCTTATGAACTTTGGCGTGGCCGAAGCCTCCGGCATGAACCGCCGCTTCCGCAAGCTGGTGCAGGGCCAGCCCACGCTGCTGGTGCACAACGGCAGCATGATGGAGAGTCACATGGCGCGCGAGCACGTCACCGTGGACGAACTGCAACGCGCTCTGCGCGAACACGGCATCGGCAGCGTCAAAGATGTTGCCCTCGCGGTGCTGGAGGTGGACGGCTCGATCAGCGTCCTGAAGTATGACGACATTGATCCCAAGGCGCAGCCCCACCCGCGCCTGCGCTTCCTGCAGAAACACCAGTGAGCCGCGGCAGCTAGGCTTTTGTCCGACGATGTTTCCGCCGTTGCCGTGCTGCATACGCCGCTACCTTGTGGCGATTTCCGCACAACTGCATGCTGCACCAGCGTCGCGTCCCCTTTTTACTGGTGTCGTGAAAATGCAGCACGCACTGAGCACACTTGCGGACCCGTTTCCAGTCCACGTTCGCAAACAGCGAGGTAGCGCTGTGCGCCAGCGGGGCGAACAGGTCTTCGGGTTCATGCGCTTCAAAATACAGCTCCGTTGCCGCTCGCAGGCCCGCTGCCTTGAGCCGCGTCCTCATGGGGCGTTGCGCCATCAAGCGGTTGAGCTCCTCCAAGGTTGCGCGCTGCAGCGTGCCACCTTCTTCCCAGGAGAGTATTTCGTTTCTTAGTTTTTCTCGCAGTGTCCGCAGGCTGTCCGTCGCCCGCTGAGCTCGTGCCGAGCCTTCCCATCGCCGCTGAAGATCTTCGGTTGCGGAGCGGCTGAGCAGGCCGGCGGCCTGAAACCAGCGCAAGACCGCGTTGAAATCGGGCAAGAGCTCTAGGGCCTGATCATCCTGAACAGGACGCGTGTTTACAAAATCGAGCGCCGGGTGGTTCCCCACAAACAGGAAGCCGTCTTTCCAGTCGGAATTCGGCTTGCTCCCCGTTTTGCCCATATCATCGCCTTTTAAAATTATAACACCCTTAATGAATCTTTTTATCGGTTAGCTAATCTGATGCTGTGTACGGCAGCCGCGATGCTGAGGTGCTCGGCAAGCCGGCTCCGCCAGGGCCGCATGGCCAAATCCTGCAAGGAGGTCATTCTATGACCAGGTATCAGCACGTCACCGTGGACGGCTTGAAGATTTTTTACCGCGAAGCCGGAGCCGCAAACGCCCCAACCATTCTCCTGCTGCACGGCTTTCCTACGTCCTCGCACATGTTCCGCAACCTCATCCCGGCCCTGGCCGACCGCTACCACGTGGTCGCCCCGGACCTGCCCGGCTTCGGATTCTCCGACTCCCCTGATCGCAAGCAGTTCCGCTACACATTCGAGCGCCTGGCGAAGGTGATGGCGCGTTTCACCGAGGTGATCGATTTGCAGCGCTTTGCCCTCTACGTTTTCGATTACGGCGCTCCCGTCGGCCTTCGCCTCGCTTTAGCTCATCCCGAACGCATCACTGCCATCATTTCGCAGAACGGCAACGCCTACGAAGAGGGCCTGAGCCAGGGCTGGAACCCCATCCAGAAATATTGGCAGGAGCCGACACCCGCAAATCGCGCCGCACTTCGCGATTTCCTCACCCCCGAGGCGACCAAATCGCAGTACCTATACGGGGTTCAGGACCCCCTGCTAGTGGCCCCGGAATCCTACACCCTCGATTCGGCGCTCCTCGCCCGGCCGGGAAATGACGAGATCCAGCTCGATCTTTTCCTGGACTACGCCAGTAACGTCGCCCTCTATCCCAAATTTCAGGAGTACTTCCGCAGCCAGCGCCCGCCGCTACTCGCGGTTTGGGGCGACGGCGACCCCTTCTTTCTGCCCCCCGGCGCGGAGGCGTTCAAGCGCGACATTCCGGGCGCGGAAGTGCGTTTCCTCGACGCCGGCCATTTCGCGCTGGAAACCCATACCCAGGAAATCGCCGCTGCCATTCGCGATTTTCTGGGGCGCAAGCTGGAAGCGCAGGTCAGCGCCGCCTAGAGCCGCTGCTCTGGCACAACGGGGGCCGCAGAACACGGCCCTGCACCTCTAACCCCAAGCCAACATCGGAAGGTCTTCTCATGCACGCAATTGTCAGGCAGCAGAACAAGATGAAAGTCATTTCACTGAACGTGGGCCTGCCGAGGGAAGTGGACTGGAAGGGGATGAAGGTTCACACCGGGATCTTCAAGGAACCTGTGGTGGGCCCGGTGATGGTTGCGCCGCTGAATCTCGCGGGTGACAGGCAGGCTGATCTCACCGTTCACGGCGGAGTCAACAAAGCGGTTTATGCCTATCCTGCCGAGCATTACGAGTACTGGCGAAAAGAATTGCCGGTGGCCGCGCTATCCTGGGGCCACTTCGGCGAAAACCTCACCACGGAAGGCCTGCTGGAACACACCCTTTGTGTAGGCGATCGTTTGCGGGTGGGCTCCGCTCTACTGATGGTGACCCAGCCCCGCATGCCCTGTTACAAGCTGGCGCTCCGCTTCGAGCGCGACGACATGATTCAGCGCTTCCTGGCCAGCGGGCGAAGCGGATTTTATTTCTCCGTTATTGAACCCGGCGAGGTCCGCGCCGGGTCGGAGATTGAAGTCGTAAGCCGCGACGAAAACGCTGTCACGGTCGCCGATATCGCCAGGCTTTATCTTGGCCAAACCGGCGATTCAGCTTTGCTGCAACGCGCGCTCAGCTTGAGCGCCCTGCCCATCAATTGGAGGGACGCATTGCAACAGCGCGCAGAGGCGAACTCGAAGTGAGGCGTCCACAAGCCCCACTGAGCGAACCGGGTCCGTGGCGGCACTGCAGGAGGGGAAAACGAACACTTTCCTGGTTGTCATCCTGAGCGCAGCGAAGGACCTGCTTGTTCGTTGGAAGAAAGTTAACCGATGGCAGAAATTGACCTGTTTTTGTCATTGCTGCCATCAGCCCCGATGGCTAGCATCGTGGCATGCGGAACTCGAGAAAGCTTGCTCCCACCGGGCAATTTCCCAAGACGATCGTGTTCCTGGCCGCTCCCGGCGCGCAAATCCTGGACGTGGCCGGACCCTTCCAGGTCTTCGTCCGGGCTGGCGAACTCTTTCTTCGGGAGCACGTTTCACAGAAACAGCCCTACAACGTTTTGTTGGCAAGCACCACCCGGCGCAAGCCGGTGCTGACCAACTGCGGCCTGCTACTGACTGGAAGCGAAACCTTCCGCAGCCTCCGGTTTCCCGTGGACACGGTGCTGGTGGCCGGGGGAAGCGGCCTGGAAAAGGCGGGCCGCGACCAGGAACTGCTGGCCTGGCTGCGCTCAGCTGCCCAGCGCGTGCGCCGCATTGGCTCCATCTGCACCGGCGCGTTTCTGCTCGCGTCCGCCGGGCTTCTGGACGGAAAGCGGGTCACCACTCACTGGAAGTGGGCCGCCGAGCTTGCCCAACGTTGCCGCCGGGTAACCGTGGATCCCGATCCCATCTATATTCGCGACGGCAACACCTATACCAGCGCAGGCATTACCGCCGGCATGGATCTCGCCCTCGCCCTGGTGGAAGAAGACCTGGGCGCGCCGCTGGCTCTCAAGGTGGCCCGGGAAATGGTCTTGTACCTGCGCCGGCCCGGCGGCCAGTCGCAGTTCAGTGCTGCCATGTCACTGCAGGCCAGTGACCGCAAGCAGATTGAGGAACTCCGCTCCTGGGCCTTCGATCACCTGGAAGAGGAGCTGACCGTGGAGAAGCTGGCGGAGCAGGCCGGCATGAGCCCGCGACATTTTGCCCGCGTCTTCGTCCAAGAGACAGCAATCACCCCGGCGCGCTTTGTTGAGCGCCTGCGCGTGGAAGCCGCCCGGCGCCGGCTGGAGGAATCGCGCGATAAGCTGGAAAAGATTGCAACGGACTGCGGCTTCGGCTCTCTTTCCAGCCTGCGCCGTTCATTTTTGCGGGTGCTTCACGTTCCCCCGGCAGACTACCGGAATCGCTTCACGGGCCTGCGGCCAAATTGATCGCGGAATATAAACGTTCAGCCAGGAGGTGACCCCATGATGAGGAAAAGCGCACTGCTCGTGGGAGCAGCCGTGTTGGTGCTGGCAACGGTATTTGTGACTTTGGGCCTGAGCAAGCGTTCCACTTCTGTGAGCGCCGATAAATCAGCGAATGCCGCCCGCCCGGGGGCGCCCGCGGCCGTCACCAATCCCCTGAAGGCTCCCGCCC
The DNA here is from genome assembly GCA_035935775.1 of Terriglobales bacterium. GTDB lineage: Bacteria > Acidobacteriota > Terriglobia > Terriglobales > Acidobacteriaceae > JAICWP01. The sequence goes on from DASYWT010000229.1 coordinate 5,641, forward strand.
AGGGCAGCATCCCGGTGGCCTTCCTTCTTTCTGATGGCGCCGTGATGATTGATTTCAGTGGCCCCTGGGAGGTCTTTCAGGACGTCAACATTCCCAGTCGCGCCGATGCTGCCTTCAGTCTCTATACGGTTGCGGCCACGACCAAGCCCATTCGCTCCAGCGGTGGAATGAAGATTGTGCCCGACTACACGTTCGCCAACGCTCCCGCGCCAAAAATCGTTGTTATACCGGCCCAGAGCAACCCGAGCGCGGCCACCAAAGACTGGATTCGCAAAGTGGCAAAAAACGCTGATGTAGTCATGTCGGTGTGCACCGGAGCATTCGTGCTCGCCGATACCGGCCTGCTCTCCGGCAAGACCGCCACCACCCATCACAGCGCCTATGTGCGGCTGGCCAGCCAGTTCCCGGACATCCAGGTCAAACCTGGAGCCCGGTTCACGGAAACCGGCAATCTCGCCACGGCGGGCGGACTGAGTTCCGGCATTGACCTTGCCCTGCGGGTGGTGGAGCGTTACTTCGGGCGCGAGGTCGCCCGCCAAACCGCCTACGACATGGAATACCAGGGCCAGGGCTGGATGAACCCGAATTCGAATGCGGTCTACGCCCAGGCATTCACCCAGGACGACAACGACCTTCACTGCCCGGTGTGCCGCATGGCGGTTGATGCCAAGACCGCGCCCAAGTCGGTTTATAAGGGCAAGAACTACTATTTTTGCTCTCAGGCGCACAAGCAGGAATTCGACGCAGCCCCCGCCAAGTTCTTGGAGACGGCGGGCGGCGGACGCTGAGTTCGCTGCGTGCCTTTCCCGGAACCAGCGAGACGTAACGAGTTACGTCTCTACGGGCGAGTTGGGATTGGCGATCTGTATAAGTAGCGACGGTAGAGACGTTGCTTGCAACGGGCACGGGGCCGCCTCACACGGCCGCTGCTATCAGTACGGCTGCTAGTCGGCCGCCGCGGCGCGAATGCCTATCTCGGCCAGCAGCTCCTCCGTGGTTAGCACTCGCCCGAAGAGCAGATCAATGTTCGCCAGCGTGGCCTGGTGCATGGCCTCATCGAAAGTGGCGTTGGCATCGCTGGGAAACACAACTTTGTAATCGCGCATGAAAGCGGAGCGGGCGGTGGACTCGCAGCAGGCATTGGTAGCGGTCCCGGTGATAATCACCGAGTCCATCCGGTGATAACGCAGAATCGCGTCCAGATCGGTTTCGAAGAAAGCATCGAATTTGTGTTTGACAACTCGGTACTCGAGTGGACCCTCGCGGGGCTGAATCATATCGGGATACATCTGGAAGCTCGGCTCTCCCTGCCACAGCACCCGCTGGCTGGCGATCGCCGGGAACTTGCGCAACATCAGGCCGCCATAGGGCGGGCGATGGTCCGATTGTGTCCATACAATCGGCATTTGCAGTTGGCGGGCGCAGCGGATCAGCCGCTCCAGCCGCGGAATCATTTCCCTTGCGCCAGGCGTTTCAAAGGGCGCGCCTTTGGCCACGAAGGCGTTCTGCATGTCAATGACAATCAGCGCACAACGCGCCGGATCAATGGTGAAGAACTCTTTTCCGGTGAGGCTGGGATTGGACATGGCAGCCCCTCAACCCGCTTTCTGCGCCAGGCGCTCCAGGCCGGACTCCAATTGCTCGCGGCTGATTTCGTGGCGCTCCGCGGTTGTCCGCAAGTGCTCGTTGCTGTGGCTCTCCAGCGCCGTTCTCGCTGCTTCGGCTGCCTCAGCTTCGTTCATGAACTGCAGGCGGACAATATCCGGGCGCGAATAGTGGCCGACCGTGTCAATAATCGCCTTCCAGACCTTGATCATGTCGGCTTGGCATTCGGCGTACAGGATGGTGTCCCCGGAGGTGGGCGGAAGAAGCGGAATTCCCAGCGGCGCTACCACCTGGCTTCCGCCGAGCGCATAGTCGAGGCTGACCGTATCGGCCAGCGGAAATCCGGCGGGCAGGTCTTTCTGCGTCATATACCCGCACGCCGATAGCACGAAGGCACCCGCTTCCATGGCATGCGCCCGAGTGAGGGTGTGTCCCCAGAAGAACTGGGCGTCGTGGTCTGGTTCCTCCAGCTTGGGTCCGGTGTGCAGGCTGAAGGCGCCAGGGAAAACGGCGATGTGGAAGTCTTCTCCCTGCTCGATCATGCGGGCGCGAATGAGCGGCATAAGGTGCTCGCCGCAAATCAGCCCCCCAATGCGGCCGATGTCGGTTTCGTAGGTCACCAGGTCGGTGCCGTCGCCAAAACCTCAAACCGCCCTCTCCACGAACGTGGGAACGGTCTTGCGGTGGCGGCCAAGAATCTTCCCTGAGCGGTCAATAAACAGAAGCGTGTTGTACAAGGTGTGGACGCCAGGGCGCGAATCCAGTTCGTTGCACCCGATTACGACGTGTGCATTAGCTTTGGCCGCCGCCTGACACAGGCGCTCCGTATCCTCGCTGGGGATGAGCACGGCGTTGTCGTAGAAGCGCACGCGCACCGGTATCCACTCCTGCAACCGCGAGCCCCAGCCTTCTCCCCAGTAGGGATAGCCGGCCAGCCAGGTCTCGGTGAAGGCGATCAACTCTGCCCCTTGCGCGCTCGCCTCTGCGATTTTCTGGCAGGCACGCTCCACCGTCTTTTCTCTGTCCAGATAGACAGGTGGAGTCTGGACGACGGCAACTTTAACTTTGCTTTTCCCGCCAAGAACTTTGCTGGATGGTTTCACTCGTCACCTTGGATAACGGAATTCCCCTCAACATCAAAGACTGCTGCTTCGAAGTCGGATTTCGGGCCTTAGCGCCGGGGAGGTATTCAATACCGGGGCTGCGGTGCTGTCAAGGGGAGGAAGCCGGAATGGCCGACTTGCGTCAAACAGGGCAGCCCCGAAAGTAATCAGGTTTGGGCCACAATACCGCGCTACAATCGCGCTTCATGGAGTTCAAGCGCCTCATCACGCAGTTCACCTACGCCATCGAGCCCAAGCCCGAGGGCGGGTTCATTGCCCACGCCAGCGATCCCAATGTGCCGCCGCTGGAGGCTCCCACGCGGGAAGAGCTGCAGCAAAAGGTTCAGGCCACCATCATGGCCGGCCTGGCGGAGCGATTTCCCGGGCTCAAGCTTCCGCTGCAAGGCCAGGAAAGCAAATTCAGCTTTCATATTGAGAGCAAGCCCGGAGGGGGCTTCGCCCTCCATTCCGCCGACCCCGCCACGCAGCCGGTGGAAGGCACTCAGGAACAGATTGAAAGTCATTTTGCGGAGAAGCTCATCGGCCTGGCGGAGAAGTTTTCTCCCGAACTCAAGCAGGCGCTCGCCAGCCAGGGTGTCAACGGCGACGTCAAGGTTTTCGTGGATCGTAAGACCTTCACTATGAAGGGAGGCTCGCGCTCGTTGAGCCTGAGCCTGGGAGCGGATCTCCTGCCCACGAGCCCGCTCTCCAACGCCGGAACCGGCGTAAGCAACGCAGTATCAAACGTAGTAACTAATCAAGACGCTGCGAGCATGGGTGGCACGCTCAGCAACGCGCCCATTACCCCCGAACGCAGTGATACCTGGACCCTCTTCCTTTTCTTCCTGACCGTGCTGGTCATTGGCGCGCTTGTGTATTTCTTCGTCTACTATCGTTAAATGTGGGGGCCTCGCACGCCTGTGGGAAAGTTGTCGAACGTGGTGTAAACCAAT
>DASYWT010000230.1:0-6148 GCA_035935775.1 Terriglobales bacterium
ACAATATTCAGACGGTAGACGCTGGCGGCGGGGTTGCCGGCCTGCTTACGGGCATGGGCGATGACTGTGCGGTGCTGCGGCTCCCTCCTGGTCATAACGCCTTAGTTACCACCGATTTCAGCCTGGAAGGCGTGCATTTCCGCCGTCAATGGCATCCCCCAGAGTCGGTGGGGTACCGCTGCCTGGCCCGCGGCCTGAGCGACATTGCTGCCATGGGGGGAAAGCCGCTGGCGGCCTTTCTTTCCCTGGCCTTACCTGGGGACCTGCCCCAGGTTTGGGTAGATCGCTTTATGCGTGGCTTTTTGGCCCTGGCAAAGAGATGTTCCGTTCCCCTGGCCGGAGGGGATACAGCCCAGTCGCCGGCGGGTGTGCTTGCCGATATCGTCGTCCTGGGCTCAGTTCCCCGGGGCACCGCCGTGTTACGTTCGGGCGCGCGTCCCGGCGACTCCTTATACGTGACCGGTGAATTGGGCGGTTCGGCCGTGGTGCTGGCGCGCCTGCTGGCGGGCTCGCTCAAAAGGCCGCAACCGCGCCGTTATCCTGCACATTTCTTTCCCACGCCCCGCTTGGCTGCAGGGCGCCTGCTGCGGGAGAGGAAACTCGCAACCGCCATGATTGACATCAGCGATGGGCTTTCCACCGATTTGCGACACCTTTGCCAGGAAAGTAGCGTAGGAGCACGCATTTACGCGCAAAAACTGCCTGCCGCCGGGGATGCGGCCAACCTGTCCTTTGCCTTGCACGGCGGGGAAGACTACGAACTGCTGTTTTCGGCCAGAGGCAATGTTCCCACCCGTATCGCCGGCGTGCGCCTGACTCGCATTGGGGAAATCACGCGCGGGCGCAAGATCGTGCTCGTCCAGGACGGCCGGGAAGGTGAACTGCCGGCCGGGGGCTGGGAACATTTTCGCCGCCGGCGGTAACGCAAGCGTCTGTGTACCCTCGGGATATTGCCGGTTACCGCGATTTCGATTAGAAAACGGTTGGAGGTGAAGTGTACCGGATGCGGCGAATCCTTTACTTGTCGCTGCTGGCCCTGGCCGGCGTCGCCTTTTACCAGTACCAGCCCGCGCTTGACGCCCCCCCTAAATCGGCGATGGCAGCCGAAGTTCAAGGCGGTGACCACTTTGCTCCGGCAGAAGATCTCGAGCGGCTCGACATTCAACAAATCGCCCAGGCCAAACACACCCTCGATATCGCCATGTTCTCCTTTACCGACCGCGAGCTGGCCAATGCGGTGATGGAAGCCGCCCATCGCGGAGTTCAGGTGCGCATCTACCGCGACCGTTCGCAGTTCGAGCAGGAGCAGCGCAACGCCGACCTGCACCACGAACGCTCGCTCAGCGATATGTTTCACCGCCAGCGCAACGTTCAGGTGCGGGTGAAGGATTCCAACGAGCACAACCTTATGCACCTGAAGGCCTACCTGGTGGATGGCACGCTGCTGCGCGACGGCAGCGCCAACTGGTCGCCTTCAGGGCTGAAACAGCAGGACAACAACGCTCATTTCACCAACGACTCCGCCCAGGTGCATGCCTTCCAGCAGGCGTTCGAGGAAATGTGGTCGCGAGCAAGAAATGAGGTTGCCCAGTAGTTCGTTCCTTTAGCGTTTATCCGGTCAAGAGTTCTGCTTTAGGAACAGCGCCAGACGTGCTACATCCGGTTCGGGAGCGGGCCGGGCCCCGTTGCGGAGCTGGCGTGGCCGGGGCTGGGCGGCGCGGGTTTCAGCCAGCTTGCGCTGTTCTGAAGTGAGGTCGCCGCTCAACAGTTTCCGGATTTCGCGACACTTGGCAATCAAGTCCAGCGCGCCTCGTTCCGATCGCAACAGCCAGGTGTAGGCGGCGAAGGGATCATCCTGCCCAGCGTCCCTGTTCTGCAACACCTTACCCAACAAGTCCTGCGCCCGCATGGCATACTCCGAACACTGCAAGTACCAGCGAAGAGGGTCGCCGGAGCCCGGAGCCGAGCCGGGGGATTCTTGTGAGGGGACATGACTCAGCAGCGAAAACATTACTTCCACGCGGTTGTCCACTCCCAGTTTAGCGTAGATGCGGAGCAGGTGGTTCTTGACGGTGTGCTCGCTCAGGCCCAGGGCACGGGCGATATCGCGATTCGAGAGGCCGTCGCACAGGTAGCGCACCACCTCCTGTTCGCGGCCGGAAAGCAGGCTCATGCCCTCGCCGTTGAGAAAACGCGGAATCACCGAGCGCTTAAGCCCCTCCAACACGTAATTGATCTGTTCTCCGGTGGCCCAGATCTGCCCCCGCGCAACGCATTCGATGCACTTGCACATTTCGGGCAGGGATTGAGAGCGGCTGAATACACCCCGCGCCCCCGCGCGAAACGCCTGCACGATGAGCCCAGGGTCATTGGCATTGTCGAGGAGGATGACTACCGCCGGAAGGGCATGGGCCGTGATCTTGGCGGGGATTTCCAGCCCTCCACCGGGCCTCTCAAAATTCGCCGCCAGGACAATCACTTCCGGCGAAGCGGAAATTGAATCTACGACCTCGTCCCAGTTGGAGGCACATCCAACCACCTTGAAGCGGCGTTCCCGGGTCAGCGCTTCGGCCAGCAGTTGGCTGCCCATGTGGGTGCAGTCGGCAATCAGCACGCGCACCCCTGGGCGGCCGAGGATAACATCGGATGCCATAAAATTCATTATTGCCAAGTCACCCCCCGCTTATTACGTGACCGCGGTCACAGTCGTAAGTGTTAGTTCCAAAAAGAGACCTGGGCTGGCGAGCCATCGCCTGGTTCAGACTGGGGCTGGAAACAAGGCGCCCGTCGGCTGTGTTGCCCGACTGACGGCGCTTTCACTGCAACTCCCTGGCAGAGGCCGAGAAGAAAGGCCCTAGGTCGAGCGGCCTAATCCTGTCTCAGTTCCCCCTAGGCTGGCGGGTCCTCCGTCGAGTAGCGCCTCGTGGTCCAGGTTCGGCCCGGCCGGCAGCATGACTTTCGGTTTCTTGTTCGTTCGTTGCCATGTGCCTATGCTGCGGTCGGGTCCCGAAATTCAAGTCGCCAATTCTGTAAAGCACCGCAGAAAACGCAAATGCAGTTGACGCAACCAGAAGTGGAACGCAGAAAAGCTCGCAGATTTACCCTGGAAGTCCCCGTTGTTTTTCGCTGGGCGGGAGACGGGCAAACTGCCTGCGAGGGCGCCGGCTTCTGCCGGGATATCAGCATCAACGGACTATTCGTAATTGCCTTCTCTGCCGTCCCACCTTTAGGCCGCAAGCTGGATTTGATGGTGCTGTTGCCTCCGTTAAACCCCAAGGCCCCTGCATTGCGGCTGTGCTCCAGCGGCAGCGTAGTTCGCCTGGAACCCTCGGAGGAAGGCGTAGGAGTCGGCATCATCAGCGCCTTCGGCGATTTTGAGAATCCGGACCACCCGGCCTCTTCCCTGTCCATGGTGAAAGCTGCATTCCCCTGTTCTTAGAGGCCGTCGTGGGCTCGTGTCAGGTCCCTGCTAAACCATCGCCAGAGTTGTAGGAAAGCAGAAATGTGACTCAGAGGGCGGAGCCATGGGTGGATTCAGTTACAACGAAAATGTCATCGCCGGGATTGCTGATCCGGCTCCGCGCTGGTATGCAATCCACACCCGGGCGCGCCACGAAAAGTGCATTGACCTGAGTTTGCGCCAATCAGGCGTGGACAGCTTCCTGCCTCTGGTGAAAGAGGTGCATCGCTGGAGCGACCGGCGCAAGGAAGTATCCCTTCCCCTGTTTCCTTGTTACTTGTTCGTCCATATGGTACCTGACTCCGCGGCGCGGCAGAGCGTCCTCAAAACTCCCGGGGTGTTTAACTTTGTAGGCAAGCCGGATGAGGCTTCCATCATCCCCGATCGGGAAATAGAACAGGTACGCGCGGTCATCCAGGGACAAGCACCGTTCTTCCCCTGTCCGTTCCTCAAGGTGGGGCAGCGGGTTCGCGTACGGGGAGGCGTGCTCGATGGGGTGGAAGGCATCCTCAGTTCGCATAAGGGCGCCTCCGCCCTGGTCATTTCCGTGGAGCTGATTCAGCGCTCGGTATCGCTCCTGATTGAAGGCTACGACGTGGAGGCTGCGTAGCGCCTCCCCAGATTTGGCAAACTGCAATGAACAACAGCCGAAGAGTTCACGTGGGGTCCCGGGGTAGAGCGGCAGGATTCGTGGTGATCGCGGTGTGTGCTGCGATGTGCTGGGCCCTGCCGCTCTGCCGGGCACAGGCGGTGAACAGCCATGAATCTGGCGGCGGGAGCGCCCTAAGCTCGGGCAGCGCCCTTCCCTCCTCCGGATCCGGCGATTACGTCATCGGCTCCGATGATGTGCTGGCCGTGAACGTGTGGCGAGAGGATGAAATCAGCCGTGAAGTGCCCGTGCGCCCTGACGGTAAGGTCTCACTGCCTCTGATCGGTGACGTGGAGGCCAGCGGCCTGACTCCTTCGCAGTTGCAGCGCAGCATCCATGACAGGCTGGCTGTATACCTGGTGAATCCCGCGGTCACGGTCATGGTGAAGGAAGCCCGCAGCCATCGCTTCAACGTGGTGGGCGAGGTGGAGCATCCTGGCTCTTTTGTGCTCGGTCAACCGCTTACCGTGCTGGACGCGCTGGCCCTTGCCGGCGGGTTCCGCGATTTCGCCAAGACCAGCGGCATCTATGTTCTGCGCCAGCATGCGGACGGTTCCCACCAGCGTTTTCCGTTCAACTACAAGCTGGTAATTAGCGGCCGCAGCCTGGGGCAGAACATCCATCTCCAGCCCGGCGACACGGTGGTGGTGCCATGAACGCGGCCAGGGTGTGCCGTTGCTGGCTACCGGCATTGGCGCTTTGGGCGGCGATTACCGCCTGGGGACAAACCGTGCCCAGCCCGATTACAGGAGAAATGCCGGCGGCCGGGTTCGGCTCAGCCGGCAAACTCACCAACCTGGAATTGTTCTCCTTCACCAGCAGCAGCACTTACGACGATAACCTCAGCAACAGCGCCTCCCAGCACCAAGGCGGCGCACAACAGTATCTGGCCGCAACCTTCGGATTCCAGCAGACACGGCGGCGTTTGCGCTGGAACCTCAGCTATCGCCCGGGAGTCGTCGTGGGCGCGCATTCGCTGCTGGGCAATCAGTTCAACCAGGTGTTCGGCACGACTCTGCAAGTGCAGCCTACGGCGCGGTGGTCGCTCAAATTGCGTCAGGACTATGCCCTCACAACCAACCCCTTCGATGGCCTGACTGAGGCGCCGCTGCAGCCTGCGCTGGGCCCTCTGGACAGGCCCAACCAGTTAACGTTGCTTCCCCCGCTCAGACGAACTGCAAGCTTCACCGGAGCCGCAGTGAGCTATCGCCTGAGCCGCCACAACACGGTAGGCCTGAACGGCAGCTATGCGCTGCAGAACTACAGCGACTACGGCGCTGCCTGGGCAGGGCCGCTGGTCAACAACCGTGCCGCCACTGCAAGCAGCTACTTCTCGCGGCAACTTTCGCGCCGCTCTGCCTTCGGTGTAGAGTATCGCCTCCGCCGTCTGACCTTTCCCGGTCTTGACCAGCGAGCGCTCACGCATTCGGTTCTTTCCTTTTATCAGTTTTCTCTGACCGCCAACAGCAGCATCGTAGTTTACACCGGTCCGGAGTATGCACGCACCCGCGGCCAGACGTTCGCCGTTCGGAACGCGCCCGCGCATTCCGCATCCTGGTCCCCCGCTGCGGGTGCGATGTATATCTGGTCGGGAATCCACAACCGCCTGCAAGCCGGCTATAGCCGCCAGGTCAGCGACGGCGGAGGTCTGCAGGGCCCGGTGCGGCTGAATGCGGGATGGCTGCGGGTTGGCCGGCAACTTGGACGGCGATGGACCGCCGACTTGGGCGCGGAACTGGCACAGCAAACAGCCTTGGCCGCCGCACCCGGCGATCGCCTGCGCCTGTTGCGCTGCGGTCCCGGCTTCCGCCGCGAACTGGGCAGGAACGCCGTCCTTCTCTTCTCCTACGATCGGCTCTACCAGGCTGGCGGTTCACCTCTCTACCGGCGGGGAAACCACAACCGGGTGGCGCTCTCCATCGAACACAGCTTCATGCGGCCTTGGGGAAGATGACCATGAGAGCGCAAACTTCGGAGAAGCCATTCAGCCTGGCCCAGTACCGGGACATCCTGTTGCGCCGGCGCTGGTGGGTGGCAGG
>DASYWT010000231.1:0-4113 GCA_035935775.1 Terriglobales bacterium
ATTGCCCGCGAGGCCAAGGCCCTGGTGCCTTCGTCGTGTTATTGGGTCGGGGAGAGCGATGGCGTCCCGGAAATCATGTACCCGGCCATCATCTCCCGCGCGGTACGCTGCCTGGACCCATTTGTTCAGCTGCGTGGAAAATGGATCGTACGGCGTCTTTCGCCCCATTGCTGCCGTGTGGAACTGCACGCTATGCCCGCCGATCGGGACGAATTGAAGCTTTTGCATGCAATGGGCTGGGAAACAGCCAACATTCACCTGGGCACGCCGAATGCCGCCCGCGACATATTGCGGCATCTCAAGAAACAATCGGCGGGATGGCTGCACACCTCGGCCAAGGAGATGTCCAAAGCAGTTGAGGCAGACTGGCGAGCCTGGAAAAAATCGGTGTAAAGGACCTCTCGGCGTCTTCTCCGCTTGACTTAAGCGATCGAGGATGCCTCTCCGATATTTGGAGAGTCCGCGGGCAGCGCACCTAGCTTGCCCGCGCCAAGCGGCTGATCCAATTCTCCCGCTCGGGTTCAGGTAGGAGAATCGTGCGGCGACCATTGTTCCACTTCTGCACCGTTTTGCCGATCGCAGTCCTGTTCCTGCTGACGCCGGCGAGGGCTCAAACCCCTGCGCCGCCTCCGCCGCCAATTCTGCTGGGCACGGCGTGGTATCCGGAACAGTGGCCGGAATCGCGCTGGGACGCCGACCTCACACTCATGCAGCAGGCCGGCATTCACATGGTGCGGGTGGGGGAGTTTGCCTGGAGCCGCATGGAACCAAGCGAGGGCCAGTACGATTTTGACTGGCTGGAGCGGGCCATCGCGGCCGCGGCCCGGCACGGCATTTACACGGTGCTAGGCACGCCCACCGCCACCCCTCCCGCGTGGCTCACGCAAAAATATCCTGAGACCCTGCGCGTGGACGAGCAGGGCCACCGCGCCGAGCACGGCAACCGCCAGCAGTTCAATTTTGCCAATGCCAAGTATCGCGAACTCGCGCGCGACATCGCCGAGCGCATGGCCAAACGCTTCGGCCACAATCCTTACGTGCTGGGATGGCAGATTGATAATGAATATGCCGAGGTCTCCTTCGACCCTGATACCCGCGCGCAGTTCCAGCAATGGCTGAAGGCGCGCTACGGCACGCTCGATAATCTGAATGCCCGCTGGACCACCGCCTACTGGAGCCAGACCTACTCGGACTGGAGCCAAATTCCGATCGAAACGACTGACGGCAACCCCGGCCTGTTGCTGAGCTGGAAACGATTTGTCAGCGACACTTGGCGCAGTTACCAGAAAAACCAACTGGAGGTGATCCGGGCCAACAGCGATCCGCGCCAGTTCATCACCACCAACACGATGGGCTGGTTTGACGGCTTCGACCATTACACGGTGGCGCAGGACCTTGATCTCGCCGCCTGGGACGATTACGTCGGCGAAGGCCACCTGGACCCCGCGAGAAATGGCGCGGTGCACGACCTGACCCGTGGCTTTCTGCGCAAGAACTTCTGGGTGATTGAGACCCAGCCGGGCTCCGTCAACTGGGCCCCCATCAACAACTCGCTCGATAAGGGCGAAGTGCGGGCCATGGCCTGGCACGACATCGGGCACGGCGCAGATACCGTGAGCTACTGGCAATGGCGCAGCGCTCTCAATGGCCAGGAGGAATACCACGGCACCCTGGTGGGCCCCGACGGCACGCCCGTTCCGCTGTATTCAGAAGTGAAACAGATCGGCCGGGAATTCGACAAGGCTGGACCGGCATTGGCGGGAACTACGCCCAGATCGCAAGTGGCAATTCTTCATTCCTACGATAGCCGCTGGGCCATCAACTGGCAGAAGCACAACGACAACTACGATCCGGTTAAAGAAATCATCGCTTATTACCGGCCGTTACGCGCCCTCAGCCAGTCCATTGACATCATTAATCCCACGGCTCCTCTCAGTCAGTACAAGCTGGTGGTTGCGCCCGGGTTGAACGTGCTTTCCGATGCGGCAGCGCAAAATCTCATCGCCTATGTCCGCCAGGGCGGCCACTTGGTTCTGGGCCAGCGTTCGGGCATGAAGAATGACGACAACGGCTTGCAGACCGAGCGTCAGCCCGGTCCGCTAGCATCGTTGCTGGGAGGCCGTGTAGAGCAGTATTACGCCTTGATTCATCCGGTGCCGGTCAGCGGAAGCTGGGGTTCAGGCCAGGATGAGCTGTGGGCCGAATTGCTCAGCGCCAAAAGCTCCGACGTGCAAGTGCTTGAGCGTTACGGCAAGAGCAATGGATGGCTCGATGGCCAGCCCGCTGCCATCACCCGCAAAGTGGGCAAGGGGCGGATTACCTACATCGGAATCTGGCCGAACGACCAGCTCATGCAGGCCGCCGCTAAATGGATGGCTGACGTGAGCGGCGTGAAACCGGTGCTAGGCCCGGTGCCTGAGGGAGTCGAGGTTGATCCGCGCTACGGCGCTCACGACGTGGTCTACATCCTTGTGAATTTCTCCAAGTCCCCGCAGACAGTCTCGCTGCCTGCCGCCATGCAGGATGTTCTGAACGGCGGGCAAAAGAGGGCGGTCACGCTTCCTGTCTATGGAGTTGCGGTTCTCTCAGCACCCAATCATTGATGAGTGAAATCGGGCTGGGCTTTAGCACGTGTGGCTTACCCTGCGGCCAGGCAAGCGCCGGTTCAACTTGCCGCGCTGGTGTCCCCGGAAGAGAACACCTCTCTGTGGGCCCGCTGGTAGGTTTGGTGATCGTGTTCCGAAAAGGCGACGATCTCGATTAGTTCAATTGTGTCCGGGTGTTGGCTGATAAACTCACGAATCGCCTTCAGCGCGATCCGGCTTGCCTCTGCGACCGGGTAGCCGTAGGCCCCGGTCGAAATAGAAGGGAAGGCTATGCTCTTCCATCCGTGTTGCCTGGCAAGCGCGAGAGATTCGCGGTAGCAACTGGCCAATAGTTCTGCCTCCCGCCCCTGTTCCTCGCCGTAGACCGGCCCGACGGTGTGGATGACGTGTTTGGCGGGAAGACGGTGACCGCGGGTGATTTTGGCTTGTCCGGTACGGCAGCCGCCCAGCTTTCTGCATTCCTCGAGGAGTTCTGGGCCGGCCGCGCGGTGAATGGCGCCGTCCACTCCGCCTCCGCCGAGGAGGCTTTGGTTTGCGGTATTCACAATCGCGTCCACCTGCCGCCTGGTGATGTCATCACGCACAACCTTAATCTGCGTCATAAGCGAAGCCGCTTCAGGAAGTGTAGAGCAGATTGCTCGCCTACTAAAGTCGGCTCGAAACGCGCGCCGGCTTACTGTCCAGAGCCTGCGCCGCCATGTCCACGATGGTGCGGCCGATGGGAATTGACGCCGTTGCCGCCGGTGAGGGCACGTTACAAACGTGCAGCATGTTTTCGCTGTGTACGAAGTAAAAGTCGTCCACCAGGGCGCCGTCACGGCGCACGGCCTGTGCCCGCACTCCCGCGCCGCCAGGGTTAAGGTCTTCACTTCTGATCGCGGGCAGCAGTTTCTGCAGGGCGCGCGTGAACGCATTCTTGCTCAGGGAACGATAGAACTCGTGTATCCCCGTGCGCCACTGCTTCATGCCCATGCGCCAGAAGCCGGGGAACGTGAGCATGGTGAGAATATCGCCGGCATTGTTATCGCTGCGCCGGTAGCCTTCGCGGCTGAACGCCAGCACCGCATTGGGTCCGGCCTCCACACCCCCATGCACCTGGCGCGTGAAGTGCACGCCCAGGAAGGGCAGGGCCGGATCGGGTACGGGGTAAATCAAGCCGCGCACCAGGCTCCGGCGCTCCGGCGCCACTTCGTAATATTCTCCGCGAAAGGGAATGATGATGACCTCCGGGCGCTGGCCGGCCATGCGCACAATGCGATCGCTGTGCAGCCCGGCGCAGTTGATGACGTAATCCGCCGCGAAGGCGCCCCGCGTGGTTTCCAGTACGATCTCGTCTCGGCGGCGAACGATGCCTGTGACCTTTGCGCCGGTGAACAATTGGCCGCCGTTGGCGCTGATGATCTCCGCATACTTTCGGCACACCGCGGGGTAATCGGTAATGCCGGTGCCGGGCACATGCAGAGCGCGGATGCCGGCGCTGTGAGGTTCCAGTTCGCGCAGTTGCTCC
>DASYWT010000232.1:0-11164 GCA_035935775.1 Terriglobales bacterium
CAAACCGCCACTGGTCAAGGTATTCACCGCTAACGAAAGGGCGCGCGACCACGGAGTTGAGCCGGGCATGACCAAACTGCAGGCGGAAGTCTGCCCCGGGGTGGTGCTGCGTCCGCGTTCGCTGCTGGAAGAAGCCGCTGCCCATGCGGCCCTGCTCGATGGCGCGCAATCGTTTTCGCCCCGCGTGGAAGACACGGCTACAGACACGGTTATTCTTGATCTCACCGGCCTGGAGCGGTTGTTCGGCGCCGCGACCCAGATCGCGCGCGATCTGGCGCGCCGCATTTTCGATCTCGGCCTGGAAGCCAATGTGGCTGTTGCCGGCAATCCCGATGCCGCCATGCACGCCGCCCGCGGTTTTCCCGGCGTGACCGTGATCCCAGAAGGCAAAGAAGCAGAACGCCTGGGCGATTTGCCGGTGGATGTGCTGCTGCAAAACTTCAGGAGTCAGGAGTCAGAGGTCAGGAGTCAGCGAAAAGCGGCCACGAGCCAGAATATTGACCAGGACGAAGGCCAGCGGGCGCAGGAAATTCTGGAGACGCTGGACCGGTGGGGCGTGCGCAATTGCCGCACCCTCGCGGCGTTGCCTGAAGTCGCGCTCAGCGAACGCCTGGGGCAGGATGGCTTGTGCCTGCAGCGAATGGCTCGTGGCGCCACCCAACGCTCGCTGGTGGTGGACGAACCGGCGCTCAGTTTCGAAGAGGCAATCGAACTGGAATATCCAGTGGCGTTGCTGGAGCCGCTGGCGTTTATTCTCAACCGCCTGCTGGAACAGCTTTGTGCCCGGCTCTCCGCCCGCGCCCTGGCCACCAATGAACTGCGTCTGCGCCTGCAACTGGAAAATCCGCCACAGAGGCACGAAAACACAGAGGACATTGACGATTTAGAGAGGGACGATTGCCGGTTGAAAAATCAAAAACCAACTTCTTCGCCGCGGATAAACGCGGATGAACGCGGATTAGAATCAATTCATAAGTCTTCAATCGTAAATCATCCATCCTCCGTGTCTCCGTGTCTCCGTGGCGAAAGGTTCTATGCCCGGGCGCTGCATCTCCCGCTGCCCATGCTCAACGCGAAAACATTTCTCAAGCTGCTGCAGTTGGAATTGCAAGCGCACCCACCAGGCGCGCCCATCATCAGGGTGTGGCTAGGGGCGGAACCGGTGCGGCCACGCGCTGCCCAGGCCGGCCTGTTCCTGCCGCTTTCGCCGGAACCGGAAAAACTTGAACTCACGCTGGCGCGCATTACCGGTGTGGTTGGCAAAGGCCGCGCCGGCTCGCCGGAAGTGTTGGATATGCATCGCCCGGAAAATTTTCGCGTGCGGCACTTTGTGCCCTCTGCTCCACGACCGGGCATGAAATTACCGGAAAAAACCGGGCCGCTTACCGCGCTGCGCCTTTTCCGGCCGCCACTGCGCGCCGCGGTGCTGATGCATGCCGGCACCCCCGTGCGTATTACCGCTGCTATTCAGCCGGAAGTGCGCGGCGAAATTGTGTGGTCGGCCGGCCCCTGGCGTGCCTCCGGCGAGTGGTGGAAGGAGGAGGCATGGGCGCGCGAAGAATGGGACATTATTTTGCAAAATGAAACTGGCGCCGCGCTCTACCGCCTTTATCGCGAACCGATCAGCGGGCAGTGGTTTGTGGAGGGAACGTACGATTGAATTCAATCATTGAATGATTGAATGATTCAATCATAAATTCGAGACATTTCCTAAAATGTACGTCGAACTTCACTCCCGCTCCGCATTCAGCTTCCTCGAAGGCTCTTCCCTGCCCGAGGAACTAGTGGGAGTGTGCGCCCAGCTGGGCATGCCGGCCATGGCGCTGCTGGACCGCGACGGCGTTTACGGGGCGCCGCGATTTCATCTGGCAGCAAAGAAGCTCGGGCTGCGTGCGCACATCGGCGCGGAAATTACGTTTTCGCCACTGAGGCACAGAAGCACAGAGGAAATTGAAGAATTAAAGAATGAAGATTGCCGATTAGAAAACCAACAACCAACTTCTTCACCACAGATGGACGCGGAGGAACACAGATCAAATCGTCAATCGAAGATCGTCAATCGTAAATCCTCCCGAAACTTGAAACGCGAAACTCGAAACTCTGCCGGCCACCGGCCACTGACCACTGACCACTGTGTTCGTCTTCCCCTGCTCGCCGCGTCCCGTCTGGGCTACCAGAACCTCTGCCGCCTGATCACCCGCATGAAAATGCGCGGGCCGAAGGACGCGCCGCCGGCGCAGATCGCAGCCACCGCGGATGATCTGGCCGAATTCAGTCCTGGCTTGATCTGCCTGACCGGGGACGAGCATGGCCCGCTGGCCACGGCCCTGGCCGACGGCGGCATTGCACAAGCAAGACTGGCAGTCGAACAACTCTGCAACATCTTTGGCGGAGAGAACGTTTATGTGGAACTGCAGCGCCACTTCCACAGGGACGAGGAAGTACGAAACCAGGCAGCGGTAGAAATCGCCCGCTCACTCGGCTTGCCCCTGCTGGCCACCAATGGCGTGTCCTATGCCGCACCCGCCCGTGGTGTAGGCGATGGCAGCGTGGCCGTCAGCGAGCGCGAGGTGCTCGACGTTTTCACCTGCCTGCGCAATCACCGTACGCTGGACACCGCCGGACGCCTGCTGGCGCGCAATAGTGAACGCTATCTGAAGCCGCCAGAGGAGATGGCGCGGCTGTTTGCCGACCTGCCCCAGGCCATAGCCGCCACAGAAGAACTTTCTTCACGCCTGGAATTCACGCTCAACGACCTGGGATATGAGTTTCCCCGCTACCCGGTGCCGGAAGGCGAGAGCATGACGTCGTTTCTGCGGCAACGCATCGAGGAAGGCTTTCGCGAGCGCTATGGCCGTGCCGCGCGCGACCTGCGCCAGCGCGCCAAGCGCCAGATCGAACGCGAACTCGGCCTGATTGAAAAGCTCGAACTGGCCGGCTACTTCCTGATCGTGTGGGACATCGTGCGCTTCTGCCGCGAGCAGCGCATTTTGGTGCAGGGACGCGGCTCAGCCGCCAACAGCGCCGTCTGCTACTCGCTGGGCATCACCGCCGTGGACCCTGTGGGCATGGACCTGCTGTTCGAGCGCTTTTTATCCGAGGAGCGCGGCGAGTGGCCCGACATTGACCTCGACCTGCCTTCGGGCGACCAGCGCGAGCAAGCCATCCAGTACGTTTACCAGCGCTATGGCCAGCGCGGCGCCGCCATGACCGCCAATGTCATAACCTACCGCGGACGGCTGGCGGCGCGGGAAATGGGCAAAGTTCTTGGTTTCGATACTGAAACGCTCGACCGCCTCTCCGGGCTGGTGGGTTCCTGGGAATACAGGGACGCGAACGACACCCTGGAGCGCCAGTTCGGTCAGGCCGGCTTCGACCTGCGCCATCCCCGCATGCGCAAGTATTTCGAGCTGTGTTTGGCGATGCAGGACTTGCCGCGCCATCTGGGGCAGCACTCCGGCGGCATGGTCATCTGCCAGGGCCAGCTCGATTCGGTAGTGCCGCTGGAACCTGCCTCCATGCCCGGGCGCGTGGTGGTGCAATGGGACAAGGAAGATTGCGCCGACATGGGCATCATCAAGGTGGACCTGCTCGGGCTGGGGATGATGGCAGTGCTGGAAGATTGCCTGCATCTGATCCCCGAGCATTATGGCGAAAAAGTGGACCTGGCTCATCTTACGGCAGATGATCCCGAGGTTTACTCGGCGTTGCAAAAAGCGGACACCATTGGCATGTTCCAGATCGAGAGCCGGGCACAAATGTCCTGCCTGCCCCGCCTTCGTCCCGTAAAGTTTTACGACATCGTGGTGCAGGTGGCCATCATCCGCCCCGGTCCTATCGTGGGTGAAATGGTGAACCCCTACATCAAACGCCGTCAGGGTCGCGAGGCGGTGCATTACCCCCACGCTTCGCTGGAGCCGGTGCTGGCGCGCACCCTGGGCGTGCCGCTGTTTCAGGAGCAACTGCTGCGCATGGCCATGATTGCGGCCGGTTTCACCGGCGGCGAGGCGGAAGAACTGCGTCGCGCTTTCGGCTTCAAGCGTTCGGAAGCGCGCATGCGCGACATTGAAGTCAAGCTGCGGGCCGGGATGCAGCGCAACGGCATCACACCCGAAGCGCAGGAAGAAATCATTCACTCCATAACTTCTTTCGCCCTGTATGGCTTTCCTGAATCGCACGCCGCCAGCTTCGCCCTGCTGGCCTACGCCAGCGCATATTTGAAAACACACTACCTGGCCGCGTTCACGGCGGCGCTGCTCAACAACCAGCCCATGGGTTTTTATTCGCCGGCCACGATTGTGAAGGACGCGCAGCGCCACGGGCTGAAGATCAGGTCCATTGACGCGATGCAGTCGGAGTGGCTGTGCACGCTGGAGCCGACGGCTGACGGTCGACGGTCGACGGCAGAAAGCCCTTCGCCTTCGGCTGTCGGCCCTCGGCCCTCGGGAAGATGCTCCTCGTTTGTCATCCCCAGCGAGCCCGAGCCGAGCTTGCGAGGCGAGGGCGAGTCGAGAGCCTGCCCTGAGCTTGTCGAAGGGGACCTTGTGCTTGATTTTTCGCCGCGGATTGACGCCGATCAACGCGGATCAGGATCAATTCGTCAATCATCAATCGTCAATCGTCAATTTTCTCGAAACTCCAAACCTGAAGCTCGAAACTTTACTGCCCACTGCCCACTGCCCACTGATCACTCACTGGCAACTGACAACCGGCAACTGACAAGTGTTCGCCTTGGCCTGCGCTACGTCAAAGGTCTGCGCGAAGAGGCGGCGCGAGCCATCGTGCGCGAACGCGCGCAGCGTCCCTTCGCTTCTATTGACGACCTGGCGCAGCGCGTCCCTGAACTGCGCAAGAATGAACTGGTCACGCTGGCGCAAATCGGAGCCCTGAATTCAGTTCTCGGTTCTCAGTTCTCAGTTCTCAGAGAACCAGTGGCAAGTTGTCAGTGGCCAGCGACCAGTAAAATTTCGAGTTTCGAGTCTCCAGTTTCCTTCCAGGACAATTGTGAATCACACAATCTGTCCCAACCCGCAGCGAACCCAGTCGCTTCAGCGACGGTATGGGAAAGCCCAGGACGGAAGTCCTGGGAAAACACGAACTCACACCCCAGTCCCGTAGGGACGCCACCCTCCCCAAAGAAACCTGAAACTGGAAGCCCAAAACTTGATTTCGCCAGCGTGGAAGCGCATGCCCAAGCCAGTGTGGAAGCGCACGGCTTCAGCCGTGCGAATCAGGCGCCAAAAGATTCCCGGGCTTCAGCCCCTGAGCCAATCGCGCGTGAAACGCAAAACCAAAAACTGGCAACTGGGAACTGGCAACTGGCGACTGGTTCCCCCCACCGCCGCGACGCTCTCTGGCAAGTGGAGCGTGCCGCACGCGCTGCCGGTCCGCTGCTGGAAGGAATTGCCGAGCGCGACTCCGCCTCGCCGCTGGCCCGCATGAGCCACGAAGAACGCCTGGTCGCGGATTTTCGCGGCACTGGCCTGACCGTAGGCAAGCATCCGATGGCTTACCGTCGCGCCCAATTGCGCGGCGTGAAACGTGCCTGCGACCTGCCGCACATCAAAAATGGCCGGCGCGTGCGCATTGCCGGCTGCGTCATAGCTCGCCAGCGCCCAGGCACCGCTCACGGATTCGTTTTCCTCAGCCTGGAAGACGAGACCGGCATTGCCAATGCCATCATCACTCCCAACCTGTTCGAGCACAATCGCCTGCTGCTCATTCGCGAACAATTTCTGCTCATTGAAGGAACGCTGCAGAATCTTGACAACGTGCTCTCAGTCAAAGCCGATCGCGTCCTGCCGTTGCAAGTCAGCGCGGCGGCCATTGCTTCTCACGATTTTCACTGAGTTCCCGGTCCCAGAGCCTCACACCAAGAAAGTACTCACTTTCATCAATTTTTTTATTCCGCTTCTATGTTCCTTGGCAGAATTCCGGTTATATTATGAGTAATCATCAGGCCTTACAGTTTTAGTTGCACGAGCAACTCTGGAGCTGTGGCCATAAACCTTAGAATTAGGAGTCTGTACCCATGGCCAAAGCAAGAACGCCGCGTACCACCTCGTCCGTCACCCCTATCAACCGTAAGCCTTCTGAGGTGAAGGAAATGCGGAAATCCAGCGGCAACGGCAACCTGGAAGAGGAGATCCGCCGTCGTGCTTATGAACTTTTCCAGGAGCGCGGTGGCGAACATGGCCGTCATCATGAGGACTGGCTGCGGGCCGAGGCGGAGGTAAGGGCGCGCTACGCCAACCGTACCGCCTGAGCCGGCATCGCAAGGAAGAAGGCGTGCCGCCCAAGCGCAGCCGCAAGCACACGCCGAGCCGGAAGCATGGAACGCGAAGTACTGCTGATTGACGATAATCCTTCGCAACTGACCATTCGCGAACTGGTGCTTCGCGAGGCCGGCTTCCCTGTCTCTATCGCTACCAACGTAGAAGGCGCGCTGGCTCTATTGCGCTCCCCGGCGCTGGCCAGCCGCCTCGGGGTGATTGTCACCGACCACGTCATGCCCGGCGCCAGCGGCGCTGACTTTGTCCGCGAACTGCGCCGCATCAATTCGCGCGTCCCTGTAATCGTGGTGACCGGAATGGCTGAGGCGGAACAGGAATACGACAGTCTCAACGTCACCTTTCTGCAAAAACCCTGTCCGCCCCCAGAGCTGATTCAGGCGGTGCGCGATGCCCTGCGCCGCTGTCCGCCCGCCGACAACTGAAGGCACTGTCCCTTTGGCCAGCAACTCTCGTTTGCGCTGAGTCGCCAATACTCACCCGTGGCTCTTTCGTACACAGTTGCCTGGCCTGCACGTTTTTGAAAGAATAAACACCCAGGTCACTCCTCCATGTCGCAACTGGGAAGTTTCGCTGTCCTGTTCGCCCTCGCCCTCAGTGTCTATGCCCTGGTTGCCGGCGGGCTGGCGTTGCTTCGACCGGATGCGGTTGGCGAGCGTCTGGGTGAAACCGCGCGCCGCGCTGGTGTCGCAATTTTCTTCGCCGTGGCACTGGCCGCACTTTGTTTGGTCACGGCCGCTTTTCAGAATGATTTCAGCCTGGCTTACATCTATCACCACAGCAACCGCGACCTGCCCGTGCCGTACAAGTTTGCCGCACTCTGGTCCGGCCAGGAAGGCTCGCTGCTGTTCTGGTCGCTACTGCTGGCCACGTACGGCCTGGTGCTGCGACTGCGCCACAACGTTGACCGGCGACTTTTCGCCTACGCTTCCGTCATCATTGCCGCTGTCCAGGTCTTCTTCTTATTGCTGGTAAACTTCGCGGCCAATCCCTTCGCCATGATGCAGGGTTCTCTGCCCGCGGACGGAGCCGGACTGAACCCGCTGCTGCAGTATCCGGAGATGGTTATCCACCCGCCCATGCTCTACCTGGGATACGTGGGCTTTACCGTGCCTTTCGCGTTCGCGCTGGGCGCGTTGATGATGCGCTATCCGGGCGAGAAGTGGATTCACATCACTCGCCGCTGGACCATGGTGACCTGGGGCTTCCTGACCTGCGGCATTTTCCTGGGCGCCCACTGGGCATACTCCGTGCTGGGCTGGGGCGGCTACTGGGGCTGGGATCCGGTGGAGAACGCCTCCCTCATGCCCTGGCTGACCGGCACCGCATTCCTGCATTCGGTGATGATGCAGGAAAAGCGCGGCATGTTGAAGGTCTGGAACATGTGGCTGATCTTCGCCACCTTCCTCCTCTGTATCTTCGGCACCTTCCTCACCCGCAGCGGCCTGGTCAGTTCGGTTCACGCCTTTGCCCAATCCTCCATCGGCAATTGGTTCGTGGGAATGCTGGCGCTGACCTTCGCCGTCTGCGTTGCTGCTTTCGTGAAGAACCGGTCGCACCTCGAGAGCGAAAACCGACTGGAGTCGCTGATCTCGCGCGAATCCAGCTTCCTGTTCAACAACCTGGTTCTGCTCGTGGCCTGCTTCACCGTGCTTTGGGGCACTCTCTTCCCGGTGCTTTCGGAATGGGTACAAGGCCACAAGGTGACAGTTGGCCCGCCCTTCTTTAATCGCGTTAATGTCCCCGTCGCTCTGTTGCTATTGCTGCTCACCGCCGTGGGCCCGCTGCTGGCCTGGCGCAAGACTTCGTTCGAGAGCCTGAAGCGCAACTTCTCGATTCCGGCAGGAGCGGCATTGGCCGTTGCCATAATTCTGGTCGCCCTTGGCTTCCGGCCGTGGCAGACGCAGTCAGCCCTCTATTCGCTGATGACCATCTGCCTGGCGGTGCTGGTCACGGTTACCGTCTTCTCCGAGTTCGTGCGCGGCGGGCGCGTCATTGCCGCAAAGACCGGCAAGAGCCTCCTGGGGGGCATGGCGCGCCTTACCCACAACAACACTCGCCGCTACGGTGGCTACATCGTTCACTTCGGCGTCGCCCTGGTGATGATTGGCCTGGCCGGTTCTGCGTTCAATCAGGACCGGGAAAAAGAAATGGGGTACGGTGACAAGATCAACATCGGCGCTTATACGCTGACCTGCCGCTCCTACACCCAAGACGATAAGCCCAACTATCGCAGCGAGTGGGCCATTCTGGATGTCACCGAAAACGGTAAACCCGTCACCACGCTCTATCCGGAGCGTCGCTTCTACCGGGCCAGCCAGCAGATGTCCACTATGCCCTCCATCCGTTCCACCATGAAGGAAGACCTGTATGTGGTCTACGAAGGCGTGAATGAGGATACCGGCCGGCCTATTATCAAAGTTCACCTGAATCCCCTGGTTACGTGGATCTGGCTGGGATGGCTCACGATGGTTGGTGGGACCATCCTGTGCATGGTTCCGGAAGCGACTCGGGTGCCCTTGACGGCGCCAGCCCCGCTTCGTGCAACCGCGGCCGCCGAGGCGGGAGACTGATGCGCAAATCTCGCAAACTCGCCTTGCGTCGCACCGCCCAGGTGGGCTTCCTATGCCTGGCCATCTTCGCGTTTCTTGGGGCGGGTGATGAGAACGTCCGCTTCAACGACCTTGGCCATCGCCTGATGTGCGTCTGCGGCTGCAACCAGATCCTGCTGGAATGCAACCACGTGGGCTGCAATTACTCCGACCACATGCGGGATGAACTGATTGCGGCCATCAATCATGGTGATAATGATGATCTGGTGCTGCAGGCGTTCATCCAGAAGTACGGCACTACGGTGCTGGCCGCGCCCACACAAACGGGCTTCAACCGCGTCGCCTGGATCATGCCTTACCTGGCGCTGGTATTGGGGCTGGCGGTGGTAACGATGGTCGTGCGCGCCTGGGGGCGCAAAGCAGTGGCCCTGCGCGAAGCCTCGGATCCGGCTGATCCTAACCTGGAGCCTTTCCGCGACCAGGCCCAAAGGGAGACGGAAATATGATCATCTTCGCCGCCTGCGCCATGTTTACGTTGGCCGTGTTGGTTTACGTTTTCTGGGTGCCGGTGCAACTTGAGGCATCGCCGGAAAAGACCCGGCTTGCCTACCTGCGCGAGCGTAAGGAAGCAGTTTACGACAATCTGCGCGACCTCAATTTCGAATATAAGGCGGGAAAATTCCCGGAAGCCGATTATCAGGGGATGAAAACGGCGCTCGAGACGGAAGCCGCCGGCATACTGGCGGAGATTGCCGAACTGGAGGACCAGGGCGATGCCCCTTACGTCGCGCCCAAATCCCGCCGCCAGGGCGGCGCAAATTCCTGATTAGGGTAATGCCGCTCAGCACAGAAAATCATTCGGGCTTTGTCCCGGGAAACGGTTCGACCATACACAGATGCCTTCTACCTTCAACCTAACCAACCCTGACGCCGTACGCCTGCGATTTCGCTGCTGCGCCGTGCTCGGCGCGGTTCTCTTTCTGGTTTCAGCCGCGGCTTTCGCCGAAACGCTCACTGGTAAGGTCACCAACGGCACCAATGACAAACCTTCGGCCGGCGATGACGTTGTGCTCATTAAGCTGGCCCAGGGCATGCAGGAAGCAGGTCGCGCCAAGACTGACCCCCAGGGAAATTTCAAACTCGATGTGGATAATCTTTCGGAGCCCCACCTGGTGCGCGTCAATCACCAGGGCGTGAGTTATTACCAGCCCGCGCCTCCCGGTACGAGTTCCGTCAACGTGCAGGTTTTCGACGTTGCCAAGAAGCTCGATGCCATCTCCACCACTGTGGACGTCATGCGCTTCCAGGCCCAGAACGGCCAGTTGCAGGTACTGGAATTGTTTGCCGTTCAGAACAACTCCAAGCCGCCGCGTTCGCAGATGAGCGACCAGAACTATGACATCAGTCTTCCTCCGGGGGCGCAGATTGACACCTCGCTGGCCAAAGCCCCCGGCGGCCAGCCAGTAAATTCCGCCCCGGTTCCGCTCAAGCAGAAGGGCCGCTACACCTTTGTGTTCCCTCTGCGGCCGGGCGAGACCCAGTTTGAACTCGGCTATCACCTGCCCTACTCCGGCCAGGCCAAGATTGATCCCAAGCCGCTG
The DNA here is from genome assembly GCA_035935775.1 of Terriglobales bacterium. Lineage (GTDB taxonomy): Bacteria > Acidobacteriota > Terriglobia > Terriglobales > Acidobacteriaceae > JAICWP01. Next base: position 10,444 of record DASYWT010000232.1, read on the forward strand.
GTTGCGCAGCAGCATTTTGTAGTCATGCTGCCCAAGCAAATGCAGTTCAAGGCCGACAGTGCTGCCCGCTTTCAGAACATGCCTGACGATAACGGCAGCGCCAATGTGCAGGTAGCCACCGAAGTTCAGCCCGGTGAAGCCCTGGGCTTCACTGTCTCCGGCACCGGTGTTCTGGCCAGCGAGAGTGAACAGGGAGGCAGCCAGGGTGCTGGCCTGGGAGGCCCGCAAACCAGCGCCGATAGCCGCCCCGGCGGCGGCCTGGGCCCACCCACCGATTCCCCGGACCCGTTGAACCAGTGGCGCTGGTACATCCTGGGCGGCTTCGTTGCCATGCTGGGCTTTGGCGCCATCTACATGGTGACCAGGCAAAGCAACCTGCCGGCGCCTGCACGCGCTGCTGCGGCCCGCGCCGGCAACGGCGGCAAGGCTGCGGTGACCCGTGCCGCCACACCTGCGGCCACGACTGCTCCGCCCCAGGATCACTCCGGCATGCTCTTGCAGGCACTGAAGGAAGAACTTTTTCAACTGGAAATCGAACGCCAGCAGGGCAAGATTTCCGCGACGGATTATGAAAAAGCCAAGGCCGCCCTCGACCAGACCCTGCACCGGGCGGTGACACGCAAAAAGCAGTAGACAGTAGTTGGTAGTTGATAGTTGGTAGTTGGTCTCGCCCCGGCTGAAGGGAATCGCTGGCATTCGTGGTACTAACTACACTAACTAC
>DASYWT010000233.1:0-10669 GCA_035935775.1 Terriglobales bacterium
CTCCATTACGACATCAACGAAGTGGGCGAAATGCACCACAACCCCGCTAAGAACGTGCTCTACGTCCGCGCTCCCATCGAGCAGATCGCGGTACGCCTGGGTATGCCGCCTGATCGCGTGGAAGCCCTGCTCGCCTCCGCCCGCGAAAAACTCTACGCTGCCCGCCTCCGGCGCCCCACCCCGTTTGTGGACAAGACCGTGTACGTGAACTGGAACGCCTTATGCATCTCCGCCTACCTCGAAGCCGCGCGCGTTCTTCAACTGGACGACGCGCGCCGTTTCGCCCTGCGGTCCTTGGACCGCATTCTGGCCGAGGCCTGGGACGACGAGCAGGGTCTGCGCCACGTGGTCGCCTACTCCGAACCCGCCGCCGAAAAGCAGCCTCTGCCCGGTCTGCTCGATGCTTATGCTTTCACTGCCCTCGCCTGTCTGGACGCTTATGAGGCCACTTCCGACCTCAGCTATTTTCATTTTGCCCAGCGCATCGCCGATCGCATGATCGCGCGCTTCTTCGATGAAGCCGCGGGCGGATTTTTCGATGCCGAGTCCGCCGCTGGCCAGGATGCTCTCGGCGTGCTGGGCACGCGCCGCAAGCCCTTTCAGGATTCGCCCACTCCTTCCGGCAATTCCGCCGCCATCATGGCGCTCCTCCGCCTTTACTCCTACACCAGCCACCAGTCCTATCGCGAAAAAGCCGAGAGCACTGTGCGCATTTTCGCCGGAGTAGCCGAACAATACGGCATGTTTGCCGCTACCTACGGCATCGCCGCAGTCATGTTTTCCGAGCCCCACGCCCAGGTGGTTGTCATCGGCGGCGGTGAGGGCGCGGGCAGCCTATGCCGCGCCGCCCTCACCCCGTTCTCCTTCAGCAAGTCGGTGCTGAAATTTTCCGAAAATGAAATCACGCCCCAGAACCTGCCCCCCGCGCTGGCCGAGACCCTCCCCGCTCTGCCGAGAACGCAAGCCGCAACGGCGGTGATCTGCAGCGGATTCAAGTGTCAGCCGCCCATCACCGATGCGGAACAACTGGCCGCCCTCTTGCGCGAGGGGAGGGTCTGAATATTTGCTGACAACCCCCGGCGGGCGCTCGGCATCCAGCATCACAGCCAAAAAGAAAAGGCTGCCGCGAACTACAGCGGCAGCCATCCTCGATAAGAATGAGGTTACGGCAACGTTACTAAAGTCATCTGGTTAAAAGTCTGGTTGTTTGTGAAACTTTGTCCTGCCCCACGGCTACTTCACACACCTTTTAGTGCCCGGAGGGCAGGGGTAGGGATTGCCGTCCGCCATCGCGGTCGGAACGGCTGATCCGTACAACGCCACAACGCTCAGCAAAAACACAACAATGCGCAGAGCGTTTTTCATGTAACCTCCTTTCCCTGTACGCGCCAACGTACAGGGAGAGGATTATACGCGGCCTTGCAAGTCCTTTTTTAACTAAGGCTTAGCGGACTTCCAGGATTCCCCTTCTCGACCTCCCAAGGCCAGAGTAATCACACCCTTACGAAGAATTATTCAAGTAGGCAGCTTGAAGCAGCTGCAAGGTCGCAATTTGAGATTTTGGAACAAAGAACGGCGGATTCGCCGGAGGGCTTGTGGCTTAGGAACTGCGGTGTGCGGCCGCTGCCATCCGCGCCCCAATCAGCGAGGGTGATCCGCTGGATTCAGGGTTCTTGTCGCTGGCCGCTTCCGATCCCGTCGTTGCCACGGCGTGCTCGGCAGGTTTCGGCGCAACATCCGCCTTGGACAAAGCACGATCCACCATGGCATCAAACATAGGCATCAGCGATTCTGGCGCCACAGGATGCGTCAATTCGCCCAGGCTCAAATCCCAGCGCTGTGGCTGCAACAACACAGGGGCCGACGCCAGTTTCGGGGTGGGCACGACAACATACGCAAGCCATATCATAATGGCGGCATCATACGCGCCCATACCGAAGATGTTCAACGTGTTACGGTCAATTACGTTCGCAAATTGCAACCCAAGCAAAGCAAATTCCACGACCGCGAAGATTCCAAATCCGAGAGCAATACCGAAGCTTCGGTGCCGCCACGAACTCCCCAAATATCGCGAGAACATCAGCAGGAACAGCACCAATCCGCACTGCATCACCCGCACGCTGCGCTCCAGTGTCATAAGGCCGACCGCGAGAGAACCCATCCCGCTCTTCGTGCTGCCGATGGCCGACATGGTGGCTATTAACATCACCACCAGCGCGGCCCAGCGGAACAGCAACGTGGAAAAATCCCGCAGCGCATGAAACGGCCGCAGCACATCGCTGAACACCTCGTGAATTACCGCGAACCCCAACGCCGCGCTGATCGTTGCGCCTACCCAGTACAGGTAAAAGTAAACATCAGAGTTGCTCTGGTTGAGGAATAAAACCAGAAACAGCATCACCTCCGAGACGACGTACGCAAAGAATACGGGGTAGGTGCGCAGCAGCTTGCGCCGCCACATCACCGCCGCCAGCCCCACCTGCATCACCGGGTGGGCTATCCACAGCGGGTAGTACGCGGAACTGAATATCTGGTTCATCGCCTCTGCGTTCGTACCCTTGGCACCGGGAGAATTGCCCTATTTTGCACATTTCCGCCCGGTTTTCCACAGCTTTAAAAGAGCACCTTATGCCCTCCCGCCCCTAAGGTCAATGTACTGAAGTAACTACGCGGCAAGCTCTCGGCTGCACCAATACTTAGGCAGTAAGTGATTACTGGATGGGTACTTACAGATCGGAACCCTAGTTGGCTCCCCGAAAGTAACCTGCTGGGGTCACTACTTCTACAGTTCGGGCGCGGAGTGAATATAGGCCCGCATCAGGCGCACTTCGTCGTCTTTTTCGCTCAAATCCCGCAAAAGCATGTCGCGTAGCGACACGAATCCCAGCAGTTTCTCGCCTTCGCAAACCGGCAGGTGGCGAAAGCCATGTTCCCGCATCAGTCTCAGACAGTGCTCCAGGTCATCGCTGCGGCTCACGGAAAGCGGCTCCGGGGTCATCACTTCGCCCACCGTCGTGGTGCGTGGGTCGCGCCCCTCCACCACGATGCGCCGCATCAAGTCGCGCTCGGAGAAAACTCCCGCCAGTTTGCCCTCGCGCACCACCGGCACCGCGCCAATATTGCGTTCCACCATGGCGCGCGCCACTTGCATCACATTGTCACTCGCGTTGGCAACACACATTTCCTGGTCTTTCACTAGATCGTAGATGGAGCACATGTCGCACCTCCCCACTGGTGCTGGGTCCGCACTGGGCCCTTCTTGCGGCTGAGTATATGCCGAATCCACAGAGGGCGGAAAGGGCCACTCAGGTTGCCTGGCTGCTGGTGGCCGTTGGTGATTCGGTTGGAGTTAGAGGGTAGCAACCACTTGCTTGGGCCTGCTTCCGCCTTGACCAGCTGTTAGCCACCACCTGCCAGCTACTTGATAAACAACACGTAGCCCCTAGTCCAGAGTGCCGTCGGAATGGTACCTCGCGCTCGGGCCGTCAGAATCAGGTCAAAGTCGTTGCTCGCCGGCAGTTGATCAATCACCGACTCACCCGCGTTGGGTTGCACCAGCGCCAGATAGGTAAGGAAACGGTAAACATCCGGCCCGCCCTGGTAGCCGGGCGCCACGAAAGAAAGTTGACTATTCTCTGACGCGAAGTGCCATGCCAGCGACGCCGCCAGCGAGACCGCTCGCTCGTAGGCCGCCTCGGAAACCGCTCCCGGCGCCGGATTGTCAAACACGATCCGCAGCTTGCGCTCATCCTCCCGCGTGAACTCCCGCACCAGCAGCGATCCCGCCTTGGCGCTTGCTTTCCAGTCCACGTGCCGCGCCGAGTCTTCCGGCGCATAGTCCCGGATTCGGTACAGGTCATAACCCCGTCCCCGCAGGAAAGCCTCGAATTCCCCCCTGATCAGCGGCAGCACCTCGAAGAACTCATCGGTCGGCTCGATTGCCGGAAACACCACCACCTGCCTCGCCAGCGCCACTCGCCGGGTCTTGCGCAGGAAGGAAAATGGAAACTGTGTGCGCAGCCCGAAACTGTCCTGCATTACCAGGCCCCTGCGCTGAAAGCGCAACTCCACGTCCGCCCACAGCGAACTTCCCGCCGCAAGATAGGCAAAATACACCGGCCCGCTCAGCAGGCCCTGGCCCTCTGGTTCGTCTTCCCGCCGCAGCACCCGGTCGGGCAGATGAAACCACTGCTCCTCCGCCGGCCGGTTGAAGGGGAAGCCGAACGTCGCCGCCTGCCACTCCCAGCGCTGCTTTTTCTTCCTGCGCCGTGGCGGCGCCACGCTCACCGAAAACGAAGGCAGCAGCCGTTGCCGGTTGTGCAGCATCAGCCGCGCCATCACCGGGTGTCCCGCAAAAACATGCTCCGGCGTGTGTACATCCAGCTCCAGCCCGCGCAGCACCAGCGCCGACGACAACCCTGAGACCACGATCGCCGCCAGCATCGCCGCCACCACAATCCACAGCAGGTTGTTGCCCGTGTTCAAGCCCGCCAGCGCCAGCACCAGTGTGAGCCCGATATAGATCAGCCCCGCGCGCGTCACCTCATAATCGAAGGCGTCCCGCACATCTCCCGCGGCCACCCGCCGTGCCAGATATGGCACCGTGGTCAGGCCCACCAGCCCCGCCAGCAGCAAGGCCGCGGTGGCAAACATGGCGGTGGCCGCCACATTGCCGTCTTCCCGCGCCAGCGTGGAAGCCAGCGCCGCTGCAAACGCCAGCCCCAGCCCCAGCAGCGCCACCAGGAACCGCACCCACACTTCCGGCAGCCCCAGGTGCAGCAACTCCGCCAGGCTGCGCTCTTTGCCAGTTTTAGGAAGTTCGCCCATACTCCTCGGGCCGAGAGTAGCACCGCCGGGCACGGTCATCAATGCGGCGCTCCGAACATCCGCCGCATCCACCTCGCCGCCCGCGCCTGCGCCTCATCCGACTTGCGCACCACGCCGGGAAAGCGGTTGCGCAGCCGCTGCAGCAGCTTCTGCGCCCACAGGTATTCGCTCGACAGGATGATCAGCCCGATCAGCAGGAACAGAACGCCTTGCAGCACCGGCAGGAACAACCCCGCTATGCCGAGCAGCACAAACGCCCAGCCCAGGAGCAACACGGCCACACGCTTGGCTGCGCTACGCATGCGGATAAGCAGAATGGTACAGGATCATTGCGCGGAAATCTGTGACTGCCGCGCCCGCCAGATCACCGCCACGATCACCAGCGCTACGATGGCAGCGATCAGAATGTCTGCATCGCCCACCCAGCGCGCCAGGCTTTCCCACTGCCGCCCGAACAGGTAACCGGCCCCCGCTACCACCGTCACCCAGGCGGCCGCGCCCAGAAAATTGAACAGGGCGAATTTCTGCCAGTGCATGCGCAGCACCCCCGCCAGCGGTCCGGTAATAATGCGCATGCCAAACACGAACCGGGCGAAGAAAACCGTCACCGCCCCATGCTTCTCGAACAGTTTTTCGCCCTGCGCGATGAGTGACTCGGATATGTGGAAGAACTCCCGGTACCGTTTGAGCAGCGGGCGCCCGCCGTAGTAGCCGATCAGGTAGCCGGCATTGTCGCCGCAGGTGGCCGCCACCACCCCCACCGCAATCACCCAGGGCAAATGCAGAGAATGCTGGGAAAAGGTGAGGAATCCCGCCAGCAGCAGCACTGTCTCCCCGGGCACAGGCACCCCCGCGTTCTCCAGCAAAAGCACCACTGCCACCGTCCAATAGCCGTGCCTTGCGAAATAACCGTGCAGCAGTTGCAGGATGTGCGCGCTCATGCGGTGCCGCTATAGATTCTCACACGCGGGCGCGCCGATGCCCCAGATTTGACCGCCTGGCCAGCGGCCTCGGTCATGACGATTCCCGGCCGGTATGTATGGGGAAAGGGAAGTGGGGGGCTCCGGATTGGCGATGGTAATCTCTTACCCCGCCTCACGCGCTTTTGGCAACGGAACGCGTGGCGCTGCTCGGGTCTTCGTTGGCTGCTGCCGGGAAAGATAATCGAAATGTCGTGCCGTGGTCCTCGGGCCGGATGGCGCTCATCACCTGTACGGTTCCGCCATTTTTGGCCACCAGATCTTTCGATACCCACAAGCCCAGCCCGGTGCCGATTTCCTTTTTGGTCGTGAAAAATGGCTCAAAAACCCGTTCCAGGTCTTCGCCCGCAATTCCGTGGCCCTCATCTCTCACTTTGATGACCACGTTTTGCCTTTCCCGGCTGACACCGATCTCCAGCACTCCTCCCTGACTGGGGAGCGCGTCTATCGCATTGGCCAGCAGATTAGCCAGCACCTGGCAAATCTCGCCTGCCTTGGCCACAATTCGTGCGTCATTCTCATAACGCTTGCGAACCGTGATCTTATCCGTCAGCTTGTTGCGGTAGATTTCCAGCACGTTTTCCATTAATTCACACACGTCTAGTTCCGCCGGCTTGCTGTCTTCTTTGTAAAAGCCCAGCGTTCGCCGGGCCAGCAGCGCAACTCGGCTCAGCTCCTGCTCGGCGATTTCCAGATACTTGCTTCTTAACTCCCCCGGCAGGCTGTCCCGTTTCAGCAGGTAAATGATGTTCCCCACCGCTTCCAGCGGGTTGTTGATCTCGTGCGCCACCGACGCCGCCATCCGCCCCGCCGCCGCAATTTGCCGGCTCCTCACCAGCGCATTTTCGATCTCCAGTCTTTTTCTGTCAGTAGCGTTCAGCACGGCCGCAATGCGAAGCGCCAGTACGGTGAAAACTATGACCGCGGCCAGCACTGACAGCGCGTTGGCGAATTGCACCGAGACGTACCGCGCCTGTTCGGCCCGCAGTTCCACGAATCCCAGTGCCGGCAGCAACACGGCAATAACAAAGATCATCTTGCGGGCGGCGATCGCGCCGGCTAGCGGCGTGAAGGCAATCTCCAGCAGCGGGTGTCGCCACGCCCCGCACACCAGGGCCACCCCAAGCACGCCAAACAGCACCGCGGTGTGCACCGCCATGAAGTGATCGTAGAGAAACGAGGCTCCATACAGATGCCCGATCACGCTGAGGTAGGAAAGCAGTACCAGGAGCACAGCCAGCAACTCGCTGAGCGGCCTGCCCGCCCGCCGTCGCAGCGTCAACAGGCTGATCCCCGCCAGAAAAAAGCCGATCGCGCTGTTGACCGTAAAACGTCCCGGCAGCGGCAAATTCCAATCCCGCAGGCGGTGCGCCATGAACAGGCGGTCAATGCCCAGATCAATCCCCAGCAGGTACTCCAGCCCGGTTGCCAGCGCGAACGCAGTTACCAGAAGGGCAAGAATCTGGCCCACGAACTGCAAAACTCGCCTTTTGGACAGCTGCAGAGGAAGCGACAGGCTGCAAACTATGAAGCACAGGGCGGCATTAGGGCCGACAAAGGTTCCGTAGGCCTGGCCTTTCAGTATCGGGATCCGAAACTGCCAGCCGGCAATTATGGCGAGCCCTGCCGCTACATTAAGCAGGGCAAGGTACACCGCGACACGCCTGAGAACCGGTGCGCTCTGTGTCATAAACCGGCTGAAGGTTGATTAATCGTTCTCACCGCTGGCCCGGGCAGAAGAATCGGCCGTCCTGTGGGTCGTTAGATGCAACTTGCAGGCGGTAGAACGTGACGATTCCTTCATTTTTCCCGTATCGCGGAATCCCTGCCAAATCCGCCCGAGCGCAGCCCCGGAGCGCGAGTCGAGGGACCTTGCGCCCCTTCTTGTCATCCCGAGCGAGTGCGACCGAGCGCAGCCCGGGAGCGCGAGTCGAGGGACCTTGCGCTTCTTCGCCCAATCTAGCTTTTGGTTGTGCCCTAAAAACGGCCGCGGACAGCTGAGACTAGGTCCTTATCTTCGCCTTGCTCGGCTCTGCTCGCTGTCCCAGCGACTGACACTTCGAAGTTCGGCTTGGCTATGAATCCATGGATCACACCGCTGGAATCGGTGTAGCTTCCCGCCAGCCAACGCAAATCATTGATCCCGAACGGCACGGTGGACTTCGCACCGGGGAACTTCACTGCAATGAATCCGGGATGCACCTCGACCGCATCGTTTGTGCCCTCATTCAGCTCGATGTGCTTGGCGAAAAACCCTCCGGCGCCCACCCCATAGCCGATGGCGTCGCCGTTTGAGTCCACTCCCGTTCCGAAAGTGTCGCCACCGCTGCTCGGGTCGGTGTAGAAGTCTTCATCACTTGCATTCTTAAACCAAGCCTGGAAAAAGTCGTGGTAGAAGACTTGCCCGCTGATCAAGCCGTTGTTGGCAACGTTATTCACTGACCAGCAGCAGGTACCGCCGACTGTGCTTCCGGGATCCATGGTGCTGAAGGTTCCGTTCACTCACACCCAGCCGCCGTTGGCGAAAACTCCCGTGCTGCTCATGCTCCAGATCCCGCCCACCACCGTGCCGGCTTTATTGATCCCGAAGGGCACGGTGACGTAGATCGAACTGCAAGTGTCGGTCCCGGCAGCATCAATCGTCTTCACCACGCTGGTGTGATACCAGATGAAGCCGTGATGCACGGGCGCGCTGCATCCCGTCTGACTCTTGGAATAGAAGCCGACCAGGTCACCGTTGTCGTTCACGCCCATGATCGCGGTACTGACACTGCCGGGCACCATGAGCGTGGTATAGGAGCCGTTCACGAATTTGAACCCTTTAACCTGGCAGTTCGGTACCTTGACGTCCTTATCGGTACAAGCGGTAGTCTTATAGAAGCCTGCAACTTCCCCGCCGTAGCTAATGCCCCGCGCCAGCGTGCTTACCGCCCCGGGGACGTTGATCCCCGCATATGTAAACTGCGCGTAGCAGGGGCTGGCAAGACTCGCAAGGGTGAGTAGCAGGATGCCTACTGAAGTACGCATTGTGATAAGCCTCGCCTGACTAGAATGCAAGTTCCCAGCCAGGGTTGCTTGCATTCCCTGTCCATGTAAAACCGCTACTGGCAGGCGATCCGACGGAATCGAAGTTGGAAGGCGGCTCCTCCCGTTTCTGTTCTGGATTCAGCTAGGCCATAATATTTGACGATATGGAACAACTCCAGGCTGGAGACCAGACCATCCGCTTCGATAGGCAGCGCACCATTGACGCTTACACCTCCATTACACAAGGAGGCGCTGAGAAGTGCGGGTGTTCACACTGCCGCAACTTCGCCGCGCAGCGCGACAAGGCCTATCCTGCGTCTTTTCGACAGCTCCTTGAGTCGCTTGGCATTACCATCGAGAAGGAGGGCGAGGTCTACGAGTACGGGCGCGATGATTCGTCGCACCTCTATGGGGGTTGGTTCTATTTCGCCGGTGTGGTGGTCAATGCGGGAGAGCGCCTCACCGATGCTGACGCCGGTTTTCAATACTACTTCGTAGATGCGAAACACTTGCCGAAACCGCCCGCGGATTTTGGCGCGGAGATTGCGGCAGTTGAGTTCCATACGAAAATCCCGTGGATACTGGCGGGACGATTGTCGTGAAATCGGTTCTCGCCAGCTATCAAATCAGCCCAACCCGACCGCGACTGTAAAATGCTGTTCCGGCGGATTGATGGCAGAAATTATGAGGCGGCGTCTCCGGCCGGCTATTCTCATTGCCGTCCTCTGCCTGGAGAGCTGTCACGGAACTTCTAAGAGCACCAGAATGAAACAGCCTCAAGTTTCAAATCAGTTCATAGCGGAACTTCGGGAAGCCTACGCCGCTTTCAATCGCGGCGATATTGACTCTGCTTTAAAGCCGTTCGACAGCAGAATCGAGTGGAGCGAGCCTGCAGAATTTCCCGGTGGTGGCACTTATCACGGCGTGGATGGGGTAAAACTTTATCTCACGTAGTCGAAGGCTGGCATAGCGGAAGGAACCAGCCAACCGGAACAGTTTGTTGTCGCCGGTAATCGAGTTGTTGTTCTCGTTCACGTGCGAGTCCGAAGAAAAGGCAGTGAAGCCTGGCATGAAAGGCGAATTGCCGACGTGTATACCGTAAGAGACGGCAAAGCCATTCAAATGAGAGCCTTCGTAGACCAACAGGAAGCGTTGCGATGGGCCGGGGCCAAAGATCAGAGATAATCTAAACCGCATCCTTATTGAAGTAACGCGCCCATTTCCTTCATAAATTCAGACGAATTCATGAACACGGCGAAATGGCCGCCCTTGATGGTCACGAATTTCTTGCGTGGCGCCTCAATACGTTCGACGAATGCTCGGGCGAGGCTGGTAGGGGTCGTAAAATCATCTTCGCCTTGAATGACGATGACTGGCAGCGCGAACCGCCCTTCCAGCGCGGTCGGGGCAAGCGCGTTTTCCTGCTGAATTAGCTTCTCAGCGCTGAGGACCATGCCGTCGGACCAGTCGTTTATGTCATGCAATGTGTATCCGGGTGCGGCCAGGGCGAAGCCGAACATGCTGGCGATGAAGGCGTCTGCGCCTTCGAAAAAATTCGCCCATCGCCGCTGCACCTGGTAGCCATCGCCATCTTTGTATGGCGGCGGCCCAATCTCCTGGAGTTCGCGAACGGCTCGAACGTCGCCCCCAGCGCGTGCTCTGGCGAGCAGGGCAGTGAACGCCACGTCGTATCCGCCTGTTACATGACCAACCTGCCCCGTGCCGATGTACGCTTGAAAGAGTTGCGGCTTCTTCCTGGCCATCAACACGCCAAGCACAGAGCCCCAGGAATGTCCCAATAGAATGATCTTGTCTTTGCGCAGCCAACTGCGAAG
>DASYWT010000234.1:0-2939 GCA_035935775.1 Terriglobales bacterium
CTCAAGCTGGCGCGGCTTTTCACCGGCAAGCACGAATATCTTTCACTGCAGATGAGCTTCCACGGCCGCAGCTGGGGCGCGCTCAGCGTGACCGGCAATTACGGCCGCAAGAAGCGCGGCGGGCCCTACGCGGGCGGCGTCGCCTTTCTGCCCGCGCCATACCTTTTCCGTTCTCCCTGGCGGGACAATCCCGACGAAGCGGTGCGCCAGTGGGTTCAGGCGCTCGACGACGCCATCTGCTTCAGTACTTCAAACGACGTTGCCGCCTTTATTGCCGAGCCAGTGATGGGGGAGGGCGGCATCATCGTGCCGCCAGTGAATTATTTCCGTGAAGTCAAAAAGGTGCTGGACGCGCACAAAATCCTTTTTATTGCCGACGAGGTGCAGAGCGGCTTTGCGCGCACCGGCAAGCTGTTTGCCATCGAGCACTATGGCGTGACGCCAGACATTCTGGTCACGGCTAAAGGTATTGCCGACGGCTTCCCGCTCAGCGCCTTCACCACGCGCCCGGAGATCGCAGCCGCGTTTACACCCGGCGACCATCTTTCTACCTTCGGCGGCAATCCCGTCTCCTGTGCCGCCGCGATGGCGAACATCCAGGTGATGGAAGAGGAAAAGCTGAGCCAGCGCTCGCGCGAAAGCGGCGCCTACGTGATGGAGCGGTTGAAGGCGATTCAGAAACACACGCCGCTGATCGGCGACGTGCGCGGCCTGGGGCTGATGATCGGCGTTGAGCTGGTCAAAGACGCGGCGCTGACGCCCGCGGGTGCCGAAGCCGAAGCGGTGCGCGATTTCTGCCTGCGCAATGGAGTGCTGATCGGCGTGGGCGGAGTTTTCGGCAATGTGGTGCGCATGCAGCCGCCGCTGGTCATCTCGCGGCAGCAACTGGACAAGGCGTTGGACGTGCTGGAGCAGGCGTTTGCGGAAGTATCCGGGAAGAAAGTAAGGGCAGCGTCGTGACGGCAAAAGCAGGTCCTTCGCTGCGCTCCCTCGCAAAGCTCGGTCGCGCGGCGCTCAGAATGACAATCAGGGAAGTATTGCGTGATCCAAACTCAGTGCGCTCCGTCACAGAAAGCCTGTTAAGCTTCGGGTTGTCTAGCAACACACTTTGATTTTGTCATCCTGAGCGCAGCGAAGGACCTGCTTTGCGTTGCGCCACGGTAATGATTTTTACGGCAAAACCTTTCGAGTTGTCATGCTGAGCGCAGCGAAGGGCCTGCTTTGTGTTGCGCCACGGTAATGATTTTTACGGCAAAACCTTTCGAGTTGCCATGCTGAGCGCAGCGAAGGACCTGCTTTTGCCTTTTTAGCCGAGATGACGCTTCAGGATGTGACCTTCCGCACAGCAATTCAACCTGTGGTTTGTCATCCTGAGTTCGAATGTGGAATACCCACATTTGAATGAAGGACCTGCTCTATGCAGCGCCGTTATTACGTCTACATCATGGCGAGCAAATCCCGCGTCCTTTACACCGGCGTAACTGGCAATTTGCAGCGCAGGGTGCTTGAGCACAAATACGACACCGAGCCGGGGTTTACTACCGATTACCGTATCCATCGCCTGGTTTACTACGAAACATTTCACTACATCGGGAACGCCATCGCTCGGGAGAAAGAAATCAAGGGCTGGCTGCGCAGCAAGAAGGTCGCTCTCATACGCTCGTTCAATCCTACATGGGAGGACCTGAGCGAGGGTTGGGGCGAAATGATAAAAGCAGGTCCTTCGCTGCGCTCAGGATGACAACTTGAAGAATTGTGCCGGACACAAGCGATCGCAGCGGCGGGCAACAGCAGGTCCTTCTCTGTGCGCAGGATGACAACTTGAAAAATGTTGTCGGGCAAAAATAAAGCGGAACCGCCCTACTTTTCCAGCCGGTTGTACTTCTTTAGCACTTGGCGCAATTGGTCGTGAGGGAGCGCGATGGCCTTATGCCCGTCACGGCCGACCATGGTCTGGGCCGCCACCATGGCATTGACCTCAGCCTCCTCCACCGCCTGCACCGTAGCTTCAAACACAGGATCGAGTTGGTCGTTGGCCATCATCGCCGGGTGCGTGATTTTTGAATAGTTGAAGGCGCCGGGGTTGGCGGTGGAAAACGCGATGAAGATATCGCCCGAGCCGTTTCCTGCGATGGCGCCATTGCGGCCCAGGCCCAAAGTCACGCGCTTGGCAAGGCGCTTGACTTGGTGCGGGAGCAGGGGCGCGTCAGTGGCCACCACCACGATAATGGAACCCATATCGCGTGCCGGCGAGCCCACGCTGGCCCACACCGGATTTTGAGTAATCTCTTTGCCCACCGGAGCGCCGGCAATGCGCAATTGCTCGCGATCCCCATGGTTACACTGCAGCAGCACGCCGACGGTATAGCCTCCCTGTTTGTCGGGCAACTTGCGTGAGGCCGTGCCAATCCCGCCCTTGAATTCGTAGCAGATCATGCCCGTGCCGCCGCCCACATTGCCTTCGGGAACCGAGGCGCCGCGGGCGGTGTCAATGGCGTGAAACACGTCTTCGGGATGCACGTGGAAGCCGTTCACGTCGTTCAGGAAGCCGTCCCAGGTTTCCGCTACCACCGGCAGCGACCACCAGTATTCCGATTCCTTGGGCTGGCCGTGCTTGACCCGCCAGGCGATCACCGCGTCCCGCACCACGCCTACACTGTGCGTGTTGGTGATCATCACCGGGCCTTCGAGGAAGCCCGACTCTTCCACCCAGGTGGTGCCGGTCATTTCGCCGTTGCCGTTTTCGGTGAACCAGCCGGCGAAGACCGGATCACTGTTTTCGCGCCCGCGCGGCAGGACGGCGGTTACCCCGGTGCGCACCGGTCCCACGCCCACCTTCAGCGGCCCATCCCCCGATATCAGGGTAGTGTGGCCCACCTCCACCCCGGCAACGTCGGTGATGGCGTTGAGCGGCCCGGGGGTTCCTTCGAAGGGCACCC
>DASYWT010000235.1:0-2119 GCA_035935775.1 Terriglobales bacterium
CAAACCCAGGCAGGTTGCCCCGGAAGAAACCGACTGGCGGACCCTAACCTGCTGATATCACGTGCCCTGGCGCTCTCTGCCTTCTCCAGCCAGGCTTTTGCGGGTGCCGTTTTGGGAAGGAAGAGCCGCAGCGGATTGGGGGAACGCTGCCGAAAGGCCCCGGCGCTCATCTAATGAGAGCAGGTCTCCCATGCGTTCGTGGTTGCGAAATCGGCCGGTCTTTGCCTATCTGTTTGCCCTGGCAGTGAGCGGGGCGGCACTGGGCGTGGTTCTGGGCTTAGAGAAGGTGGTGGGCTACATTCCCCTGCTTTTCCTCGCCTTCGTGGCCCTGGTGGAGGCTTATGCCGGCATTGGGCCAGCCCTGGTGAGCGTTGGCGTCTGCATTGCCGGGTCGTTTTGGTTCATGAACGCCCAAATCATCGTAAACGAGCACCTGCACAATTACTCCAAGCTGGCAATTTTTCCCGTGGTCGCGGTGTCGGTGATCTACCTGATGGATACCCGGCGGCGGGAGCGGGAGGCGGCGCGCGAGCAACTGCTCGAACTCTCCACCCTGATGGAGAGCATGCCGGAGGCTGTTTTTATCTTTGATCGCAACGCGCGGGTGGTGGACGTGAACCGCGCCGCCGAGCAGATTTGCGCCTGCACCCGTGATGAATTGCGGGGCGAGCATGTGAACTTCCTGGCCCGGCACCTGGGGGTGCACAAGCACGAGCAACCGGCTGAGCATTCCAGGCTGGCAGTAACGCGCGCCTTGCTGGGCGAGACGGTGCAGAACGAAGCGCGCTCTTTTTCCAATCCGGATGACGGCTCAATCGTGGACGTCCTGGTCTCCGCCAATCCCATGCGCAACAGCGAGGGAGGAATTATTGGAGCCCTGCTGGTGGTGTGCGACGTTACGGAAATTAACCAGTTGCAGCGGCGGGTTTCCGATACTGAGCGCCACCTGGCGATCGGCCAGATGGCTTCCGGCATCGCTCACGACTTCAATAATGTGCTCAACACCATTACCCAGGCCACGGCGCTGCTGCAGGCGCGTCCCGGGCAGAGCGACGATGAGCGCTTTTACCTGGGCATGATTGACAATTCGGCGCGGCGCGGAGCGGAAATCATCAAGCGGGTGCGGGAATATATCCGCGGCGGCAGCGGCGAAACCGCCCTGGTGGATGTGCGCCCGCTGATGCAGGACGCCCTGGAACTCACCCGGCCGATGTGGCGAGGGGTCAACAATCTTTCTGTGATCACCCAGTTCCAGCCGGTCAGCCCGGTGCACGCCAACGCCGCCGACTTGCGGCGCGTGTTCACCAACCTGATTGTGAATGCCATCCAGGCCATGCCGGAAGGGGGCCAACTGACGCTGCATTGCGAAGAGCACGGCGGGAGAGTGTACGCCAGCGTACAAGACACCGGCTCCGGCATTCCATCGGAGCAGCAAAAGAAGGTGTTCTTGCCGTATTTCACCACCAAACCCACGGGTACCGGCCTGGGCTTGTCTACCGCGCAGAAAATGCTGCTGGCCCATGGCGGCAACATCAGTTTCCACAGCGAACCCGGCCAGGGCTCGAAGTTTACAGTGGACCTTCCGGCGGCCACAGGGAAGGAAGTGGGAAAGGTGGCGTAAACAGCTTCCCTAAGCCTTGCTTTTGGCTCTGGAAGCCACGGAAGCAACAGCTTAGGGCTAAGGGTTTAACACGGGGGCCGACTGCATCGCCTGGTTCCGCTTATGTGCAAGCGATTGCACTCCCAGGGTGACAACCAGGGGGTAACCCAGTCAAAGGGCTTGTGTTTACAGCCAGATGCAGAGCCGAAGCTGGTGGCTCCGCAGGTGCTCATGAGAAGTGTCAGCTTATTGATCAAGAACGAGGTGCTCCTTTGAGCGAGAACAGCACAACCAGTCCAAAGCAGAAAAACACGTTACTGCCGGTGCTTACAGTGCTGTTCCTGCTGGCTTACGGCATCATGACCATGCTGATTGTGGAGCAGAACAACACCATTCAAACTCAGAGCTGGCTGATTAAGGAACTGTTCAGAGACAGCACCGAACTGAGCGCCATGAAGGGGCGGGCAGCGCAAAGGCACCGCGCCGCGCCGGTCCATCCCAAGTCGTTTGCCCGCCGGG
>DASYWT010000236.1:0-20799 GCA_035935775.1 Terriglobales bacterium
GGAATCCGCCCTTTCGCTCGAACCAGAGCGGATGAGAAAAATGGTGCAGGCAGATGATTGGGTGGATCCCGCGCTGGCGCAGGCCGGTCAACATGGCGCGATAGCGGGCCACGGCCTGCCCGTCCCAAGCGCCTTCCTGCGGTTCCAGTCTGCTCCACTCCACGGAGAACCGCACCGCGTTCAGCCCCAAGCCGCTTGCGAGGTCGAAATCGCGCTCGGCATTGTGCCACCAGTCGCAGGCTAGGCCACGGCGGTCGCCGGACTTGATCCTGCCGGCCTCTTCCCAGGCTTCCCACTGGCTGTCGGCGCGGCCTCCTTCGACTTGATAAGCCGAAGTAGAAATTCCCCAGAGAAAATTATTTGGGAACTTTAGGTCGCGCGCGGGGGGTCGCTTAGCAGCGCTGTTCGGCGCGGGCAACGTCATCTTCCCCGCATTCTAGCTGAATGCCGGCAGGCAGTGTGTTCCGGGATGCCACGCATTGTTCTGCCCATATCTAATGCCGCGATGTTACAGCCATATTACTTGCCGGTGAATGTTTGATGACAAACCAGGATTGAAACCCATGCGATGCGGAACTGCCAAACCTGGGGATGCTTTGGTCAGTAACATTTGATTTGGTGATTTACGGCCTGGGCAGCGTTTGCAACTGTAATTTTTGCCTGTGCAAAGCAATATCTTCCCGATTTTCGGACGGGTTCCGTACTCCCTGTCTAAAAGCTAAGTTCCTCAATTCACTTTGGTTACTTGCTTCCTGCGCCAATGGCGTACAGGATGCACCCAGATGGGCAGCGTGCAACGACCGCTGCTGATGACTTCGGTAATCCTTCGGCCTTTGGGTCGAAAGTGGGGATTGAGATCACAGCTTATGTCTCATCGATTCTTGTTTCCAGGCAAATTATTGGTTGCAACCCTTGTGCTGATTGCGGTGGCAATGGCACAGTCGGTGCCGGCCGCGCCTTCGCAGAGCGATACCGGTTTCGCGTCCTATGTGGAATTTGACGGCACCTCCAACGCCGAGGGTCAGGTGTACCGGCTCAACTCCAGCGTGGGCTATAGTTTCACCGAACACTTCGGCGTGGATGTGGGCGTTCCGATTTATTTCGTGCGTCCTTCCAGTTCCACCACGGGCGGCACTTCCAGCAACGGCCTGGGTAATCCCTATCTGGACCTCCGCCTGAAATTCTTGAACCCGGTAGTCAATTTCGGCTCGGTGCTGACGGGCTATGCGCCGGCCGGCGACAGCAAGCTCGGGTTGAGCACGGGGCGGGCTACTTTCGACTGGACGAACCATTTCGATCACTCCTTCAATAATCTGACCCCTTTTCTTGAGGTCGGCTTGTCCAACACGGTGGCCGACACGCAATTGTTCCTGCGGCCGTTCACCAGCCTGGGCATGAACACCCACTTCCAGGGCGGGGCCAGCTACGGGTTCGGCAAGTATTTCAACCTGGGCGCGTCCGGCTACGACATCCAGCCCTTTGGCCAGCAGACCATATTCAGCAAGGTCACGAGCGGAGGCGGACAGGCGTCTCATGGCAGGCCGTTTCAGAGCAACCAGCAGATCACCGGTACCGCCGACCTGGCATATGACAATGGCTTCTCCGCGTGGATTGGGGCCAGCCCCTCCGCTTATCTCGACCTGCAGTTGGGCTATACGCGAAGCATCCAGTACGACCTGAATTCGGTTTCATTCGGCATGGGCGTCAATGTTGGACGCCTGTATCACAGAAGCTACGGCAAATAATTGCAGTTGCAGCAGGTACGCAAGGAGGACAACAACCCTATGAAGCAGTTGCAGATCACAGTTCTGGCGCTGGTGGTAATGCTGTGCGGCGCTCCCGCATTTGCGCAGCACGGCCATGGCATGGGCCCGGGCGGCATGAATCCGGCGATGGGCGAGGGCGGTTCGCACCGCATGGACCCCCACACGTCTAGCTCTTCAATTCACGGCATGAACATGGATCAGCTGCTGACGAAGAACACGGCCCTGGCCGGGAAGATCCAATCCCTGACCCACATGCCGGCACAGCAAGCTTGTTCTGGATTCAAGAACCTGGGCCAGTGCGTGGCCGCGGCTCACGTGAGCCATAACCTGGGCATTAACTTTGCCTGCATGAAGGCTGACATGACCGGTGTGGCCGCTCCCACCAGCGCGAAATGTCCGGTAACGCCCAATGCGAGCACGAGCACGAAGGGCATGAGCCTGGGCAAGGCCATCCAGACGCTGCAGCCCACCGCGAATAGCAAACTGGAGACCAAAAAAGCCAACAAGCAGGCCGACCAGGACATCAAGGACTCCAGCAACTCCTGAGTTCTTTCAGCCGTCGACAACTCAAGCCCCGCGAAAGCGGGGCTTTTTTCTTGTATGGCATCACTTCGCCCCCGGATTACGGGCTCGGCGGCAAGGTCTTTTGCTCTCCCCGACAGTGCAGCAGGATCTGCCAACGGCCGTCGCGCCACATCCATACCGTGTTGAGCGCGTTCTGCACCTGGGACTGCTTGCCCTTGGCGCTCACCATGGTAGCGGCGGAGTCATAACTGATGGAATAGGCATAGGGCCCCATACTGACTACCCGGAAATTCTTCTGCGCGTAATGCAACAACTTTATTGTGGGAATTTCTTTCAAGAGGCCTGCCTTGTTTTCCGAACTGCCGTCCCTGTTCAGGTCTACGAATTCATCCGCCACCAGGGATTTGATGGTGTCCATATCGTGCTTCTGGTCGGCGGCAAACAGTTTCTTCTCATTGGCAACCGCCTGCTCGTAGGTGATTGGCTTCGGAGGCGGCGCGGTTTTGGTCTGGGCCAACCCGGTCACAGCCGCTAGCGCGACCCCCAGCAGGGCATAAACTTTCATGGCTTTCCTCCCGGGCGGGAAAGTTAATCTTTTTTGCCTGTAGTGGCAATGAGGTCGCTACGGCGCTCCCACATTCAGCCCGGGCAACGACCAGTGGCTCACCGGTATGGGATCGAGGATGGGCTTGCCCAGGTTGGGACAGCTCAAAGCATAAATGCCGGTATCGGCGGCGGCATAGATGATGTTTCGGTCCCACTCCACCAGTACGTTATCCACCGTGCGGTTCCAGCTCGCCCACTTGTGCAAGTCGCCGCCTTGGGGCGGAATGAAATACGCCACCTCAGTCGGCCGCAGCAGGTCGCTCACCTCATAGCAGCGCAGGCCGGCGTCGAAGTAGGAGTAGGCGATGAAGTTGGGCGAAATCGTGCCCGGCGCTTTCAGATGCGGCGGATTGTGCGCTCCAAAACGCCCGCGCTTGAAGCAGAAGTCTCGGTAAGGCGCTTCCGGGGGAGGAACCGGGCGCGGGAACTGGGCCACTGGTGTCGGCCGCTCCTCGTCGCGGATATCAATCACCCAGATGGGTAGGAATATCTGGTTGCAATCGGGATTTGTAGTCTCGCCGTTGGCGAACACGAAGCCCTTGTCCAGGGCGCCGCACCAGATGGTGTGGAAGGCGATGCCGCCCGCGCCGTATTGCGGCGGCGGTTCGAAGCGGCCGATTTCCTTCTGATGTTTGGGGTCAGAAAGGTCCAGAATGATCAGGCCGAAGCAGCCCCAGGAGCCGTAGCCGCGGTTGCCGCCATCTTCCAGGCGCTTAGGCACGTACACCGGCCCATGCAAGCCCACAAACGGCGTCTGGTCCTTCTCCGGATACTTGAGCCTGGTCCACTGCCACTTCTCGTATTCGGCTTCCTCGCCCTTGCGCGAGCCCGGCACCCACCACATGGAAACCTCTTTCGGGCTGGATGGGTCGGACATGTCCACGATCATGTTGCCGTTTACCAGTGGGCGGAAATAAGAGATCTGGTGAATGAAGCTGTCGTCGGGAGCCGTGTCGAGGTAGGCGTAGCGGCCGCCGTCGTAGTAATTGCGATGCGTTCCCGAACCTGTCGCACCCGTGCTGAACTCCGAGAGCAGGGAAGTCTTCGCCGGGTTGGTCACATCGTAGACGCGAATCCCGCGCAGGCCTTTGTAGTTCCGCCAGGCATCCAGCAGCTTGGGGTCGTCATACTTGCCGTTGGGCGCGGTGGGCGTGGAACTGGTGATGGGAGCCGCCGCGCTGGTAACGAGGATCCATTTCTTCAGCTTCTGGTTCCAGGCCACCTGCACCTGGTAGCCGTTCCAGCCGTGTTGGTTGTACATGACCGGCTTGCGCAGGTCGGAAACATCAATAATGTCGCCCTGTTGCACCAGGTAGCGGCGGTCGCCTGCCGACATCATTTGCATCTTGCCGCCGCGGTCCTCGCCCGGCAGGATGTGCGCGATCACCTCCATATTGCGGATGTACATCCTGCGATCGAGGTAGGTGATGCTCTGGGGAGAGGGATGAGGGTGGTTGTTGGCCCAGGATGCGACGGCGGAACCGGCGACCGCCGCCGCGGCGCCCGCCGCAGTCTGTAAAAACTGGCGTCGGCTGGGTTTGCGATCTTTGCGGGTGAATGATTTCGGCTGCAACTCCTCGAAATTGAGTTCCATTCTGCTCCTTGTGAAAGGGGCAGACCGGCGTCGCCCCTAAAAGCCGCCAAAGCCCTAGATTGGTAGGACAGCTCTACCACCACATCACGCTGACTGTCAAGCGAATCTGCCCTTGCGTTCTTGACAATCTTCTTGCCACGAGCGGCCTTGCGAGTTAAGTTTCCTAGGCCGATTGGATGTATGGTATGGTGGTCGTACCAAAGGCCGCGTTCCTTTTATCCTGCGCGCGCGGCCACCCTACTTGGCGGCTTCCCAGGAGGCGCACACATGGCGATTGCCACTATTAACCCCGCGACGGGGCAAACCCTGAAGCAGTTTGAGCCCCTTTCCGACAAGCAGATTGACCAAAAAATTGAAAAGGCAGCGGCCACTTTTTCTGAATATCGAAAGGTTCCTTTTGCCGAGCGCGCGCGCGTGATGGTGCGTGCAGGCGACATTCTGGAGCGCGAAAAGCAGGAGTTTGGCCGCCTCATGACGCTGGAGATGGGCAAAACCATCGGCTCCGCCGTAGCCGAGGCCGCCAAGTGCGCCTTGGTCTGCCGCTATTACGCGGAAAATGCTGAGCGCTTCCTGGCGGATGAGTCAGTAGAGACTACCGCCGCCCGCAGCTACATCCGCTACCAGCCGCTGGGGCCGGTGCTGGCGGTGATGCCGTGGAATTTTCCTTTCTGGCAAGTCATGCGTTTCGCAGCACCCGCGCTCATGGCCGGCAACGTGGGGCTGCTTAAGCATGCTTCCAACGTTCCCCAATGTGCGCTTGCTATCGAAGACATTTTTCGCCGGGCCGGCTTCCCCGAGGGCGCATTTCAAACCTTGCTGGTGACCTCCGGTCAAGTGGACCGCATTCTGGACGATTCCCGCGTGATGGCAGCCACCCTCACCGGCAGCGAAGGGGCGGGCATTCAGGTGGGAATGGCGGCGGCCAAGAGAATCAAGAAGGTGGTGCTGGAACTGGGCGGGAGCGACCCCTTTATCGTGATGCCCAGCGCCGATCTGGATACGGCCGTGGCTACCGCGGTCAAAGCCCGGGTGCAGAACAACGGACAATCCTGCATTGCCGCCAAGCGCTTTATCGTGTCGGAAGCCATCGCCGCCGAGTTCGAGAAAAAGTTTGTGGCCAAAATGGAGGCCCTGGTTATTGGTGATCCCATGCAGGAGAACGTAGAACTGGGCCCGCTGGCTACTGCCGACGCCGTAGTTGACCTGCAGCGCGACGTGCACAGGTCGGTGGAGGCCGGCGCTCGTCTCTTAACCGGGGGCAAGCCGCTGAGCGACCGGCCGGGAAACTTCTATGCTCCCACCGTGCTGACCAACATTCCCAAGAGCTCGCCGGCATACCGCGAGGAGTTGTTCGGTCCCGTGGCCTGCCTCTTCCGCGCCAAGGATGTGGACGAAGCCATTGCCATCGCCAACGACAGCCGTTTCGGGCTCGGTGCCAGCGCCTGGACCAACGATGAATTCGAGCGCAAGCGCTTCGTCAACGATTTGGAAGCGGGCATGGTGTTTATCAATAAAATGGTGGCCTCCGACCCGCGCATTCCCTTTGGTGGTGTGAAGCAATCCGGACATGGGCGGGAACTGGGCGTACATGGAATCCGCGAGTTCACCAACATCAAAACGGTTTGGATTGAGGATGAAGCGCAGCAGGCGCGCGTTTCGCGTGCGGTCTAGCGGAGCGGGCAATAGCGATTTTCGCGGAGGCAGTCGGGGAACTTTATGTACAAAATAGTGCGTACATCGCGGCTGTACGAGCAGATCGTGCAGCAAATTGAGGATACGATCCTCAAGGGCGAGCTTAAGCCGGGCGACCAGTTGCCGGCGGAGCGCGATTTGGCCGAGCAGTTCGGAGTGAGCCGCACGGCCGTGCGCGAGGCGGTGAAGGCGCTGCGGGAAAAAGGCTTGGTAGAGGCCTATACCGGGCGCGGCACCTTTGTGACCAATGGCACCTCCCACGCCATTCGCCAATCGCTCGACCTGATGGTCAAGATCGGGCAGGGGGAGGGTGCAACCTGTCTGGCGGAAGTGCGCGAAATCCTGGAGCCGGAGATTGCCGCGCTGGCGGCTGCGCGGGCCGAGGAGCAACACCTGGCCACCATGCGTGAGGCGATTACGGCGATGGATGCCTCCCTCGACGATGCCGACGCTTTCATTGAGGCGGACCTGGATTTTCACCTTTCCCTGGCGGAAGCCGCTGCCAATCCCATCATTCTCTCGCTGATTGATTCGATTGTCGGGTTGCTGCGCGAGCAGCGGCTGCGCACCTTCCAGAACCCCCATGGCCCGCAGCGGGGCCAGTATTATCATCGCCGCATTTTCGCCGCTATTGAAGCGCGCAACGCGGAGCAGGCGCGTTCCGAAATGCGTGCTCACCTGCAGCAAGTACGAGAGGACTCGCGCTTGCCTTCTGACGGCGAGGAGCGAATGCTTTCCCGGCCTGCTTCCTGACTCGGAGACGCGGATAGATGGCGAACCTTGGATTTGTCGGCCTGGGAGTGATGGGCAGCAACATGGTGGAGCGGTTGCTCGGCAAAGGGCACACCGTCACCGGCTACAACCGCACGCGCGGCAAAGCGGAGAGGCTTATCAAGCTGGGCATGCGCTGGGCGGATTCGCCGCGCGCGGCAGCCCAGGCCGGCGACCTGACGCTCTCCATGGTCTCCAACTCGGCGGCCCTGCAGGCGGTCGCGGAAGGGCCGGAGGGGATTCTGGCAGGACTGAGTCGGGGCAAGGTGCTAGTGGAGATGAGCACGGTGAGCCCGGAGGTTAGCCGAGCGCTGGCCGGCAAGGTGCGCGACAAAGGCGCCGACATGGTGGACTCGCCGGTGTCAGGCAGTGTTATTACCCTGCAGCAGGGCAAGCTTTCGGTGATGGTAGGCGGGAGCAAGGAAACGTTCGAGCGCATCAAGCCGGTGCTGCTCGATCTCGGACCAAAGGTCACCCATGTAGGAGATAACGGGCTGGCGCTCTCGATGAAGATTGCCACCAATCTCAGCCTGGCGGTGCAGATGATGGCCTTCTCCGAGGGCGTGCTGCTGGCGGAGAAAAGCGGCATCGCACGGGAGACAGCAGTAGATGTGCTTATCCACAGCGCCGCGGCTTCGCCCATGGTGCAGTATCGCGGACCCTTTGTGCTGCGCATGCCCGACGAGGCCTGGTTCGACGTGAACATGATGCAAAAAGACATGCTGCTGGCGCTGGAGATGGGACGGAAGCTGGATGTGCCCCTGCCCACCACCGCGGTGGCGAATGAATTTCTCACCGCCGCCCGCGCCTTGGGCCTGGCGAAGCAGGACTTCGCCTGCGTCTTCAAGGTGCTGGCAGAAATGTCGGGAGTAGAAGGATGACCACGGTGGCTCAGCAGCCGCAAGCCGCTTCTAGCATTGGCGCGGAAGCCTGGCTGCGCATGTACCGGCAGATGGTAAGCATCCGTCTGTTTGAAGAGCAAGTGAATGATCTTTACACGCGCGCCCTGATGCCGGGGTTGGCCCACCTCTACGCGGGCGAAGAAGCGGTAGCCGTGGGAATTTGCCAGGCCTTGCGCCAGGACGACTACATTACCAGCACGCATCGCGGCCACGGCCATTGCCTTGCCAAAGGCGCGGCTCCCGATCGTATGTTCGCCGAACTGCTGGGCAAGGAAGCCGGCTACTGCCGGGGCAAAGGCGGCTCCATGCACATCGCCGATCCGGCCACCGGCAATCTGGGCGCGAACGCCATCGTGGCCGGCAGTGGGGGCATTGCCACCGGAGCGGCGTTTTCCGCCAAGCGCTTGGGCAATGGCCGGGTGTGTGTTTGCTTTTTCGGAGAAGGCGCGCTGGGACAAGGCTCGCTGTACGAAGTCATGAACCTGGCGCAGCTTTGGAAGTTGCCCGTCATCTATGTCTGCGAAAACAATCTCTACAACGAGTACACCCATTACTCGGAGACTACGGCCGGCGACATCCTGGCCCGGCCCACGGCTTTTGGCATTCGCGCCGAAAGCGTTGACGGGCAGGACGTGCGCGCCGTGTACACCAAGGCAACGGAACTGGTGGCCCGGGCCCGACGGGGCGAAGGGCCGGCGTTCATTTTATGCAACACCTATCGCTATGGCGGCCATCACGTGGGCGACATCAACCGTGAGTACTACCGCTCCAAGGAAGAGGAGCAGCGCTGGAAGTCGCAGCGTGACCCGCTCAAGCTGCTGGCGGGCTGGTTAACGGAGCAGGGGGTGGCTCTGCCCGCGGATTTCGAGCGCATTCACGCCGAAGTCAAAAAGGAGATTGACGCGGCAGTGAAGTTTGCCATCGCTGCGCCCTATCCCAGCCCGCAAGAGGTGGAGCAGGACGTATATGCCTGAAAACGGGCGACAATTGACTTTCGCCCAGGCCGTCCACGAGGCCCTGGCCCAAGAGATGCGCCGTGATCCGGCGGTTTGCATCATCGGCGAGGACGTAGCCGAAGCGGGTACGCCCTTCAAGGTGCTTTCCGGCCTGGTGGAAGAATTCGGCAAGGAGCGCGTGATTGATACGCCCATCTCGGAAGCCGGCTTCACCGGCCTGGGCGTTGGCGCGGCCATGACCGGGCTGCGCCCGGTAGTGGACATTATGTTCGGCGATTTCATCACCCTGACCATGGACCAGATGGTGAACCAGGCGGCTAAAGTTCATTACATGTCGGGCGGAGCCTGGAAGGTGCCCATGGTGATGCGGACTACGCTGGGAGCGACCCGGCGCTCGGCAGCCCAGCATTCGCAGTCGCTGCACGCCTGGTTCAGCCACGTTCCCGGGCTCAAGGTGGTGCTGCCCTCCACGCCTTACGACGCCAAAGGTCTGCTGAAAACCGCCATTCGCGATGAGAATCCGGTGGTCTTCTTCGAAGACAAGATGATGTACAAGCTCAAGGGGCCAGTGCCGGAAGAGGACTACACGATTCCCTTCGGGGTGGCCGACGTGAAGCGCGAGGGCGAAGACATCACGCTGGTGGCCACCAGCAGCATGGTGCAGGTGGCGCTGGGAGCCGCGGCCATGCTGGAGGAGAGTGGCATCAGCGCCGAGGTCATTGACCCGCGCACCACCTGGCCGCTGGATGAGAAGGCGCTGATCGAATCGGCCAGAAAGACTTCCCGGGTGATCGTGCTGGATGAAGGTTATGGGCGCTTCGGCGTGACGGCGGAATTGACCGCGGTCATCGCCGAAGGAGCGTTTTACGATCTGGATGCGCCGGTACACCGCATGGCCGCGATGCACGTTCCGATTCCATTCTCACCGCCGCTCGAAGATGTGACCGTACCCACCGAGCAGTCGGTGTTTGAGGCGGCGCGGAAACTCTGCGGAAAATCCTGAAGCTGTCCCCAGGAGGCGTTATGGCACTGCCAACTTATGGAACCATGGCGGTTGATTGGGAAAACCGGGTGGACTTCGACCGCCTGCGCCGCGAGCGTCTGGCCCGAGCCAAGGCGCTGCTGGCCAAGTCGGAAATGGGCTCGCTGCTCTGCTTCGACATGAACAATGTGCGCTACCTGACGGCCACGCACATTGGCACCTGGGCCCAGGACAAGGCCAACCGCTTCACCCTGCTGCCGCAGAATGACGAGCCCATTCTCTGGGACTTCGGCTCCGCCGCCCGCCATCACCAGTTGCACTGTCCCTGGCTGGGCGAGCGCTCGCGCCCGGGCATTTCCATGCTGCGCGGCGCGATTACGCCGGAGATGGGGCGAGCCGAGGACGTGGCGCGCAAAATCCGCACCGAACTGGAGATGCGCGGCCTGCACAAAGAGCCGCTGGGCATTGACATCATCGAGCCGCCCGTCCTGTTCGCGCTGCAGAAGGAAGGGCTGAAGGTGGTGGACGGACAGGCGCTCATGTCCGAGGCGCGCGTCATCAAGACGCAGGATGAGATCACGCTGCTCAACATGTCCGCCATGATGGTGGACGCGGCTTACGACGACCTCTACCGCTATATGAAGCCGGGGGTGCGCGAGAACGAGGCGGTGGGGCTGGTAAGCAAGAAGCTTTACGACCTGGGCTCGGAATACGTGGAGGCGGTGAACGCCATTTCCGGCGAGCGCTGCAACCCGCATCCCCACGTGTTTTCCGACCGCGTGCTGCGCCCCGGTGATCCCGTGTACTACGACATTCTGCATTCCTACATGGGCTATCGCACCTGCTACTACCGCTGCTTCACCATCGGCTACGCCTCGCATGCCATGGTGGATGCCTACAAGCGCTGCCGCGAATACCTGGATGCCGCCATTGAGCTGGTGCGCCCCGGGAGGACGACGGCGGAAATTGCGGCTGTTTGGCCGAAGGCTCAGGAGTTCGGTTTCCCTAACGAGGAGGCCTGTTTCGCTTTGCAATATGGCCATGGAGTTGGATTGGCGATTTGGGAACGGCCGGTTATCAGCCGCCTGGTTTCGTTCGACCATCCACACGAAATCAAGCCGGGCATGGTGTTCGCGCTGGAAACATTCTGGCCTTCCACCGACGGCTGGAGTGCGGCTCGCATCGAAGAAGAAATCGTGGTCACGCCCACCGGGCACGAGGTGATTACGCGCTTCCCGGCGGAGGAATTGCTGGTGGCCGGCGCACATTACTACACTGTGAACGGACCGCTGCCCACTACGCGCGAGCATGAATCAGCGCCCAGCAAGCGCGTGCTGGAGATGATTGAGGCCAGCGCCAAAACCGAGCAGGTGCCGGAACTGACCAGTACCGACTGATTCGTATTCACCACAGAGACAAAGAAGAATTGACGATTTTCGATTGACGCTTGACGATTTGCTTTGCAACGACAGCGGGTTTTCAATCGTCAATCATAAATCATCAATCAGAAATTTGGGTCCTCTGTGCCTCTGTGTCTCTGTGGTGAAAAGGTGGTTTTAAAAGGTCCTTATGCCCATTAGCGTTGTCATGCCCGCACTGGAGATGGCGCAGGAAACCGGCAAGCTCATCTCCTGGCTCAAGAAGGAAGGCCAGGAGGTCGCCAAAGGTGAGCCGCTCCTGGAGGTGGAAACCGACAAAGCGGTGATGGAAGTAGAGGCGCCCGGCGACGGCATCCTCGCCGGCATTAAGGTGCAGGAGGGCGATGTAGTTCCCGTCGGCCAGACCATTGCCTGGCTGGTCGCGCCGGGCGAGAAGCCGCCCGCAGAGGCCACGCCGGTTGCTTCTGTCGCGCGCGCCAGGACGCAAGCTGCTCGTCCCGTGCCTGCACCCTCTGCAGTGGCGGAGTCTGCTGGTTCCACCGGCGGCCGAATTTCACCTAAGGCGCGCCGCCTGGCCCGAGAGTACAACGTGGATTTGAGCAAAGTGCGGGGCACTGGACCGGATGGAGCCATCACTACTGACGATGTGCTGGCGGCAGTGGAGCCCGCTACCGCTCCAGCGGCGGCTCCTGTGGTTGCCAATGATGCGCTGAGCCCGGTAGCGCGGCTCATGGCCGAGCGCACCACGCAGAGTTGGACCACGGCGCCACACTTCTACCTCAGCCGGGATGTGGATGCGACAGCGCTGATTGGCGTTCGCGCCCGCCTGGCCCCCGCCGTGGAAAAGGAATCTGGGGCCAGGCTTTCGCACACCGACCTGCTGGTCGCGCTGGTCAGCCGTGTTCTGACCAGGCATCCCCGCCTGAACGGGACCTGGACGGGCGCTTCGGTGCAGGCCAATCGCGAAGTGAATATGGGGGTAGCTGCGGCGGTGAAAGACGGCGTGGTATCCGTGGTCATTCCTAACGCCGACAAAGCATTACTGGTCGAAATCGCCGCCAAACTGCGGGACAAAGCGGAGCGGGCCCGAACGGGGAAGCTTCATCCTGCCGACATTTCCGGCGCTACCTTCACCATCAGCAATCTGGGCATGTACGGCGTGGATTCCTTCCACGCCATCATAACGCCGCCGCAAGCTGCCATTCTTGCTGTCGGCCGCATCGCCGAGCGCGTGGTAGTGGTGAATGGGCAGCCCGAAGTGCGGCCCATGATGACCCTCACTCTTTCCTGCGACCACCGGGTGGTGGATGGCGCGCAAGCCGCGTTGTTCCTCAAAGATCTGGCGGAAGCAATCCACGATGCCGGCGATATCCTGGGCTGATTGGTAATTGAGCAATTTGTAATTGGTAATCGGAAAGCCACTGCGAACCGAGCTGGTAGAAAAATTACAAATTACGAATTGCCAAATTACAAATTCTCCGCCCCCACTCCCTCGGGCGCGGTCTGCACGCCTGGGATCTGGTCGGCTTGCCGCAGTTCGGGGAAGCGCCAGGCCCAGATGGCGATTACTACCAGCGTGCCGATTCCTCCCAGGACCACCGCCGGCACGGTGCCGAACCATTGTGCGGTTATGCCTGACTCGAACTGGCCGAATTCATTGGACGTGCCGATGAAGAGCATGTCAATGGCGTTCACCCGCCCGCGCATTTCGTCCGGCGTGGCAAGTTGCACCAGGGTGCCGCGAATCACCACGCTTACCATGTCGGTAGCGCCCACCAGCGCCAGCGCCAGAAGCGAGATCACCATGCTTCGGGAAAGGCCGAAAACAATGGTGAACACGCCGAAGCCGGCCACGCACCACAGCATGGTTGCTCCCACCCGGCGCCGCAAAGGCCGGTGCGCCAGCAGCAGGGCCATGATGCCCGCGCCAACCCCCGGAGCGCTGCGCAGCAGGCCCAGGCCCCAGGGGCCGGTGTGCAGAATTTCGCGGGCGTAAACCGGCAGCAGGGCAACGGCTCCTCCCAGCAGGACGGCGAACATGTCCAGCGAGATGGAACCCAGGATCAGCTTCTGCTGCCACACATAGCGGAAGCCGGCCAGCACGCTGCCCAGGCCCACCTGCTCCTTGCGGCGGATACGCATGCGGTGCCTGATCTGACTTGCCGCCGACAGTGCGACGCCGGCGCCGGCCAGGGAAGTGGCGTACACTGCCGCGGGCCCGCGAAAGGCGGCGTAGATCAGTCCGCCGACCACCGGGCCCATGATGGTGGCGCTTTGAAAAATGCTGGCGTTCCAGGCCACCGCGCTGGGGAAATGCTGTTCCGGGACCAGTTGCGGCAGCAGCGCCCGCCCCGCGGGTCCGTTGAATGAACGCACCACGCCCAATAGCACGAGCACCACGTAAATTGCGTTGACCGACGGAGCCCTGCGCCACGAGATATCCAGCAGCAGCCCGGAGCAGAGGGCAAATCCGCCGTAGCAAACCAGCAGCAGGTGGCGGCGGTCGAAGCGGTCGGCCACCTGGCCGGAAACCAGAAACAGAAAAACTCCGGGCAGAAACTGAGCCAGGCCAACCAGGCCGAGATCGAGCGGCCGCTTGGTGATGTCATACACCTGCCAGCCTACGGCCACCGACTGCATCTCCAGCGCCAGCACGATGAAGAGCCGGCCGATCTCGTAAGAGACGAAATCCGGGTAGTTGAAAGCGGCTCTGCTGGCGTTTTGACCGTTCCCGAGGTTCGGCATTGGGCAACCGGGTCAGAAGATCATACAAATAAAGGCGGAATTAGCTAAGCGGTTGGCTGGGTGCCGGGGAAAGGGGGCTTTGGGGTGGGCAATCAAGTCTTGACCCACAAGAGGTCGAGTGGTAGAAGCATCATACCAATTTTGACCAAGGAGCTCGCGCACAATGTTCCGTTTCATGATGCAGGCGCTGGGATCGCTGGGAGTGCTCGGCGCGCTCTTGTTCGTGCCGATGGAATCAGGCCTCTGGGCGCAACTGCCAGGCGGCGCGCCCGCGGCGGAGGAGACTCCTTCCCATGGCTACGTGATCCGCAAGCCGGTACCCGGCTCGGACATTCCCGCCGACTACACCTTCGTCCTTACCAAAGACGAAATTTACGTGCCCATCGCCGTGCGCAAGCCCGCTGGAAATGGCCCCTTCCCCGTGGTCACCATGGGCTTTGGCGAAGGCAGGGAGGGCATGCGGAAAGTTGAGGATCTTACGCAGCGCCTGGCGCCGATGCAGGACCGCATGATCGCGCGCGGTTATGTGGTGGCTACCATCAACTACCGCAACGAGGTGCCGCACTTTTATGAAGATCAATTTCGTCCCGGCCAGAACCTGCCGGACAGCATCAGCGGCGGGCGGCGCATGCTCAAGTCCAATCCCACGCTCGACCACGAGGACCTGATCGCCATTCTGCGCTATCTGAGAACGCTTCCCTATGTGGACAAGAACGGGGTCGGCGCCATGGGCGTGAGCCACAGCGGAGAAATGATCCTGAAGGCCGCCAGTGAATACGACTTCAACGCCGGAGTTTGCATCGAGCCCGCAGCCCATGAATTCCTGAGCGTCAACACCGGGCCCAGCGCGCCTCGCGAAGGCACGGAAATTCAGTATCAGGACATCGAATTGGTGCGGCGCAACGCCAACAAGCCCGCGGCCATGGAGCGGATTAAGACCATTCACACGCCCATCCTGATCATGGGACGTGACCAGGACCACCTGCAGGGAATTTTCAAGCTGACCTACGAGTGGATGAAGGAAGCGGGCAAGGATGTGACCTGGGTGAGCTACAACCATCCTGTGCACGGCTATGTGTTCAGCTACCGCGAGGCGGATGGTTCCTACAAGCCCGATGCGGTGCAGGAGAAGGCGTTCGAGACCGCCATGACATATCTGGACCAGCACCTGAAACATGGGCAGACGACCGCGGCCGTGCACTAGAAGAGCAGCGGCGGCATTGATTGGTGAAGTGCGAAAAGAAATGGGTGGAGCAGGGCCTCGGCCCTGCAGGCAAGGCGATTTAGGAGAAGACGGCTTTAGCCGCTGAGGGTAAGGTGAATGGCATGAAGTACCTCAGGGGCTGAAGCCCGCTTCGTTGTTTCTGCATTTACTGCAGGCCTGAAGGCCTGCGCCACCCAAATCTGCGCCACCCAAATCTGCGCCACCCAAATCTGCATGATGCATTACCAGGAATTTTCGTAACGGAAAGTTTGTGAGTTCAAGCGCAGGTCAAAAGGGAGAACACGGGTGTCAAAATTTGCCGCCTTCTATACCATCCTCACCTTACTTTTCGTTGTGACCGCCATGACCGCCGATGCTTTTGCCGCCCAGGAACCGCCGCGCGAGCGCACCCTGGAAGAAATCAAGACCGAAGCTCTGGCCCGCGCTCGCACCGGGATGTATCCCATGATCGGGCTTGATCCCGCTGACGTGAGCGAGGCGTTCCAGCACATCAAGACCAAGGACATGGACGAATGGGCGGCCGCCTTCGATGCGGTGGCCGACCGCTACATGGCGCAGGGCAAGTCGCTGGAGGCGAGCGACCCCGCCAAGGCGAACGCCGCCTACCTGCGCGCCTGGCGGCTCTACTATTTCGGTAACTGGCCAGTGCCCATTTCCGCGGGCAAGCTGCGCTCCTATAACAAGTCGCTGGAAGCCTTCGTGGCACATGGTCGCCTGCTCGATCCGCCCCTCCAGGTGGTCCAGATACCGTTTGAGGGGAAGGAAATCGTCGGTTACCTGCGCATGCCCAAGGACGCCAAGGGTCCCGTTCCCATGGTGATTGCGATCAACGGCGCTGACAGCCGCAAAGAAACCATGTCTTTAAGTTTCGACGCCGCCATCCCGCACGGCATTGGCTACATTGCAGTGGATACTCCGGGAACGGGCCAGGCGCCCATCAAGGCCAGCCCCACGGCCGACCGCCTGTACTCCCGCGTGATTGACTGGCTGCTGGCCCGGTCGGACGTGGACAAGACCCGCATCGCCGCCGAAGGCCAGAGCTGGGGCGCCTACTGGGCCACTAAGCTGGCCATCGTGGAGCGCGCCCGGCTGAAGTGCGCGATCGCCCAATCACCCGGCGTGCACGCCAGCTACATTCACGGCCTGCATGAAGACGAGATGTTGCGCAATCGGGAATACCTCTTTGGCCTCTCCCAGGTGTTCCAGTATCTCTATGGCGTGAAAACCATCGAGGAGGCGAACGGGATTTCACCGCAGATGTCGCTGGTAAACCAGCATCTGATCGGCAAGCCCACCACGCCCATGCTGATCATCGCCGGGGCAAAGGACACCCTGGTCCCGATGTCGGATATTTACCTGGTTCTTGATAACGGCGACATCCCCAAGGACGCGTGGATCAATCCCCAAGGCGGACATTTGGGGCGGCAGGTGGGGGTGTGGCCTGACCCCGTGATCTTCAACAAAGTGATTATTCCCTGGCTGATTCGCCATCTGGATATGCCGGCAACGGCGCAGTAAGAAGGGAAGCAAAAATAGATGAAAGATACCACCCTTCGCCACGTCATCCTGTTGTCTCTGATTTTTGTTTTGGTCGGATGGTTGAACGCACAAACCCAGTCCGGGGACGCCCCCATGACTCTGACCGGGGCCATTCCAATGCCCAATGTGCAAGGCCGGATTGACCACTTTGCGCTCGGACCCGAGGGCACGATGTTCATCTCCGCTTTGGGCAACAACACGGAGGAAGCGATTGACCTTGCGGGTGGGGTTGTGGGGCACACCATTCCTGGGATTCCGCGTCCGCAGGGTGTGGCCTACGCGCCGGAAGTAAAAAAGGTTTTTGTGGGCAGCGACAAAGGCAAGCTATACATTTTCGACGGCGAATCGTATGCGCAGTTGGCTACCATCGATTTCGGCGACGACGTGGACAATCTGCGTTATGACCCGCCGGCCAAGCGCCTCTACGTCGGCTACGGTGACGGCGCCATCGCCATGGTAGACGTGACCACCAACCAGCGCCTGCCGCAGGAATTCAAGCTGGGCGCCCACCCGGAATCCTTTCAACTGGAAAAATCCGGTCCGAATATCTACGTCAACCTGCCTGGACTGAAACAGATTGCCGCCATCAATCGTCAGACCGGCGCCATCACGCGTTGGCCGATAAAGGAGGAAAGCAACTTCCCCATGGCGCTGGATGAAGCCAGCCACCGGCTGTTTGTGGTTACGCGCGAGCCGCCCCGGCTACTGGTAGTGGACACGAACTCCGGCCGGGTGGTGGCCACTTTGCCCTGCGTTCAGGATTCCGACGACCTCTACTACGATGCTGCGCGCAAGCGCATTTACGCGCCCGGCGGAGAAGGCTATATCAGCGTGTTTCAGCAGCAGGACGCCGACCACTACCGGTTGCTGGCCAAGGTTCCGTCCCGGGTGGGAGCGCGCACCGCCGGTTACTGGGGAAAACTGCTGAAGGGATTCGACCGCTTCTTTGTGGCGGTCCCCGCACGCGCCGACCACGGCGCCGAACTTCTGATCTATACAATACAAAACTGAGCGGCGACGGTCCGCCGCGCTGGAGCGGGGGAACGCATGTGGCTGTTCGTCATCCTGGTGGCGCCGGCAGTCCTGCTGGCGGCAAATTCCTGGCGTGGCGAGTGGGACAAGTTCTGCTATTACCGCGAGCGACTGCCGGATCAGAAGCAAAGCGCCTTCCTGCCGCCGGTCAGCCTGATTGTTCCGGTGAAAGGCCACGACCAGGGCCTGCAGGAAAACCTGGCTGCGCTGGCGAACCTCGACTATCCCGATTATGAACTCATCGTGGCAGCGCGGGCGCCAGCCGATATTCCACCGGGAGTGTTGCCACCAGGAGCGCGAGTGGTGTTTTCCGAAGGCAAGCCGGCGGAGGCGGCCGAAAAACTGCAGAACTTGCTGGCGGCGGTCCGCGCTTCACGCCCGCAAACAAAAGTGCTGGCCTTTGCCGACTCCGATGGTCGAGTGTCCCGCGGATGGCTGCGCGCCTTGGTGGCTCCTCTGGCTGAGGCCGGGGTAGGGGCAGCTACCGGCTATCGCGTTTACCTGCCGGAGCCCGCAGACTTTTGGCCGGCCTTACGCAATGCATGGAACGCCGTGATCTTCGGCAGCTTCGGTCCGGGCAAAATCGAGCTCCTGTGGGGCGGCGCCATGGCGCTGCCCAGGGAGTTGTTTTACTGCCTGGGAATGGAATCGGCCTGGGCTACCACCGCCAGCGACGATTACGTGCTGACCGAGGCTGTGCGATCCGCGGAGCTGCAACTGCGTTTCGCACCGGGGGCGCTGGTGGTGAGCAGCGACGGCATCGCCGCTCGCGAACTGTTGCGCTGGATCCAGCGGCAAATGATCATCACCCGCGTTTATGCGCCACGCCTGTGGGCGCTGTCGTTTTTTGCCACTCTCATGTACTGCCTGGGCATGGTGGCCTGCGTGGTGGCTTTGACCTACGCGCACTGGATTGCAGGAGTCGTGCTCGCATTTCTTTTAGCTGCGGGCATGCTGAAAGGAACGGCGCGCAAGAAACTTGCCGCCATGGCCCTGCCTGACTCGCGACCATGGTTTCAGCGCCACGGCTGGACATTTACTCTATTGGTTCCGCTGGCCACCTGGACCTGGCTTTACGGCCATTTGGCCTCTGCCTGCACCAGCGTCATCGAATGGCGGGGTTACCGCTATCGGCTGGCAAGGCGGTCAGTTTGTGACATTTCGCGAGCGGTTCAGCACTCCACGCCTTCGGATTGATGGCCCTTATCTGCTTCCCAGTGTTCTCCGCCCAACTACGCAGAAGACCTGATGTACTTGGCCTGAACGTCCGTAACTTTCATGTCCGGCACGCAAATCGCAATAATTGTCAACAATATGCCAAGCCATTCCATAAAAGGGGAAAGGCGTCGCTGGCGCCGCCATTGGCTGCGGGCGCCGGTGCGAATCACCACCGACCTAGGCGTGGTCGAAGGATACGGCCTGCGCGTGAGCGAGGGCGGGATGTACCTGTTCGCTGTGGCCGA
The DNA here is from genome assembly GCA_035935775.1 of Terriglobales bacterium. Lineage (GTDB taxonomy): Bacteria > Acidobacteriota > Terriglobia > Terriglobales > Acidobacteriaceae > JAICWP01. Next base: position 19,178 of record DASYWT010000236.1, read on the forward strand.
CCTGGCACCCCAATCCGTGGTCGAGATTGAATTCACCCATCCGCACTCGGGTGAGCCCAGGCAACGAGCGGGAATTGTACGCAACCGGATGGTGTATTTGTACGGGGTGGAATTCGTGTGCGATCAGCAGCAGTCAGGTTCCCGTCAACCGGTCCCCCCGGCCCACATTCATTCTTAGGCACGGCCATCGGAGCCAACGAAAATCTTTGCAGGCTGACGGGGCATGAATACACTTCCGGCTGGACTTCGGAAGGGCGCAACTTTAGCCGCTTCTACCGCTCCAACCGCGCCGTGCCCCCTCCCTGCATCGCCATGCCTGCTCCTGCAATATTGTCATCCTGAGTTGCGCGACTGAGCTTTTGCGAGGGAGCGCAGCGAAGGACCTGCTTTTCGCATCTCGGGAGACACTGCCAAGCAACGCTCTGCCGATGCGCCCAGGGGCCCGCCGTAGAGACGTAACTCGTTACGTCACTTTCACTGACTGTGGAAGCGCGCGGCTTCAGTCGCTCGAGCCATCGCACTAAAAATCTGAGCTTCAGCCCCCAATGTGACCGCCGCTATTTCGGCTCCGGCACGGCGGGCTGGGGATACGCCTTCTGCAGCGCTGCCTGGTATTCGGCAAACAGCGACTTGATGTGCGTGAATTCGGTATTCACCGCCTGGCGATACTCGGGATGAGTGGCGTAATCGTAAAGCACTGCCGCCATGGTCTCCGCATCCACCAGGAATCCGTGGTGGCCTATGTCGGTCAGCGCGTCCGCTTCCATGCCGTAGGTATGGTTAGCCCAGTTGGAGGATTTCGCAGTGACCTCCACGCCTGGAATCTGGCTGGAGACGCTGCCGGTTTCCTCGTAACCCTGGGGTTTGCCGGGATCAGGGTCAATTCCCGTGGCGCCAAATTGCTTCATGTAGGCAAATGACAGTTCCTGCAGGGTGGCCACTGAAATGCCGTCGCGATCGTGGCCGTAATGGTCAATCTTCACCTTGGTGCCGGTGGCCAGGGCGGCCGCCCGCGCCGCGTCATTTACCCAATTGGTCACCTGCTCGAGATAGACAGAATCGGGATAGCGGATGTAGAAGTCGGCGGCGGCCTTGTCGGGCACCACGTTGGGCGCGGCGCCGCCCTCGGTAATTACGCCCTGGATACGGGTTTCCGGGCGCATGTTGCTGCGCACCGCATCAATGTTGTTGAACAGCTTGATCACCGCCTCCAGAGCATTGCGCCCATTCCAGGAGGTGAGTTCATGGGCGGGCGCGCCCGAGAATGTGTACTTCACACCATCAATATTCATGCAGCAAGTGCCAAAGCCCGGGGCAGCGTGGCGCGTTACGTTGAAAGAATGGCTGCGCACGATAAGATCGGCGCCCTTGAATACGCCCGCGTCCCACATCACGGTCTTGGCTTCCGGCGGCATCATCTCCTCGCCGGGTGTTCCGTACACGGTCACCGTCCCCGGCGTGTGGGTGCGGGTCAGAAACTCAGCCATGGCCACCGCAGTGGCCAGTCCCACTGGGCCTTGGGCGCTGTGCTGGTCGCCGTGAAAGGCGCCCTTGGTGCCGCGCAGCGCGTCATATTCCACAATTACGCCCAGGTTGGGACCGGGAGTGCCGCGGCGATACTT
>DASYWT010000237.1:0-10631 GCA_035935775.1 Terriglobales bacterium
CACATCCTGCTTGGAGGGAATAGGCACACCGTCAGAGGTGGCCGGGCGGAAATGCCAGTTCTTGAGCGCGGCAATCACTTTGTCGTCCACCCCGTGGTCCACGCCCGTGAGCAGGCGCTCTTCGGTCACGTTGCCCCGCTCGTCAATCGTGATCTCCACTATCACGTCGCCTTGCACGCTGGGCGGAAGGCTGGCGCGGTCCACATCGGGATCGGGAAAAACCTCCGGCAGCGCCGGGCGCACCTCCGTCCCCACCGATCCTTCCATCATCGAGCCATAGGTGGAGCCGCCGGTATTGGCGGCATGCGCTGGGTGCAAACTCCGCCCCCCGCTCTCCTTCTTGCTTAGCCGCGTAATGCGCACCACGGGCGCCGCAGAGGGCGCGGTTAGCCGCATGGTGCGCTCGCTGCTCTTGGGCGCCACTGAATAATCATTGCTCGCAGTCAAATACACCGTCTGCGTGCTGCCTCCAGTGCCATGGGCGGCAAATCGGGGGGAAATAAAAATCGCCGGCGGATGGTAGAGCAGACAGGCCAGCAGCGCGCCGTGAATGGCGGCCGAAGTCAGCCATCCCAAGCGGCGGCGCGGCGGAGTGGCTAAAGGCGCCAGCATGTTACCGAATATAGTAGCCCTGATGGTGTTGGACGGGAAGTAGACGCCAAGGTTAGCAATAAACCCAGTAGCCGGTCCGTAAGGACGACTGAACTCCTCCGCTTTATTCAGCCGTCCCTGCAGAACTCCAGCCATGCTGCCGCCGCGTTCCCTAATAAAACTGGCGGGCGGGTCCGCCGAATTGGCTCCCGGGAACGACCAACGACGAAAGGCCCACCTCTGGCTTATAGACAAACTACCAACTTCCAACTACCACCCTAGTTAATATCCTGCTTTGACTGCAGCCGCTTCACCAGGCCTTCGACGTAGCTCTTTTGCCCGTCGGGCGCGCCCGCCAGCGCCACGTTCATCCCCTTTACCGCATCGTCGAACTTGCCCTGGCTGGAATAGATTCGCGCCAGGCCGCTATGCACGAACCATTGTTCCGGGTGCTTTCTGGCGTTTTCGCGGAAAATAGCGAACGCTTCATCCTGGTGTTTCTGTCCCTGCAACTGCCGCGCGTAAATGTGTAACTGCAAAGGGTTGGCCAGAGACATGGCCAGCTTGCGCGTAGTGTCGGCCTCGTCCTTCTTGTCCATCGCCTCCAGGATGTTGGCTTTCGTCAGTTCGTTGTCGAAGCGCTTTTCCACCTCGATGGACTGGTCCTCATACTTGAGCGCCTCGTCCAGGTCGGTCTTTTGCGCCAAAAGATAATTCGCGGCGTCGTCCCACCCCTCCCAGGTGTATTGCGCCAGGCCACGCATCTGGCGGTGCAGGCTGGCCTCAACGATTTTGTTCACGTCAACATCCACCTTGAACGGCACCGCGACTTTTTCCCATTCCAGTTCCACCACGGCGGAAGTCGGCGTCAGCTTATCGAAATCATAGGTCAGCGCGTTGTGCATATCCGCGGACTGTGGTTTCACGGTTACCCGCAAGGCATCTTCCGCCTGCTTATAGGTAAAGCTGCCCCAGGAGGTTGCGGCGTGGGAGAAGATAACCGTCCACTCATTCTCGCCGGGAATCATGTGCAGGCCGTAAACCCCTTTGTCCAGCGACTGGCCTTCGATGGTGACGGGATCACTGAACGCGATGGTGGTGTTTTCGTTGGCGCCGGCGCGCCACACCTGCCCATACGGCACCAGGTCGCCCCAGATTTTGCGCCCGTTCACCAGCGGCCGATGGTAGTTGATGGTGATGTCGGTAATCCCAACCCTTTGGGTAATCACCGCGTGCTGGCTTTGGCGTGGAATATTCAACAGCGCCGACTGCGCCTGGCACAAGCTGGCGACGAATAACGCGCCCAGAACCGCCGCCAATATGCGAACTTTATTCATGAGTCGCTCCTTCCTGATCTGATTTGAGAATTTCGTCCCGCGACAGTCACACTGTCGCCGCAACTGTCAGCGGCCACTTAGACGGCGCTTTCCAGAACTGGTTAGCATTCGTGGAGAGGAAAAAAGCCCGGCTCCGGCGTTTCCGCCTATCCCGGGCGTGCTCAGCGTCTCCCGCCACACTTAGAGCGCAAACTGCATCGCTTCGTTGACTTAGGTTGGACCCAAAACTTAAGATGTCGGCCCATGGCGGACGCCCAGCCGCGTATCGGGCAAACGGTTTCGCACTACCGGATCGTAGAAAATCTCGGCCGCGGTGGCATGGGGGTGGTGTATAAGGCCGAGGACACGCGACTACACCGCTTTGTGGCCCTGAAATTTCTGCCCGATGAAGTAGCCCGCGATCAGCAGGCTCTCAGCCGCTTCCAACGTGAAGCGCAGGCCGCTTCTGCGCTGAACCATCCCAACATCTGCACCATCTATGACGTCGGTGAGCACGACTCCAAAGCATTTATCGTGATGGAATTTCTCGAGGGAACCGCCCTCGATCACGTGATTCAAGGGCAGCCTATGGACCTGGACCATCTGCTGGAGATTTCCGGTGAAATCGCTGATGCGCTGGCGGCGGCGCACTCCAAGGGTATTACCCACCGCGACATCAAGCCTGACAACATCTTCGTCACCGAACGCGGGCATGCCAAAGTGCTCGATTTCGGCCTGGCCAAGATTGCTGATTCCGATAAGAAAAAGGGTGAGTTCGACACGTTCACCCTCACCCAGGTAGGCATGGTCATGGGCACCCTGCCCTATATGTCTCCCGAACAACTCCAGGGAAGTTCCGTTGGTCATCGCACCGACATTTTCTCGCTGGGAGCTGTGGTCTACGAAATGGCTACCGGACTTCGCCCGTTTCCCGGCGCCTCTTCGATTGAAATCAGCTCGTCCATCTTGCGCGACACACCGCGGCCTGTGACCGAGCTTCGCGCCGATCTTCCCACCGGGCTGCAGCGAATCCTGGATCGCTGTTTGGCCAAGCAAGTAAGCGAGCGCTACAACTCGGCGCGCGAGCTGCGTGAGGCCGTAGAGCGTCTTCGGCACGAGATTGCTTCCGGCGCGCATCGCAATCTTGCGGCCGGCAGCCCGGGGCCATCCATCGCGGTGCTGCCTTTCACCAACATGAGCGCGGACCCGGAGAATGAGTTTTTCGCCGACGGCATTACCGAAGAAATCATTAATGCCCTGACTCAGATCGAAGATTTGCGTGTGGCCGCACGGACTTCAGCATTCTCGTTCAAGAACAAGCACGTTGATCTGCGCATTGTTGGCGAGCGGCTGAACGTAAAAACCGTTCTGGAAGGAAGCGTCCGCAAGGCCGGCAACCGGGTACGCATCATGGCGCAGTTGATCAACGTCGCCGATGGCTACCACATCTGGTCAGAACGCTATGATCGGGAGCTGAAAGATATTTTCGAGGTGCAGGACGATATTTCGTGCGCCATTGCTGATCGCCTGAAAGTGGCGCTGAAAAGCGGCGAGCAGCCGTCGGTGAAAGCGGGAACCACCAACCTGGAGGCGTATCAGCTTTACCTGAAGGGCCGCGCCCTTCTCTACCGCAGGGGACTGGATATCCGCCGGTCAGCCCAGTGCTTCGAACGCGCGGTTGCTCTCGACTCAAATTATGCACTGGCCTGGTCCGGACTGGCCGACGCCCGCAACATGCTCGGGTTGTACGGATTTGAGCGTCCTGAGGCCATCATGCCGCAGGCGAAGGAAGCGGCCGAGCGTGCGGTTGCGCTGGATCCCATCCTGGCGGAGGCGCAGTGTTCGCTCGCCTGTGTGCGCCTTCTGTGGGACTGGGAGTTGATAAAGTCAGAACAGGGATTCCTGCGCGCGCGGGAATTGAACCCGCGCTACGTGCAGAACCTGGCCTGGTACGCCTTGTTCTACCTGTTGTGGACGCGGGGACGATTCGACGAAGGGATTACTGTTAGTTCCCAGGCGGTGGAGGTGGATCCGCTCTCCGGCTATGCCCACTCCATGCTGGCCTTTAGTCTTGGTCATGCGGGAAAGGGTAGCGAAGCGGTTCAAGCCGGCAAGTCTGCTATTGAGCTGGAAGAGTCCTTCTTCACCTATTGGGCCTTGCAGCACGCTTTTTATGCGGCCCGGCAGTTTGAAAAAGCGGCCTCCGCGGGCGACATGGCGCTGACCCTTTCCGGGAGGCATCCCTTCGCCATGTCAGCCCAAGCCATGATATTTGCCGACTGGGGCAAAAGTGTGGAGGCTAACGCGGTTTACGCAGAGCTCAAGGCCCGAACCGCCAGCCATTACATACAACCAAGCCATCTCGCCATCGCCGCTTCCGCCGTCGGGGATTTGGATGCGGCTGTGAGGTACTCCCGCGAAGCATTTGAAATCCGCGATCCGATGCTTATGATGGCCAAACACTGGCCCCATTTCGCCCGCCTGCGTGACGACGCCCGCTTTAATGAGATCTTGGTCAGATTGGGTTTGAAGTAGATCTACTCCTTCACCGCTATCCCCAGCGACTTCATTTTGCGGTAGAGATGGCTGCGCTCCAGCCCCAGCACCTCGGCGGTGCGGCTCACGTTGCCGTGGTTTTCGTCCAGTTTTTTGAGGATGTAGTCGTGTTCGTAGGCGGCCCGCGCCTGGTGCAGAGTGGAGGCCTCGCCCAGCGGGCGCCTGCTTCCGTCCCGATACACCAGCGGCGGCAGGTGCTTGCGGTCGAGCTTGTAGGCGCTGGGATTCATGATAACGATGCGTTCCATCACATTGCGCAGTTCGCGCACGTTGCCCGGCCAGGAATAGCGCATCAGGGCATCAATGGCGTCGTCGGTGATCTCCCGCGGGCGCCGTCCGTAAGTGGCGGAGAACTCCTTCAGAAAATAGCGCGCCAGCATGGGAATGTCTTCCTTGCGCTCGCGCAGAGGGGGCACATAAAAGGGAATCACGTTCAGCCGGTAAAACAGGTCTTCGCGAAAGTTGCCCTTGGAGATTTCTTCTTCCAGGTCCTTATTGGTGGCGGCGATCACCCGCACATCCACCGTGATGGTGTCGTCTCCACCCACGGACGTGAAGCGCTGCTCGTCCAGGGTGCGCAGCACCTTGGATTGCGTCTTCAGGCTCATGTCCCCCACTTCATCCAGGAACAGCGTACCGCCGTTCGCTTTCTGAAACTTGCCGTCCTTGTCGGAAGTCGCCCCCGGAAACGAACCCTTGCGGTGCCCGAAAAGCTCGCTCCCGATCAGGTCCTCGGGAATCGCCGCGCAGTTCACCTCCACAAACATGGCCTCCTTGCGCGGGCTCTGCGCGTGGATGGCATGAGCCACCAGTTCCTTGCCCGTCCCCGATTCGCCGTAAATCAGCACTCGGCCGTTGGTCGGCGCCATCAGCCCGATCTGCTGCCGCAGCGCCTTCATGGGGATGCTGTCGCCCACAATGACGCTCTTGGCCAGCAACTGCTTTTTCAAATCGCGGTTTTCGCCTCGCAGCCGCTTGGCGTCAGCCGCGTTCTTCACCAGGATGAGCGTCTTCTCCAGCGAGAGGGGCTTCTCCACAAAATCGAACGCCCCCAGCTTGGTGGCTCGCACCGCCGTCTCAATCGTCCCATGCCCGGAAATCATGATGATCTCCGGCGCGTCTTCGGCCTCGCGGATTTTCTCCAGCGTCTCCAGGCCGTCCATGCCCGGCAGCCAGATGTCCAGCAGGATCACGTCGAAGGAACGGCGGCGCAGCGTCTCCAAACAGCTTTCCCCGCTGTCCACGGTGGCCACCTTGTAGCCCTCGTCCTCCAGCACGCCCTTCAACGACTGGCGGATGCCGGCCTCGTCGTCCACGATCAGAATGTTATGCATGCTTGACCGCCGGAGCAGCCACGCCTTCTGCTGCCACCGGCAATTCCAGAATAAACCGCGCTCCTACCGGCTGGTTTTCTTCCACCCGGATGGAGCCGTGGTGATCCTCCACAATGCGGCTCACAATGGCTAGTCCCAGCCCTGTGCCCCGCTTCTTGGTGGAGAAATAAGGCAGGAACAGCTTTTCTTTCAGCTCCGCGGTCACCCCGGAGCCGGTGTCGCTAATCACGATTTCGACCGCATCCCGGTCCGGCACCACGGCCGTCGAGATGTCTATTTCGCGCAACAGCGAATCCTGCGTGGCCTCGGCGGCGTTGTCAATCAGGTTGGCCAAAGCGCGCTTGATGGCCTCGCTGTCCGCCAGCACGCGCGGCAGGTCGGCCGCCAGCAGCGTGCGCACATGAATTCCTTCCAGCCGCCCGTTGAACATGCACAGCGTGCTCTCCACGATGGCGTTGATATTGGCGGGCTGGGGGTTGGCCGCGGGAAAGCGCGCCAGCGCCGAAAACTCATCCACCAGGCTGCGCACCGTTTCCACCGCTCCCGCAATCGTTTCTGCGCAGCTGTTGATCACCGAAAGCGAAACCGCATCCGGTGGGTGGTCCCGCTCCAGGTGGCGGCGGATGCGTTCAGCCGAGAGCGCGATGGGCGTCAGGGGATTCTTGATTTCGTGCGCCACACGCCGCGCCACCTCTCGCCACGCCGCCTGCTTCTGCGCTTTTAGCAGGTCGGAGAGGTCTTCGAAAATCACCACGTAGCCCAGCCCCTGGTTTTCGTGCTCCAGGGCCGCCACCGTGACCGCCACGTTCAGCGTGCTTCCGTGCCAGCTCAGTTCCATCTGGCTGGTGGCCACCCCCATGCGGTCGGCGCGCCGCAACAGGGGCTCCAGGTCCTCCAGCATTTCCCTGGGGAACACCTCCGCCAGCGTGCTTCCCGTCAGAAAATCAGTTGTGTCCGCAATTCGCGACTGGGGATTGAAGATGCGCTGCAGGGCGACGTTGGCGTGGGTCACGCGCCGCTTCGCATCCAGCGAGAGCACGCCCGTGGGAATGCTTTCCAGGATGGTCTCCATGTGGCGGCGGCGCTGCTCCAGCGCTGTGTTGGCATCCTTCAATTCCCGGCTGGAGGCCATGATCTGCTGCCGGCTGTTTTCCAGCTCCCCCGCCATGCGGTTGAAGGATTCCACCAGTTCGCCCAGTTCGTCGGCGGCCGCTACCTGTACCCGGTAGTCGAGGCGCCCGCGGGAAATCTGCTGTGTCGCTTCCGCCAGCGCCGCCACCGGGCGCGTGACCAGTTTGGAAGTGAACAGCGCCAGCCAGGTGGCCGCAAACAGCGCCAGCATGGTAAGCAGCGCCAGCAGTTCCATGTAGGTTCGCCGCACCAGCTTGCGTTGCTGCGCCAGTTGGAAGTAGCGCTGCTGGCTGGCATCAATCTGGCGCACCGTTTCCGCGAACGCCGGCGGCAGGGGCATGGCCACCAGGATGGCTCCATCCTGCCCTACCCGCGCGCTGCCCAGGATGTACTCCGCTCCATTCCAGGAGAAGGGGGCGGGGCGGTCGGCGGCCGCCGTCTTCAGCGGCAGAATCGGTTTCAGGACCGACCAGGCTTCCGGCGCTTGGAAGCTGGCTTCGGCCAGGCCTGCCCGCATGGCGATGGCGAACCCGCCCTGCAGCGTCGGCTTGTGGCGCTCGAATAGGTCGGCCACCCCCGTGAAATCCCCGCTGGCAAAGGCCTGCTGCGTTTCCGGCGCGCCGGCCAGCAGCACCGCCTCCTGGTGCGCGTTCTCCTCCGCATAAGCGGAGAGCAGGCGCGTCATGGCCTCCGTGTCTTCCCGCACCTCCTCCACCGGGCGCGAGAACCACTTGTCAATGGAGTGGTTCATCAGCCCGTAGGCGAAGAGAAAGAGAAACAGCACCGGCGTGAAGGAAAGCAGCAGCGCTCCCCCCACCATCTTGCTGCGGAACTTGGAGCCCAGCACCCCCACCCGCCGCTCCGCAAAAAGCTTCAGCAGGGTGCGCAGCAGGATGAATGTGAGCACCACGAACAGCAGAAAAACCAGCGCCGAAAGGGCGGCAAAAACAAACGGCTGCTCGCTGGCGTTGGGCTGGAAAACCGGCCAGTTAAATGAGGCCTGGGACAACAGGATGGTGAACAGCACAAGTATGCCGCCGGCCAGCAGGATGATCGCCGTCCTGCGCCGCGAAGGTTCGTCGCGTTTGGGCACCTGGGAGGGCACTTCGCGCCACTAAAGATCAGGCCAGAGCCGCTTAGCCGTGCCCCTCATTATAGCTATCCGGCAACCTTTTTTTTGGAGGGGGGCGTACTGGCCGACTTCGACGACCGGTAGAGACGTAACTTGTTACGTCTCCTGCTGGACGGCAGAAAAATTGCGCGGACGGTCGCGGTCAACCACCAGTTTGCTGGATTGCGCCAAATGTAACCTCGAACAGCATTCACTGACGCATTTGAGCGCAGTGCACGGTCGTGGAAGCTGTGCACACCGCAAGCAGAAAGTACGTTCAGGACTTGTTGGCAAGTGTGGGCAACTCCCCCTCCAGCAGCCTGCCCAGTTGCGAGGCCGGGCAGCGCACCCCTACATAAAAATGCCCAAACAGCGCGTACACCGCGCTGACCTCGTCGAAGCGCATTTCGTAGATCAGTTTCTTGAACACCAGCGGGTCGTCAGCGAACAGGTCCACGCCCCACTCCCAGTCATCGAAGCCAATGGATCCGGTGATGATCTGCTTCACCTCGCCCGCGTAGCGCCGCCCAACCATTCCGTGCTCGCGCATCTGCCGCTGCCGCTCCTCAATGGGCAAGGTGTACCAGTTCTTGTCCTCGCCTCGCCGCCGGTCCATGGGGTAGAAGCAGACATAGCGGTTGGGTGGCATCTCCGGATAAAGCCGCGGATGCATGGCCGCGCGCTGCCGCTCCACTTCCTTCTGGACTTCGGCGTTCCACTCCGGCGAATGCGGCTGCAACCCGTGCTCCACCAGTTGCTGGTAGAGCTTGACCGAGGAATCATAGAGTCCTAATTCAACCACGGAAAGATACGAGGTCGTGCTTTCCAGGTAATCGCCCAGGCCCGCCCCGGCCAGTCTCAGTTCTATCTGTTTCAGTTCGTCAAACGACGCCCGGAAGTGCACCAGCATCAGGTCGCCTTTGTGCCCCAACAGGGAATACAGCGCGCTCTGCCCCTTCTCCATTTCCTGAAGTACCGGTTGAGCTTCATTCAGGATGTGGTTGCGCTCGCCGGGATTGAGCCGTCGCCACTCCGCCCAGCGAAACCGCATCATCTGGTGTAGCACACTGGACCCTTCCAAAGTCAGCGGTACAGGCGGCATCTCGGCGCTTTGGGGACGAACCTTGATGGGTGCGGACATGGTTTCTTGGCAGCCTCGGCTTCAATTCTACAAGTAGTCAGGAGTCAGTAGTCAGGAGTCAGGAGTCAGGAGTCAGCAAAATCAAAAACCAGACCACAACCGCTGAGGACGCCGAGGACATAGGGGACTTATTTCGGCAAGAAGAACTCTAGTTTCTCCGCGCCTTTGCATCCTCCGCAGTTTTGGTTTCCTGCCACTCACTACCGACTCCCCGGATGCGGCCCCGTATATTTCGCACAGCACGGCGGCTCTACCGGACGAAATTCCATCACTTCTATCCGCGTCAAGTCCGGATCGTAGAGGTTGAGCTGCCATTTCCCGTCCCGGCCCACCTCCGCCGGGTCGGGGATGGGCCAGCCGCTCTGCTCCGCCATCTTCACGGCAGGCTTGATGTCCGTCACCCCCAGCGCCAGGTGCCGCATGACTCCGGCCTCCCGGGGCGATGGATTCGGTTCTACATTCAGCATGTATTCCAGCCAGTCCGTGCCGTTGGGCACCTGCATGTCCACCCAGTCGGTCTCGCGGTTCTTCATGCCGCCGTGCCAGTACACGTGGAATCCCAGCACGTCCTTGTAGAAACGATCCTCCGCCGTGCGGTCGCGCACGATAAAGCCGGCGTGAATCATATGCCTTGAAATCGGCTGGCCGGCAAAGCCCTCCCGGCTCATCGCGGGATACTGCACGAAGCAGATCTGGTGCCCTTCCAGATCGCGCACATCAAAACTGCGGCTGCCGTCCTTCTCCTCGGTCACCTGCTCCGGCACCTTCACTCCATGCGCGCTTAGATAGCGGCGCATTCCCTCCACGTTCCTGGTTTCGAAACCTACCTCGACCAGGCGGTCCGCCGGGGCATTGGCGCCGGCCTCAACCAGTTCGATGAACTGACGGTCGTTGATGACGAAGCGCGCGCGCTGCGTTCCGCCCGCATCCTGCTCCCTGAGCCCCAGCACATGCCTATAAAACTGCCGCGACTTCCCCAGGTCGGCCGACCTCAGGGTCACATGCGAAATTCCCACAACCGCCGGCCGGCGCGCGCTCTGGGCCATCACTTGTGCCGCCATTCCCAGCATCAGCACCGCTGCCAGTTTCGCCTTCATAAGCGATCCTTCAAGCGATACACGAATTTCAGCCCCGACCAAATCTCATCCACGGCGCATACCTTCACGTCCACCAGCCCCACTCCCAGCCCGATCTCCCGCACCACATTCTCATTCAGGTCGGTTGCCACTCCCGACGCTTTCTTCGGCCAGGAAATCCATAGCGAGCCATCTGCGGCCAGGCACCGCTTGGCCTGGCTGAAGCTTCGCTTTAATTCTGCTTGCGTGGTAGCAAACACCTGGATGAAATCCAGCTGCCCGCTCAGTTGCTCGTCGCAATTCACCTTTTCCGGCAGCTTCCCGAGAGTTTTGCGATACCCCGGCGGCCCACTCAGCAGGGCGATGCGTTGCCCT
>DASYWT010000238.1:0-1735 GCA_035935775.1 Terriglobales bacterium
TGTTGCGGGATGTAAGCGGGCGGTGAGGCTTACAAAGAACGCGCAAGGACGACCGCCAGCAGCGCGGCAATAACGGTGCTGACAAAATTCACTTGATCGTTATTCAAGCGCCCTCGCCGCTCCAGCCAAGCCCCCAGATAACTGTCGGCAAACATGCCCAGAATGCCGGCGGCCAGAACCACCGCGACCCAGCGGCGGGTTACCAATCCGGCAGCGGCGCAAATGAGCGCCAGCAGGATGGAGGCAGCGATTCCTGCCAGGGTGCCGGGCAGGCTGATGCCACCATCGGTGCCGGCGGGCACCAGTTCCCAGGTGGTAATCAGATAGGCGCTGGTTTCCCTGGCCTGGCCGTACTCGCTGGAAACCGTGTCGGCGGCGGCCTCTGCCATTGCAGCGGAGAGACCCAGCAGCCACAATTCCGGCCGGCCCGCCAGCAAAGAAGCTATGCCGCATATTCCCGCCATCCCCAGGTTAGCGAGGACCTGCGAGGCGGTGCGCCCTCCTCGGCGCTCTGCCGTGCCCAGGAACTGCTTGTGGCGGTATCCCAGGCGGGTGGTCAGGAAAGCCAGCGCAAACACTGCAGCGACCGCCGCAAACGCCCCTGGACCGGCGCTAATAAACAGGAGCCAGGTGATCACTACGCCCGCTACCGCTCCGGAGATGTCCACCGCACGCAGAAGCCGGGCTAAAATGGCGAAACCGACAGTAACCGCCAGAGCCGGCCAGAGCCGATGCCTGACTGCGGCCGAGGCGTTGGGCTCAAGCCAGGGTATGGATATTAATAAGTACTCTGCAATCAACTACATACCTCAATGGTCCGGGAAGCTTGGCAACTTCGAGCCACAGGCTCCACGGCGCTGCGCATCCTACCAGAAGTCCTCCGCGGGGCGACAACGTACCTGGGTGGACACCTACGAGTGAGTCTTTGCCTCGCTCTTGAGGCAGTGTAAACTGCTGTCCCCTGCAATCCGCAGGCAATCGGGGAGCAAGATATGGCGGCTTCGGTGTGGTCGGGGTACTTGACCTTTGGCCTGATTTCCATGCCGGTACGGCTGTTTTCCGGCGCTCGCAGTAGCAGCATCTCCTTCAACATGTTGCACCGTGACGACCATTCACGGGTGAAGCAGCAGCTCACCTGCGCCGCCGACGGCAAGGTGCTAGAACGCAATGAGATCGTAAAGGGCTACGAGTACCGCAAAGGCGAGTACGTGATCATCGAACCGGAGGAGATCAAGAAGATCGAGCCCAAAACCGCCAAGACCATGGAAATCCTGGAGTTCGTCAAATCGGACGAAGTGGATCCCATCTATTTTGAGTCGTCGTATTACCTGGTGGCGGAGGAGGCGGGGCGGCGGCCGTACGCCTTGCTGACCAAGGCGCTGGAAGAGACCAACTATGTCGCCATCGCCAAAATCACCATGCACAATCGCGAGTACACGGTGTTCCTGCGGCCGTATTTAGGCGGGATGATGCTGCACACCATGTACTATTCCGACGAAATCCGCCAGGTGGAGGAATTTGGCCGGCCGGATGTGGAACTGAAAGAGGCCGAAGTCAAGGTTGCGCACCAGTTGATCGAGGCGCTGGCCGACACCTGGGACCCCAAGAAGTATTACGACACCTACGAAGCCAACCTGAAAAAGCTGATCGAGGCCAAACTGGAGGGCGGCGAAGTAGCAGAGGTGGAAAAACCGGCCAAGATGGCTCCGGTAGTGGACCTGATGGCAGCGCTGAA
>DASYWT010000239.1:0-11314 GCA_035935775.1 Terriglobales bacterium
TCCATTGAATCATCGTTACGCGCCGTAACAGGTATCGCGTTGCCAGTCCTAATCCCCGCCGATGGAGTCGCGGAGGGAATCGTTATTGACCCAAAGGGAAGCATGAAGGACTCGCTCTCTGGAGTTCGCCGCTTACACAAGAAAGAGCTCAAGGCTTCTCGTGTGGCGGAAAAGCTCACCGCTGAGGAATGGCGCGAATTGCGGGGAGTGACTAGCTTGAAAATCGCGCTAGCAAAAGACGACCCGCTAGCCACTCACGCAGCACTTTCCCTTCTTGGCCGGAATCCGGAAAACTTCGGGGATACGATGGGCGGTGACAATCTCCTAGAATACGGTCGAATCATAGCCACTGCGCCCTTAACCAATGCGCTGAGGCGAGCCCAACTCGTCTATTGGGTAACCAGAAAAACTTGGCACCTGGGCCTGGGTATCTTTTGCCCAGATTTCAAGACGGGAGTTGCCGTCCACCTGCTGCTAACCGATGCATTCCGTGTGTGCCCTCGCTGTCATAAAACCTTTGAGGTAGAACACCCAGGCCAAATGTGCTGCTCTATCCAATGTCGGGAAGCTCATCGAATTGCACGCTGGCGCGCCCGAAAGAAGAGAGGGGAAAAACAATGAGTATCTACAAGCGCGGTTCGACTTATTGGTACAAATTCCAATGGCAGGGCCTGCTTATCCGTGAATCCACGAAGCAGGGCAATGACAAAATCGCCCGCAACATGGAATCGGCGCATCGCACTTCCCTCGCCCAAGGGCTTGTAGGAATCCGCGAGAAGAAGCGCACCACGGTCGCGCAGTTCATCAAGGACCGTTTTGAGCCATGGGCGAAGGGCGCTTTCGAGAAGAGTTCGCCGCAGACGTGGAAGTCATGGTATCGGCCCAGCATCCGCGCTATTGAGGGCTATGCCCCTCTCTGTAAGCGCGTTCTCTCTGATGTCACCAGCGAACATGCTGCCGACTTCGCTGCTCATATTCGGGTAAGGGGAGCGAAGGGCAAGCCGCTCCAGGCCAGCTCTGTCAATGCCCGTCTGCGCGTGCTGCGCCGCATGTTCCATCTGGCTGTGGAGTGGGGAGAACTGGAGAATGCCCCGAAGATTAAACTGCTACCGGGCGAGCGCCACCGCGAGCGCGTCCTGGCCCCGGAGGAAGAATCCAGGTACCTCGCGGCTGCCACTTCCCTGCTGGCGGACGTTGCCACCGTCCTGATTGATAGCGGAATGCGCCCGGAAGAGTGCTTTCGCCAGCGCTGGGAGAATGTGACCTGGGTTAATGGCCGGCACGGCTCCATGCTCGTAACCCACGGCAAGACGAAGGCGGCCCGCCGGGTGATTCCCATGACTCCGCGGGTGCGCATGATCTTGGAGCAGCGCTGGGAAGCAGCTGATAAGCCGGAAGAGGGATGGATGTGGCCCGGCGACACGAAGAGCGGGCACATCGAACCCTCCACCCTAAAAAAGCAGCACAGGAACGCTCTGAAGCTCAGTAAGGTTCGCCCGTTCGTTCTCTACTCGCTGCGGCACACGTTCTTGACTCGCCTGGGTGCTTCCGGGTGTGACGTGTGGACGCTGGCGCGGATCGCCGGGCACAGCTCCATCGCTATGTCTTATCGCTACGTCCATCCTTCAGAAGACCGGGTGCTGGATGCAATGGAGCTGCTGGGTGGGCACAAATCTGGGCACAGTGAGGAAACAGGCGCTAAAGAGGAAGTGAAGAAACTGCAGGAAGCTAATGAAAACTCAGCAGCTTAATGGTGGGCAGTGCAGGGCTCGAACCTGCGACCTCGTGCTTGTAAGGCACGCGCTCTAACCAACTGAGCTAACCGCCCATCGAGCTAACGTAATGAAATCATAATCCTGGGTCGCGATTGCTGTCACCCCGATCATCGCTGCGGGCCAGCTTCCGTCCGGCACGTAGCGAAAAATCCACACCAGAGAGCTAAGCCACCGGCTGACCCTGCCCAGCACCGCCTTCCTTAACGCCTTCCGTGAGCTGGTGCAGTTCCTCCTCCGGAATTGAAAATTCCACAAACCCACAATCCGAACAGACTAAAAGCTGAGGAAAGACCGACACGGTTGGCTTGGTCAAATTAACCAGGCCGGGAAAATGGATGTTAATTTCGCTGCCAAAATTGAGTTGCTTTGCTGACTGGCACGATCTGCAGGGCATCTTACCCTCCTGATGAAGCGAACTAATGGGCAGGGGGCAGTCGCATACCTCCGCAGTCTCGCTTGCGCTGCCGCATTTGTCCGTGACTAATGTCACGGTCTTCTCTGGTGATAATCAGAACTGGGATGTAAAAAACACACTCAGCCAGAGAAGACAGTGGGTAGCAAAGCCCTTAGGCAAGACGGTTGTCTCCAAGCAGCTCTGAGCGAGGCGGGCAGTCGAGCTAAGCTGTAGAAATCTTAATGCCTTACCACCTCGCTGCAGGCGCCAGGCCACCTCCTCCATCGGGGGGATGACAAAAAAGTCCAGCCTCGGCCATCCATTTCACAAGAGTGGCATCCATTACAGCTTATTGCACCACACCGCGGGAGCACTCCTCACCATGACAAACAGCGCAACCTCGGCGTTCCGTGCGCCCGTTCGCATTCTCATAGTGGATGATGTCGAGCCTTGGCGCCGCTCAGTTTGCAGCATCCTAAGAGCCCAGGAACGGCTGCATGTAGTTGACCAGGCCGGGGATGGACTGGAAGCAGTTCAAAAGAGCCAGGAACTGAGGCCCGATTTGATTCTGCTGGACATCGGCCTCCCCCATCTGAACGGAATCGAGGCAGCCAATCGAATAAGCAAGGTTGCCCCAGCCTCGAAAGTGCTTTTCTTGACCCAGAACCTCGATGCCGATGTGGCTCGCATGGCCTTGAGCAACGGAGCGAAAGGATATGTTCTCAAGGTAGATGCTGCCAGGGAACTCCTGCCGGCCATAGAAGCCGCTCTCGGCGGTGAGAGGTTTGTCAGCAGGCGAGTGCAGCAGCTTTCGTCATCAGCGCTTTCGGCCTAAGGACTGCGCTGCGCCTGTCTTCTCTGGTACAGAGAACCGGGAAAATTGTCCCACCAGGCATCTCTTTCCGTGTTGCCGGAAACCAATCACCATGGGGGTCTGTGCGACCGGTCGCGATCGAGTGTCGCACCACGGCCGTTTTGGGGGCGCGATGAAAGCCATCCTATTTGTTGACGACCATGAAGTGCTGGCGCGGCTGAGTTGCGAAATCCTGGAAATGCAGGGCTACCGCGCAGTATCGGCCTACAACGCCGACCAGGCGTTGGAGAAATTTGACCAGGAGAAATTTGATGTCCTGGTAACCGACTTCCGCATGGAGGGCATGGATGGCCTGCAACTGGCGCGTAAGATCCATGCCAAGGACCCCAGCCTGCCTGTCATTATCGTTACCGGCTACGGGCCAATCGAGACCGGGGACGATGCCAATGCCTGCCTGACCAAGGAGCATCTTTTCCCCGCCCTGCTGGAGAAAATCCGCCTGATCCTGGGCGAAAATGAAAGCCGCAACGAACCGGCGGGAAAAACAGCCTAAGACCAGTGGCCAGTTGTCAGTTGCCAGTTTCCCCGGAGCGGGCACGCAGACGCCTCCTGGCGGCAGCCAGTCTTCCTATTGTCATCCCGAGCTCGGATGCGGCACACCAACCCGCATCCGAGCGAGGGACCTGCTCTTTCCTGCAACCCCGAAATGCTATCTGGATAAGAGCGGTCGTCGTTTCGTCTGGCCGGCGCTTCTCAGGTCAACATTTGTGAATTGGTTTTCTTCGTGCCTCGGTGTCTCTGTGGCGGATTTTTCCTGCCTGCTAGACTGGCGGCGTGCGCCGCCTGATCATCAACGCCGACGATTTCGGTCTGACCTCCGGCGTCAATCGCGCCATCCTCGAAGCGCACCAGCGCGGGATTGTGACCTCGGCCACCCTTATGGCCTGCGGCCACGCCTTTGAGCAGGCGGTCGAGGCTGCGAGGAGTGCGCAACAACTGAGCCTCGGCTGTCACGTGGTGCTGGTGGACGGCGACCCGCTCTTGCCACCCGAGCAGGTGCCTACTCTGCTTGCCAACCACCGAAAACCACATTTTCGCGGCGGCATTGGGGAACTGGCCGCGGCCGCTCTGCGCGGGCGCCTCGATTCCGCCCAGGTGGAAGCGGAAGCCGCCGCGCAATTCGGGAAGCTGCGGGCCGCTGGCATAGCGCTCTCGCACTTCGACACCCATAAGCATGCGCACATGTTTCCCGCGATCCTGCGGCCGCTGCTGCGGGCGGCGCGAGCCTGCGGCGTGCGCGCACTGCGCAACCCCTTCGCTCCTGTAAAGCCCCTGGCCTTTGCCCACCTGTTGCGGCGTCCCCGGCTGTGGAAACGCTATTCGGAGGTAATGGGGCTGCGCCGCCTGCTCGACAATTTTCACCGCACCATCGAGGAAGAGCACATGATCACCACCGATGGCACCTTCGGCATTGTGGCTACCGGCGCTCTCGACGAGAAACTGTTTGAATCCATTGTGGGCTCGATTCCCGAGGGTACCTGGGAATTCGTTTGCCATCCGGGCTACAACGATGCTGAGTTGAGCACGGTGCGCACGCGGCTGCGGGAGTCGCGCGAGCAGGAGTTGCAGGTGCTGACGTCGTCTGCCGCGCGGGAAGCACTGCAGCGGCATGGGGTCGAGCTGATTTCGTGGAAGCAGCTGTTAGCTCCTAGCTTGTAGCGCCGGCATCTTGCCGGCTGTCGCGAGGGCATCTTGCCCTCGCTGCTGCGGGCGGGGCGCCCGCAGGACAGCCGCCGGGAGGGCGGCGCTACACACCAACTACCAGCTACTAACTGCTGCCTTTTTGCATCCTTCCCGCCGGCTTTCCATCGAATGCTGCAGCAGCAGGGACATTGGGGCGCATGAACATCGGAATCACGTGCTATCCGACCTATGGCGGCAGCGGGGTGGTAGCCACCGAACTGGGCATTGAACTGGCGCAACGCGGACACCAGATCCACTTCATCACCTACTCGCAGCCTTTTCGCCTGACCGGCCCCCAGCCCAACATCTACTACCACGAGGTCGAGGTCTCGCATTATCCGCTGTTCGACTACCCGCCTTACGACCTGGCGCTGGCCACGCGTATGGCGGAAGTGGCGGAAATCTACGAGCTCGACCTGCTGCACGTGCACTATGCCATCCCTCACTCGGTCAGCGCCCTGCTGGCCAAACAAATGCTTGCCACTGCTCGCGGCAAACGGCGGCGGCTTCCCTTCGTCACTACCCTGCACGGCACCGACATCACGCTGGTGGGCCAGGACCGCTCCTACCTGCCGATTACGCGCTTCTCCATCGAGCAGAGCGACGGCGTGACCGCCATCTCGCGCTACCTGCGCGACCGCACTCTGCGCGAGTTCGACATTCCCAACTCCATCGAGGTGATCTACAACTTCGTCAACTGCGACGTTTACCTTCGCGACCGCAACGTGGCCCAGCGCCGTGCGGAGTATGCCGAGCCGGGCGAGCGCCTGCTGGTTCATCTTTCCAATTTCCGCCCGGTCAAACGCCTGCTCGACGTGATCGAGATTTTCGATCGCGTGCAGAAGGAGGTCCCCGCGCGCCTGCTGCTGATCGGCGACGGCCCTGACCGTTCGCAGGCGGAGTGGCTGGCGGTGCAAAAAGGCATTCATGACCGCGTGCTCTTCCTGGGCAAGCAGGACCGCATCAACGAAAAGCTGGCGCTGGCGGACGTGATGCTGCTGCCCAGCCAGCTGGAGTCATTCGGGCTGGCGGCATTGGAGGCCATGGCCTGCGAGGTCGTGCCCATCGCCACGCGCGTTGGCGGCCTGCCCGAGGTGGTGGAGCACGGAGTGAGCGGCTTTCTGGCCGACGTGGGGGACGTCGCCACCATGGCGCGCTACGCCGTCGAACTGCTGCAGGACGAATCCCGCCTGCGCGCCATGGGCAAGCAGTCGCGGCAGGCGGCGCAGTCGCGCTTCTGCACCGACAACATCATCCCCCAGTATGAAGATTTTTACCGCCGGGTGGTGGAACGGGCCACGTAGAAATCGGGCGCGTCGGCGCTGTGCAACACCGGCAGGCGAAGGCGCACCAGGGTGCCCCGGCCTTCCCGGCTGTCAATCACCATACGCGCTGCGTCGCCATAGAGCACCTTGAGCCGCTCGGCTACATTGGCCATGCCGATACCAGTGCCGCCCAGGCCGGTAGGCCGTTCCAGCAGGTTGGCCGAGCCCATGCCCACGCCATCGTCCTCTACCTCGACCTGCAGCGTGCCTTCTGCCACCTGGCTGCGCAAATAGATGCTGCCGCCGTCAATTTTGGCGGAGAGGCCGTGCTTGATGGAATTTTCCACCAGCGGCTGCAGCAGCATTCCCGGAACCAGCACGTCGAGCGAGGCGGGATCGAGCTCCTTGATCACCTTCAGCTTGTCGCGCCCGAAGCGCACTACTTCGATGTCCAGGTAGTCGTCAATGAATTCCAGTTCCTCGCGGAAGGGAACGAAAGCGTCGCTCGAGCGCAGCAGGCGGCGCAGGATGTTGGCCAGCTTAATGATGAGGTCGCGGGCGGTGTCGGGGTCAAAGCGTACCAGCGACGAAACCGAGTTCAGCGTATTGAACAAAAAGTGGGGGTTGATCTGGCTCTGCAGCGCCTCCATGCGCGCCTGCAGCAGCGCGCGATGCTGCTCTTCCAGCTTCATCTCGATGCGCGTGTTGTTCCAGATTTTGAGCGCGATGGCGATGGAAACAATGGCGGTGGCATAAATCGCCACTTCCACCGGCCAGTTGGGACTGTCCACGGAGAAAATCAGGTTGGGAAATTGCCGGGCCAGGGCCTGCCGCGCCAGGCGCAAGACGATGATGGTGAAGAAGAACATAATCTGCCAGTCCAGCTTGGGACGAGGCAGGTTGCGGCGGATCCAGCGATACACGCTGAGGTCAATGAAAGGCGAGAACGACCAGATGTCTTCGCGCACCCCGGCCAGGTTGCGCAGCATGCCCGCGATGAGACCGGCGAGCAGGTTAAAGGGCAGGCCCAGCCACTCGCCGTGCAACAGCCCGGGCAGGGCTACAAAGCCTCCGCCCACCGCACCGGCCACACGGCCTCCGATCACCCCGATAAGGATGGTGGCCTCGAAGGACATGTCGGCGGAGAGAAAGTTCTTCACGCTGGCCCGCACCAGCACGCCCAGCGCAAAGGGAGCGCCAATGAACAGGGCGAGGCGGATCTTCTCTCCCGTGGTCCGATCTTCCTTGAACAGCAGCCCCTTGAACCACACCGAGCGCACCTGGGCGCTGGCGATAGCCGCCGCCACGCCCAGCTTCACCAGCTGGTTGACCAGGATAAGCCGCTGTTCCATGCGTATATGAGATTAACCCAGCAGAAGCGGAGGGGGAAGGTTTCAAGGTTGCAAGGTTTCAAGGTTTCAGGGTTTCAGGGTTGCAATTGCGAGCCCGAAGGGCGAAACAGCTTTTAGCCCAGCGCGTGAGCCCTGGGAAATTGCCCCTAAAAATGGAAGAGCCCCGTAGGGGCGGCACAAACTCTCTGTTGCGAACATGAAGCGCAAGGTCCTTCGACTCGCGCTCGCTCGCTGCGCTCGACTCGCGCTCGCTCAGGATGACAGGAAGAAATAGCGTGCGGCGAGGTTGAAGCCGCGCCGTTCAAAGATCCAATGCGGATCACCGTTTCAGCTTAAGCATCTAGAATGTGGCCCACGCAGAGGCCAGGCGCGAGTGATAAAACTGCCCCTACTGGAGAACTTCAGACCAGCCCGCACAGCGGGCGAAATAGTAAGCCTTCGGAAGGGCGCAGCTTTAGCTGCGCCGTGCCGCATTCCCTGCTTACTTTTGCTTTTGTCATCCTGAGACGCACGACCAAGCGCAGCGCGGGAGGGCGGCGAAGGACCTGCTGTTAGCATTCATGCGCGACTTATTGAATGTCACTGCGCCGCCCTGGTTTTCGCTGCTTAGCCTGAGCCAGCCCCCGCAGCGGGCGAAATAGTAAAGCCCAGGGCGGAAGCCCTGGGAAAGCAGGCCGGAGAAATGGTGGAGCCCCGTAGGGGCGACACAACGGCCTCCGATCGCGGCCGACATCGGTAGAGACGTAACTTGTTACGTCTCCAAGACGTTGCAAACAACGTCTCTACCCGAATGGGGTTGAAACTGCAAACTTGAGACTGAGCTTTGAAACTTGAAACTTACCGCAATTTGGAAGCAACGCTCTCCAGCAAAGGACCGATCATCTCCGCTTTCGCCACCCCGCCCTGCGCCATGTCCCTCGTGCCTCCGCCGCGCCCACCGTTTGCGGCCAGGGCATCTTTCATCAACCCGCCCATGTCGTAGGGCAATCCGGTGGTCTGGGCAAACACCAGCGCCGGCGTCCCCTGCCCCGCGCCCAGCAGGGCGACCGCACGCTTGCCGCTGGTGCGGGCCAACTTTTGCGCCAGCAGCTTGATGAATTCCAGATCGCGGTCCGGGAAAACCTTCACAACCAGGTGAAAAGCGTTGTTTTCGGGCGTCTGTTCCAGCAAACGGGCGGCATGGAGCTCCGCCAGTTCATTCAGCAGCTCTGAACGTGCCTTGCGGGCGGCCTTGCCTTCGTCCGCCAGCTTGCGCACCTGCTGCGGCAGCTCCCAAATGTGAGCGGAAAGCACACCCGCCGCTTCGTTCAGGGCCATGCGATCGCGCCTGGCCGCGGCCAACGCCCTTTCCCCGCAAACGAACTCCACCCGCACGCCCTGACGTACTTTTTCCGTTTTGCGCACCAGGATGGCGCCAATTTGGCCCGTGCTGCGCACGTGCGTGCCGCCGCAGGCGGTCAGGTCGAAATCGCGGATATCAATCAGCCGCAACTGCTCGCGTTCCACGGGGGGCAGCTTGCGCAAACCGAGACCGCGCGCCTCTTCCAGGCTGACAAACCGGATCTCCACCGGCCGGTCCTCCATGACCACCTGGTTGGCCAACTCCTCGGCGCGTTCGACCTGTTCGGGGGCAGCTGATTTTGTCTCCAGGTCAATAGTGCAGACTTCGTCGCCCATATGGAACGAAACCGTGGGCATGTCGAACAGGCGGATAAACGCCGCGGAGAGCACGTGCTGGCCGGAATGCTGTTGCACATGGTCGCGCCGGCGGTTCAAGTCAATGGAGCCGTGCACACGGGCGCCGGCCACCAGGTTCGCCGGGACAGCTTCCAGGTAATGCAGGATGCGGTCCTCCTGCTCAGCCACTTCCATCACGCGCATCCGGGCGCCATTTGCCTCCAGCCAGCCGGTATCGAATACCTGGCCGCCGCTGGTGGGATAAAATGCCGTGCGGTCCAGCACGATAGCCGGCCGCTGCGCTGTAACCAGATCTACGACCTGGGCGTCAAACTCCGTGAGAAACGAGTCGGTGTAGTAAAGGCGGATCATAACAATTGAACGATTGACAAATTACGAATGACGATTGAAACCCAAGCTGTCAGCCATCAGCTATCAGCCGTCAGCTTCGCCTCCACTCTGAGAGCTGATAGCTGACAGACAAGGGCTGCCTTTTTCAATCGTCAATCTGCAATCGTCAATCGTCAATCATCAATCTTCAATCGTCAATTAGGAGGCTGCCACGTGTCCAAGTTCATCATTGCACCGCACATGCGGCTTCAGGAATGGGTCGCCGAGGAAAAAGGCTACTTCACCGCCGAGGGCCTGGATTACGAGTTTCACGATGAGCTGACCTCCAAGGATGGCAAGAAGCACGACCTGGGGAACAAGGTTGGCGCCTACCAGACCTTCGAGGCCGGGCGCACCGCCAACATGAACTGCGCCTGCCACTGGACCGTGAACATGGCTGCCTCGGCGGGACACGGCAAGCTTTATCCCCATGCTTACTCCATCGCGCCTTCGGGCGTTTTTGTTCCGCCCGACTCGCCCGTGCGGCGCCCGGAGGACCTGGCGGGTGTACCGATCTCGGTCGGGTTTCAGTCGGGCAGCCATTACTCGACCATTCAGGCGCTGGAGCAGTATCTGCCGCTGGAAAAAATCAAACTGTCGTTCGCCGATGGCCTGCTGTTCAAACGCATGGAGCTGCTGATTGACGGCAAGGTTCCGGCGGCCGCGCTGTTCAGCGGTCCATACTACTTCGCGGAACAACTGGGATTCCGCAAGATCATTGACACGACCTTCATGATTGCTTCGCTGGTGAACGGCGACCCCGACGCCTCCGACATCGAAAAATATTTTCGCGCTCTGCGGCGGGCGCAACGTGACATTGATTTGCGGCCTGAGTTGTACACCCATTACTACCAGAAAGAATTCCCTTCCCGCTTTCATGCCCAGATGGATACGCGGCGCTGGGGACCGGGAGAGCGCATCATCTTCGAGCCCTACACCCGTGAGGCCTACGAGGAAGCCTTCGAGTGGATTGCCCAGCGCCACATCTTCCCCGAAGAGCATGAAGCCGTCTGCAACTACGACAGCGCGGTTCTGGCGGACCGGGGTTCAAGCCATTGACGATTGATGATTTGGGATTGATGATTGCGCGAGAGGTTTTTCCGCGCTCCAGTTCGCCATTTGTCCGCCGGTGGTTTTTAATCGTCAATCTGACACTCGTAAATCTTCAATTCGCCCCAGTCATTTTTCGATCACCACTCGTCACCCAATACCTAGCTACCTTCGTGTCCTTTGTGGTGAACGGTTTTCATTCGTCATTCTTCAATCGTCAATCAGTACGGTCCGATGATGCCGCCAACGTTTCGTGAGGCTGGTCGGGCAGCCTCTTTCTCCGTGTACTGCGCGATCACATCCACATACTTCAGCCCGGAGCCGGTGTTGTAGAGAACCACCGTGTCATTTGGCTTGAAGAATCCGCTGGCCAGAAGCTTGCGGTAAGCCACCAGCGCCGCCGCTCCTTCCGGTGCGGCGAAAACTCCTTCGGTGCGCGCCCAGTGCTGCAGCGCTTCCATGATTTCCTGGTCAGTGGCCGCCACCGCGGCGCCTTGGCTCTTGCGCAGAATGTCGAGCATCAGGTAGTCGCCATATGCCTTGGGCACGCGCAAACCCGCCGCCACGGTGGCCGCGTTGGCCCAGGCGTCGGCTACGGCCTTGTGTTCATCCCATGCTTTAACGATGGGAGCGCAACCGCTGGCCTGCACGCTGACCATCCTGGGGCGCTGTTTGCCGATCCAGCCCAGCGCTTCCATCTCGTCGAACGCTTTCCACATGCCGATCAGGCCCACCCCGCCGCCGGTGGGATAGATGATGCCGTCCGGCACCTTCCAGCCCAACTGCTCTACCGCCTCGTAGCCCATGGTCTTCTTGCCTTCCACGCGGAAGGGCTCTTTCAATGTGGTCACGTC
>DASYWT010000240.1:0-1536 GCA_035935775.1 Terriglobales bacterium
GGTTGCGGCCGTCAGCCCTGATTTTTTATGGCGCGCCAATTCGGAAACCACTCCTGCCTCTGAATCCAGGATGTCATTCCCCGTGGCCAATCCAACAGGCTACCCTCAATCCAGCCATTTTCAAGGGATTAGCGCGCGTGAACTCGTCGAGCAGAGCGCCGGTGTTGGCTTTGCTGCCGGGCGGCCTTTTGCTGCTGGCCACCGCCCTGCTGCTCAGTTCTCTTTCTCTGCCTCCTTCCAGCTATGTGCGCGTGCAGTTCGGCTTTTACATTGTGTTGTGCGCCGGGGTCCTGCTGGCCTGGCGCCTTCGCTCCACCCGCGTGCTGTTCTCGCTGCTGGCACTGCTCCTGGTGGAGGAGACCTCGTTTGGCCCTTCTTACCTGACCGCGGACCACGTCCGCGTCGTCATTGCCGCTTTTCTGCTGCCGGTGAACCTGCTGGTGTTTGCCTTCTTGCCGGAGCGCGGCTTTACTCTGGATGCGTTGGTGCCCCGCGCCGCTCTGCTGCTGATTGACTTTGTTGCTCTGGGCGTGGGTAGCGAGCTGCACGCCGGCCACGTCTTCAGCCTGCCCTGGGCCGCCACCCTGCTCTGCGCCGCCGCCTTATTCACCTTCCTGCTGCGGGCGTTTTTCTACCGTAAGAATCTGGAGTGCGGCTTTTTCTGGGGCATGCTGGCGGCATGGCTGGGATTGCGCTATGGCGGCGTGGGGGTGGCGGCCACCGCTTACCTGGGCACGGGAGCGCTTATCCTGGGCGCTTCTCTGATCGAGAGCTTCTATTTCATGGCCTACCACGACGAGCTCACCTGCCTGCCCAGCCGCCGGGCCTTCAACGAAGCGGCGGCGGCGCTCGCCGAACCTTATAGCATCGCCGTGGTGGACATTGACCACTTCAAGTCCTTCAATGACTTGTACGGCCACGACACGGGCGACGAAGTGTTGCGCATGGTGGCTACACGCCTGGCGCACATCCACGGAAGCGGCCAGGCGTTTCGCTGCGGCGGCGAGGAATTTGCCGTGCTCTTCCGCAACCGTTCCGCCGCGGAAGCCTTGCCCTATTTGGAGGAGTTAAGAAGGGATATTGAAGAGTGTGTCTTCTGCTTTCGTGGCTCGGATCGCCGCCGGCAGACGCGGGGAGAAGACCGCCGCGGCCCGGCTCAGCGCGCTCCCCGGCAACGCAAGGTGAAGCCGCAACCCTCCGCCGGAGAAATCACCTCTGTCACCGTCAGCATTGGCGTCGCTGATCCGTCGGATGTGAAACAACGCACTATTCAGCAGGTGATCGCCGCCGCGGATAAGGCTCTGTACCAGGCCAAGGCCGGCGGCAGAAACCGGGTGGAGATGGCCGGTCGGACCGGAGTCGCCGCCCAAAGGGCGGCGGCTTCCCGGAGATAACCGGGTTCTGGCCTGCTCTTAGAGAGATATCAGCGAGCGCTGCGGATCAGCCGGCGCCTGCGGGGAGTCCACCTGCGGTTCCCTCTGTCTCGGGCGCGCGCGGGGCGCTTCCTCCTCCCGGCGGGCAAACGACTTGGGATGG
>DASYWT010000241.1:0-18550 GCA_035935775.1 Terriglobales bacterium
GCGCTCGCCAGCTTACATTTCAACTTTCCTGCTTCCATCTATTGGGTTTTTCTTAGCAATGCAGCCAGCTATGCTTTAGTAGGCCTGATTGTGGAGACCCTGCGGCGCCGGCTGACTCACGCAACATACGGCCCGCGCTGACTCGATTTTCACTTTTGACTGCTCTGCTGAGTGTGGTTTACTGTCGTAACCCGTTGTGTCCAGCCCAGGCACCATGACGTCCTCGCCGCCTTCGGTCTCCGCGTTCGGCAGCGCCAGCACGGTTGAACTGAACAATATCCGCAAAACTTACGACCATTTTGTGGCCGTGGATGCGCTTACCCTCCGTATTCAGCCGGGCATGGTTTATGGCCTGCTCGGACCCAACGGTGCGGGCAAAACCAGTACCCTGCGCATGCTGATCGGCATCATCGTGCCCGATTCCGGGGAAATTCGTGCTTTCGGGGAGCCCCTGCGCCGCGCTCACATCCGCCGCATGGGCTATCTCCCGGAGGAGCGCGGCCTATACCGCAAGATGAAAGTGCTGGATCACCTGGTATTCCTCGCCGAACTGAAGGGCCTGGCGCGCGCCGAAGCCGCCACCCGCGCACAGCGCTGGTGCGAGCGGCTCGATCTGGCGGACTGGACAGGCAAGAAGGTGGAAGAGCTTTCCAAGGGCATGCAGCAGAAGGTGCAGTTCATCGGCGCGCTGCTGCACGAGCCTGACCTGATCGTGATGGACGAGCCTTTCTCCGGCCTCGATCCCGCCAACACCGTGGAACTGAAAGATGCGCTGCTCGAGCTCAAGAAGGCGGGCAAAACCATTCTGCTCTCCACGCACCGCATGGATCAGGCGGAGCGCCTCTGTGATTCCATCTGCCTGATCAATTACGGCCGCGCGGTTCTGCAGGGCGACCTGAGCCGCATCAAGGCCGGCTATGGCAAGCGCAATGTGCAGATCAAATACGAAGGCGATTCCGACTTTCTGCGCGAAGGGCGGCTGGTGCAGTCCTTCAATGATTACGGCAATTACGTGGAAGTGCGCCTGGCTCCCGGCGCCGACCCCCAGGAACTGCTGCACCTGGCGAGCGCCCGCGCCCGCCTCAATAAGTTCGAGTTAGAGGAGCCTTCGCTGGAAGAAATCTTCATTGACGCGGTGAACCGGCCTCATGCGTAACATGTGGCTCATCATCCGGCGGGAATACGTGGAGCGCGTTCGCACCCGCTCCTTCCTTGTGCTCACCTTGCTGCTGCCCGCCATTATGGCGCTGGCTTTTGTGCTCCCGCTGCGGCTTGCCTCCATGAGTGTGGGCAAGCCGGAGCATTTGGTGCTGGTGGTCTCCAATCCGCCTTTTGGCGAACTGGTGCGCCAGCAACTGCTCTCGCAAAACCCCAAGGCGGGCGATGAAGACACCGGCGAACAGATCAATAATGCCGGCAATTCCGCCGCCCACTACGTCATTGATCTGGACCCGCACCCCACCGAAGCCGAGCGCGCTGTCCTGCGCTCCCAGTTGGCCGCAGGCACGATTGACGGCTACGTGTGGATAACCGATGACGCCGTTCAGGCAAGAAAAGTCACCTACACCGGCCGCAACATGGCCGGATTGCTGGAACGCTCGTGGATCAGCGACAGCCTCGGCCGCGCCCTGGTGGAGCAGCAACTGGCCGCGCGCGGCCTTACTCCCGAGCAGACCGACGAAGTACTCACGCCGGTGCAGGTCGAAACCGTGCGCGTGGATCACGGCAAGGAAGGCAAGAGCAACGACACGGCCATGTTTTTCGCCGTCTTCGCCATGGTCATGCTGCTTTACGTGGCTGTGATCTTCTATGGCGTTTCGGTGATGCGCTCCGTGCTGGAGGAAAAGAACACCCGCATCATGGAGGTGCTGCTCTCCTCCACCACTTCCAGCGAACTGATGGCCGGCAAATTGCTCGGCGTGGGCGCCGTGGGCCTGACCCAGATCGGCATCTGGATCGTCCTGGCCGGCGTAATTGCCCTCCCCTCCCTGGCCTTTTATCCCAGCCTGAGCAGCATTCGCATCTCTCCCTTTGCCCTGGCCGCCTTCGTCCTGCTCTTCCTGCTGGGGTATCTGCTCTACAGTGCGGTTTACGCTTCCATCGGAGCCATCGTCACCACCGAGCAGGAAGGCCAGCAACTGCAGTTCATTATCGTGCTGCCCCTGATCATCGCTGTGTTCCTCATGGGCCCGGTGATGCGCTCGCCCGACGCTCCCTTCGCCATCTGGACCTCCATGGTTCCCTTCCTCTCGCCCGTGCTGCTCTACCTGAGAATTGCGGTGCAGCCGCCCCCGCTGTGGCAGACGGCGCTGTCGCTGGCCTTGCTGGTTGGCACCATTGCGGGAATGCTGGTAATGTGCGCCCGTATCTACCGCGTGGGCGTGCTGATGTACGGCAAGCGTCCCACCCTGCCCGAAATCATGAAGTGGTTGAAATACGCGAAGGCGTAGGGCGGTGATGGCCCGTCATTCCAGCCGTTATTGAAGGCGGCAATTCTCCGAATTTCACCAGCAAATTGTGCGACTCACGACTTGCTCAGCGCGCGCTCGGTGCAGGCGCGGACGGCGGCGGGAAGAGCCTCCGGAGCGTAGAAGCGGTCGTAAAAGTCCACGTCCACGTGACAGACCTGGAAGCCAATGATGGTGCGAAAGGGAGCGGTGTAGGCGGGGAAACGGCCATAGCGGCGGAAAACGTAATCGCAATACGCAATGGCGGCTTGTACTGCCGCGTCGCTCGGCGCCGGAATTTTGGCGGCGGATGCTGCCGCGTTGCGCCAGGAGCTTTGCTGCGCGCCGCCGCGATAAGCGCCGTCCGCTCCGAACTTGGAATCTACGAAGGCGCGCACCGCTTCCTCCATGGATTTGTAGTAAGGCGGGCAGAAGGGCTTAAGCAATACCCGGTTGTCCTTTTCTAGCCCAAGCGGGTACGGAACCGGAGGGTCTTTTCCCAGCCAGCGCGCGGGCGCGGAAAGAAACCAGGGTGCGACGCCATAGCGGGTGGCGGGCATGGAGCCCATGCGAAAGCCGAGGGCCTGAAACCAGCTGAATTCGTGGCGCGCAAAATTGGGGAAGCCGCCGAGGCCCAAAGCTTCGGCCATGAGCCCCAGATTCTGCAGCACCATTCCCTGCTCGGTGGCCATGGATTCGAGCAGCGCGGTTTCGGCCATTTGAGTGGTGGCGGTGCGCAAGTCGCGCGGATCGTCGTGCAGGTGGCCGCCCTTGCTGCGGGCAAAGCGGCCAATGCCGGCCGCGCGGAACCAGGCGCGCTCGTCGCGCAGAAAAACTCCCATAGCCTCGCTGAACAGTTCCAGGATCGCGTTGATGGTAAGCGCGGTAGTTTCGATGATGGGCAGAAAGTACGTAGTCCCGGGGGCGTAAAGCGACCAGCGATTGATGGAGAAGTTATAGCCCGGATCCAGCGGCGGCGCAGTGCGTTTGTCGGAGAGCTGAATGCGCGCGCGTCTGTAGAGGTCGGTTAACGCGCCCTGCTGCGCTAACCGAGTCATCTCTCCGAATTCGGCCGGGGCAAAATCCTGAGGCCGCTTGAGCAGCCAGGTGCCGCGGTCGTTGGTGACGACGACGGCCACTGCGTTAACCGCATCGGGGCTGGCAACCGTACGGCCGAGCCTGCCCACCAGCATGGCGCCGCCTTCTCCCGCCCCATAGGAAAGATCGGCCAGCGCATAGCCGGTTATGCCGCAGGCGGCAAAGGCCAGCGCGGCTTCCTCATCCTCGGTAAGCGGAACCGGCGGGTGCGGGCTGGTGTACTGGAACGGCCCGGCGGGGATGCGCATACCCAAGCCGACGCGCCGCGAACGGCGACGGAGCAGGACGTCGAACAACGTCGCTTTCAGCGGGTCGAGAAACATGTTCAGACGGGCTGCTCTTGCGGAGCGCCCCGATCCTTCAGGAGTTGCGCCACATCCGGCCGCACGGCGCTGAGGGCATCGGCTGCCTTATCGGCAATGGCGAGCAGACGCACCCGGGTGCGCGCGCGGATGCAGCAGCCGCTGTCCGGACGCGTGACATCGCCGAAATAATCGCCAGGTCTGAGCGAGCCCAGAAGGACTTCGCCGTCGCGGTCGGCAGAGACGATGTCCACTTCGCCCGCTTCCACCAGGTAGTGGTAGCGCCGGGTCTCGCCCGCAGCGACGATGATCTGCCCGGGCTCATAGAGGGCATGAGAGATAGCGCCGCGCTCGTCAATCCTGGGATTCACGATGTCGCGTCCCAGAATCAGGGTGAGCCACCAGTCGAACATCAGCCGTACCCGCCGCGTCCAACTGGGCACGAACATGGTGAGCACAATGAAGCGCCAGGCGATCCAAGCGAGGTAGCCGCAGGCGGGAATGCCTTTCATGTGGGCGATGGCGCTGCGATGGCCGAGGGTGCAGGCTTCGCCCAGTCCGTTGAAGGAATATGGTTTCAACTGGCTGCCGGAGGACGTGCGGCGGATATTTGTGCCGATGGTGGAACCGGCATTTTGCGCGTAGTGGGCGAGTGGCGGGCAAGTACCGCCGTCGGGATGAGGAACCGCGGCGCAATCGCCTCCCGCCCAGATGTTGGTGGCGCCGGAAACGCGACAGAACTCGTCGGTCACCAGGCGCCCGCGCGGGTCGCGCTCATAAGGAAACTGGTCGAGCAGGGGAGAGGCTTTCATGCCGGTGCAGGTGATGATGGTGCGCGTGGGCATGCGTTCGCCGGTGTTCAGTATTACCTCTTCGGCCGTGGCGGCATGCACGCCGGTGTTGAGGTGTACTTCCATACCCAGGCGCTGCACGCGTTTTTCCGCGTAGGTAACCAGGTAGGGATGACGCTTGCCCAGTTCGGGCAGGATGCGCGCCCCGAACTCCACCAGCACCACCCGAAATTCCTGGAACTTCAATTCGGGATAGCGGGTGCGGCTGAGGAATCGGAAATAGTCCACCAGGTCGCACGCGACCTCGACTCCGGCATAGTTGCCGCCTGCCACCACAAACGTGAGCAGTCGCCGGCGCTCGGCCGGGTTGGTTTCGATGGAGGCCATCTCCACCACGCTGACCAGGTGGTTGCGCAGACGATAACAGTCGGCGAAGGTCTTGAGCGGGAAGGCGTGGTCGGCGATTCCGGCGTAGCGGGACAGATCCTCGACCGAACCGACGCCAACTACCAGATGGTCGTAAGGCAGAGTGTAGGCGCGGCCGTCAAGCAGGCGGCGGGTGAGCACACGCCGGTTGGCCACGTCCACGGACTCAATTTCCGCGTTGTGAAGATGAGCCGGGGCGATCATTTCGCGCACCGAGGAGTTGATTTGTTGCGGCTGAATTTTGCAGGTCAGCATTTCCGCGATCAGCCCGTGCACGGTGGAATAGTTATCGCGGCTGACCACGGTCAGGTTGACCTCACCCTTGCGCAAGGCCGGCCGCAGCGAGCGGGCGAGGTAGATGGCTACCCAGCCGCCGCCCAGGCACACCACGCGTGTTGGTTCCTTCATTTTTTTCCTCCTGCGGTCAGGCTTTCGCGTTCCGCTTGAGTGGTTGCGGATTCGCCTTCAGAAGCGCGCACCGCTATCTTGCGAGGTATGACGAAGTCTCCCGTTCGTCCCTTCAGCCCGCGCTCGCTCAGCAAATGACGAAAGGCTTTCGGTCCGGCTACTTTGGCCAGTTCCTGCACCCGGCTGCTGCAGATGCGCGCGGTTTCCACCAGCCAGGTGCCGGGACGGACCGCCGGCACCAGGTACTTCCAAAGCGTCTTGGGGTAGCCGAGGGCGTTGGCCTGCTCGTCGCCGATAAGCGCGCGCGAAATGCCGTAACAAAGATTCACGCTGCAGCAGCGCCCGGACTTGAAGCCGCGCACGTAGTCGTAGGAGGTCTGCATAAGCGCATCCACCAGGGCGCGCGAATCATCGTCAGGGTGCGGCTCGAAGGCGAAGATCAGGTCAAGCAGCCGGTGGCCCTCAAATTCGTCGGCCACCAGCAGTTCATTTTCGACGCCCAGCAAGTAACCGGCGTAGCGCCACAAGTGCAAGAGCGCTGAGCGTTCCAGGCGGTTGAAACGGTAGCCGATGCGAGTGAGCCCGTCGAGCACGCCCACGGAAAACATAAGGTTGGTTCCCGCCATGTGGCATTGGTTAACCGGCGCGCCCCAGGCCTCGGACCGCCATTGACCCGATTCAAGAAGCAACCGCCGCACCTGCGCATGAATGAGGCGAACGCTCACGGTCATGGCGAAACCCTCAGACTGGCGCGCAAGCCCGTTGGGTTGACAAACGGCGAAGACATAGCGCGTGGTGTCTTTCAGGCGCTGCGAAGCGCGATGCACCAGCTGCCCGGAGAGCGCCAGCGGCTTGTTGCCCGCGGGCCAGCTATAAATGATAGGCAGAGAAAGCATGGAGAGGACGGCAAAGCCCAGGCGGCAGCGCATAAACGTGGCGCCGCCCAGGTTACAGCGCTCGTGATCCACCCAGAAGGGGACGTCCTCGAGTTGGTGAAACAGCGCACGCAACGCCTGGGGAGCATGCGGAACGGCATCGAGACCTTTGGCCAGCGCAAGCTCAAGCAGGGCACGCCATTCGCTTTCCGGCAAGCGGGCGAATTCATCCATCACGGCGTCTGCCAGGGGATCGGTGCGCCAGAGGAAATCCACATACTTCTGCGCCCGCGTGCCGTGTGCGGCGCCGGCGGTTTCAAGGCTGGAGTAGGCCGACGGGACGCGGTACGTTGCTTCCGTCATGAGATTGGCTCGCTGTTGGCTTGAAATTACCACGGCGGAGCCAGGCATTCGGCTTGCTGAGTTGGGTTCAGGTTACCGGGGTAACGAGTACTTCTGGCGCTGCTCGACGCCTTATGCAAAACAATAAGCGGTTC
Organism: Terriglobales bacterium; assembly: GCA_035935775.1. Taxonomy (GTDB): domain Bacteria; phylum Acidobacteriota; class Terriglobia; order Terriglobales; family Acidobacteriaceae; genus JAICWP01. The sequence continues at coordinate 6,845 of DASYWT010000241.1, forward strand.
GGGAAATGCTCCGCACGCTACTACCAGATGGTTCTTAACAACGGGCAGGCACGGATTCGGTCATCGCGAGTGACCAGAGTGAGTCCTTCGGCGCGAGCGGTGGCGCCGATCAAGCGGTCTGCGGGATCGCGGGGATAACTGGCCGGAAACTGCGTGGCCAAGGCGGCAATGACCGGAGTAATAGGCTTAACGATCACCCCGGAGGAGCGCACGATCAACTCCAGCGAGTCTTCAATACGCGCGTAGGTCAGAATGCGGCCCTGCGCCATCAGAGACGCCAGTTCCCAGAGCGTAACAGAGGCAATGGCGATGCCGTCTGCGGCACGAGAGCGACGAATTTCCCGAACTGCAGGACGCGAAAGGCGGGAAGAATCGGAGACCAGCCATTGCAGAACGTGTGTATCCAGCAGGATCAGCGAATGGTCTCCCAATCTTCGGCTGGTACGGCGGGAGACTCGATGTCGCCCACAATTTCGAAAACGCCCTTAAGGCAATCAAAGACGTCGTGAGGAGCTGTATCGGCGGGCACCAGCCTGGCGACGGGCTTGCCTTTCTTTGTGATAAGAACTGATTGGCGGGTGAAGTTCACCTCATCCATGACTTTGAGACAATGCGCTTTGAACTGGGCGGCTGGTATCGTCTTCATAACCACTCTAGATGACCATGGTTATTATAGCATGACCAGGCCGGCCCCCAGGGCTAATAGAGCGTGCGTGGCGAACGGAGAACCATTACTTGAGACTCGACGCCGTGACCGGCCTCCCCTACAATCTGGCGAACCTAGGCGCTCCCTTTGACCCGCTCACAAATCAGCAAGGCCGGGCTGTTCTACCTGGTGTGGGTGATGTTCTCCTACACTACGGGCGGTCCCTTCGGACTGGAAGACCAGGTCACCACCTCCGGGCCGGGCATGACCCTGGTCTACCACCTGGTGCTGCCCCTTTTCTGGTGCATTCCCATCTCGCTGGTGGCGGCGGAGCTGACTACGGCCATGCCCGTGGAGGGCGGCTTCTACCGCTGGACGCGGGCCGGTTTTGGCGATTTCTGGGGCTTCCTGGCGGGCTGGTGGAACTGGTCCGCATCCTTTTTGTTGGGAAGCAGTTATGCCGTGCTCTTCAGCGATTACCTGAAGTTTTATTTTCCCTCGCTGGTGGGCTGGAAGCATTACCTGGTTTCGCTGGCGCTGATCGCGCTGATCACCTACGTGAACGTGCGCGGCATCGCGCTCGTGGGAAAGCTGGCCACGTTTCTGGAACTCATGGTGCTTTTGCCTATTGCGGTGATGTGCGTGGTGGCGCTAAGCAAATGGCAACACAATCCGTTTGTGCCCCTGGTGCCGCCGCACAAACCGCTGTTCCAGATATTCGGGGTGGGGCTGGCGCTGGGACTGTGGCTCTATTCCGGCTACGAGCAGCTCTCCACGGTGGCCGAAGAAGTCGAGGATCCGCAGCGCACCTACCCGCGAGCGCTGGCCTGGGTGGTGCCGCTCTCCATCGCTACTTATTTCCTGCCAACGTTGTGTGCGCTGGGCGCTCTGGGCAACTGGCAGCAGTGGCACACGGGCTATTTCTCCGACGCGGCGGAGCTTATCGGGGGGCGCTGGCTGGGCTTGTGGATGACGCTGTCGGCTACCGTTGCCAGTGTTTCGCTGCTCAACAGCACTGTCCTGGCCAGCACGCGCATGCCTTTCGCCATGGCGGAAGACGGCTATATCTCGCACTGGCTGACGCGGCGACATTCGCGTTATAGAACGCCGGCGGCGGCCATCGTGATCTCCTGCGCCATTTACGCCGTTTTCGCCTGGCACTCGCTGACGCAACTCATCTCGGTTTACATCTGGCTGCGCATCGCGACCTCGCTGCTGACCGTGCTTTCCGCCTGGAAGCTGCGGCAGAAGGCGCCGGATTTGCCGCGCGCCTTTCGCATTCCCTGGGGGCGAAAAGGCTTGATGTATGCCGTGCTGGCGCCGGTGGCGATGAGTGGAGTTGCGTTGCTGGGCAGCGATGCATTCGGATTACGCTGGGGACCGGTAGCTCTGCTGCTAGGCCCGGTGGCCTATCTATTCTTCCGGCGGCGTCCGGCGGCAGCGGAGACGGCCAGCTCCCGCTAGATCGTTCCCGGCAGTCAAAGCCGCCGCGGATGGCCGCCAGCCGAATACAATCGTTTTTGCGGCCATGAACTTCTTTCCCCAGCGCATCGTCAGCCTGCAACCCAGCGCCAGCGTCATTCTGGATTCCCTGGGCGCGCGCGACCGCCTGGTGGCCTGCACCAAGTACTGCGAAGAAGTGCTGCCCGGCATCTCCTCGGGGCGGTTGGTCGTGGCCGACTCCTGGACCTCTAAGGCCGAAGAAATCCTGGCCGCCAAGCCGGAACTGGTCATTGCTTCGGTTCCCTACCAGTTGGAAGCGGTCGGGGAAATCCTCAAGTCCGGGATTCCTTTCCTCGGCCTCGCCCCGCGAACTCTCGCCGACATTTACCGCGACATCGCCATGCTTGCTGGCGTCGTCGGCCGGCCGGAGCGGGGGGTAGAGATCATCGCTTCCATGCAGAACGCGATTGATTCCGTGCGCGAGAAAGTGCGCGCCCAATCCTCCGGCTTTCCCCAGGTCTTCTGCGAGGAATGGGGCAAGCCCCTGATTGCTTCCCAGCCCTGGGTAGCGGAGCTGGTGGAGGCCGCGGGAGGCGAGTTCGTCGGCCGCCCCGGACAGCAGACCAGTCCGGAAGCCGTTCTCACTCGCGACCCCGACTATGTCATCGCCGCCTGGTGCGGCGCCGGCGACCGCGTGCCCTTGGAAAAAATTGTCACGCAGCGCGGCTGGCAGGCGATGAAGGCGGCGCGCGAGCGCCACGTTTTCTGCCTTCCCGACCCCTGGCTCAACACTCCAGCTCCTACGCTGTTGCAGGGGCTGCACGCCATCGCCGCCATCCTTCACCCCCAACTTTTTCCACAACCCGCGGCGGTGCGGCGCATCCGACACACGGCGTGACCCTGTGGTTTAATGAACCCCATGCTGACCGCAACCCCCAAAACACAACTGGTCAAAAAAGAAATTGATCACCTGGCCGCTGCTGCCCTTACGGGCGAAGAACTCATGCAGGGCATGGTCAAGAAGCTGAACGAGCGCATGCTCAAGTACAACTGGGTCGGTTTTTACATGCTGGAAAGCAAGCCTGGCGAGGCTCCCATGCTGGTCCTCGGGCCGTATGTTGGCGCCATGACCCCGCACACGCGTATCCCGCTGAATAAGGGCATTTGCGGGGCCGCCGCCTCCAGCGGCAAGACGGTGGTGGTACACGACGTCAACTCCGACCCCCGCTACCTGGCATGCTCCATTGAAACCAAATCGGAAATCGTGGTGCCGGTTTTCGTGCACGGCAGAGTCGTGGGCGAGCTTGACATTGACAGCCACTTCCCTGCCGCCTTCGGGCCCGAGGACCAGGAACTGGTGGAGTTCTGCGCTCGCCTCCTGGGCAAGCATCTGGAAAAATTCCGCCGATGAAAGTGGAAAAAGGGAAAGTGCGAGCGCCCGAAATCGGGCGCACCTGGCTGAATTCCCCGCCCCTCAGCCTGCGCCAGTTGCGTGGCCGGGTGGTGCTGATGGATTTCTGGGACTACACCTGCGTGAATTGCCTGCGCACCCTGCCCTATGTGCAAGCCTGGCACGAGCGCTACCACGACAAGGGGCTGACCGTTGTCGGCGTGCACACTCCCGAGTTCACCTTCGCGCAATATGAAAGCAATGTGGAGCGAGCGGTGCGCGACCTCGGCATCACCTACCCGGTGGTGATTGACAGCAACTACGAGTTGTGGAAAGCCTTCGCCAACCGCTACTGGCCCACCAAGTACCTGCTCGACGGTGATGGCTATTTGCGCTACGCCCACTTTGGCGAGGGCGCGTATGGCGATACCGAGCAGGCCATCCAGGACTTGCTGCACGAGGTTAGTCCGGGCCTGCAGCTTCCGCCCATCATGGAGGCGGTGCGCGAGACCGACCGGCCGGGCGCGGTCTGCTTCCAGCCCAGCCCCGAGCTTTACCTGGGCCACCGCCGCGGGCGGATCGGCAACCAGAACGGCTTTCGCGAGGACGAAATCGCCGACTATTCCTTTGCCGGCAAATTGGAAGAGGGCCAGTTCTACGCGCGGGGCCGCTGGGCTTCAACGGCTGAGTACTTTGAATCGGCGGCTGAGGGCGACAACCGCATCGTGGTGAAGTATTCGGCCGCCGCAGTGAACCTGGTACTGGCCTCGCCGCGCGCATCTTCCTACGAGGTAACCATTCATCAGGACGGCAAACCCCTGACGCATTCCCAGGCCACGCCCGACGTGCGTTTCCGTGCCCTTGCCGGTGGCGAAGAAAGCTACCTTGTAGTTGAGCAGCCGCGCATGTATCAAATCGTGGACAACCGCAGCTTTGGTACGCACACCTTGGAACTTCTCTGTCCGCTACCCGGCCTGGCCGCTTTTGCTTTCACCTTCACCAGTTGCCTGGACCCCAGCGCCGTTCCTTCCGAGGCCGTGGGATGAAGCTCGTCGCCGCAGCCCTGATCTTGCAGGATGGCAAGCTGCTCATTTGCCAGCGCACCCGCCATCAGCCCATGCCCCTCAAGTGGGAGTTCCCCGGCGGCAAGATCGAGGAAGGCGAGCAGCCGCGCGACGCCATGCGACGCGAACTGGATGAAGAGTTGGGGATTGACGCCAAGGTGGGCGAGGAGGTCGCTCGCATCCGTCACAGCTATAAAAGCGGCGGCCAGGTGGAGTTGCGTTTCTTCGTCGTCCACCAGTTTGCCGGCGAAATCGAAAACCGCATCTTCCGCGATGTGCGCTGGGTGGAGCGCGCCCAGCTTCCGCAATACGACTTCCTCGAAGCCGACCTGGAACTGGTCAACGACCTCGCCGCCGGAAAGATCCTGTAGGGCCGCCGCCGCTCGTTGCCGAGTCGCGGTTACTACCAAGGCGTCATGCTGAGGCTTAGCGTCGAAGCATCTCGCGCGCATTACCGCGTATGTTGTGGCGCGGGCGCCCTCGCCCGCGAGGCGCGCAAAACCAGGAGTACTAAGCGCCCTTGTCACCGGCCTCGTAGAGACCGGCTGAAAGTAGCCCGCTACTCTCACGTTGTCCCTTTCGGGACAGCTTTTTGTTTTTGGCGAGCCACCGCCTAATCAGACACTCTTCGCGCCAACAACGCAAAGTCCCACTTGGTTCGGCTCAGTGGAACTGGGTCCACAAATACGCACCGGTCAGCGCCGTTACTACCGCCGTGGTGCTCCACGCGGCCACATTGAACCAGCGAGAATTCACGTATTCGCCCATGAGCTCGCGCTTGTTGATGAGCAATATCATGAATACCAACACGAAGGGCAGCACCGCCCCATTGATCACCTGGCTCAAAATGGAAACCTGCACCAGCGGCAGGTTCGGAGTCAGAATCACCCCCGCCCCAGCCACAATCAGAATGGTGTACAGCCAGTAAAAGACAGGCGCCTCGCTGAAGCGTTTTCCCACCCCTGATTCGAATCCCAGGCCCTCGCACACCACGTAGGCGGTTGACAAGGGCAGGATGGAGGCCGCGAACACAGAGGCGTTCAGCAGCCCGGCGGCAAACAAAATATAGGCGTACTCGCCCACCAGGGGATGCAGAGCCTGCGCGGCATCGGCGGCGTCGCGCACCTGGGTGTGCCCGTGGACATACAAGGTAGCGGCGCAGGCCACAATGATGAACCAGGCGACCACGTCGGTCAGAATGCAGCCCACAATCACGTCAACGCGCGAGGCCGCAAACTGCCGCCGCGTTACTCCCTTCTCCACGATGGAGGACTGCAGGTAAAACTGCATCCAGGGCGCGATGGTCGTGCCCACGATCCCCAGAAACATGTAGAGATAGGTGCGCTGATGGAAGTAGGCCACGCTCGCCGGCTTGAACGTGGCCACGGCCGCTTCACCCCAGGAAGGTCCCGCCATTATGCCGGCGGCGATGTAGCAAACGTAGAAGAACGACGCGACAATAAAGACTTTCTCGACGCTCTTGTACTGCCCCTTAACTACCAGCAGCCAGACGAATACGGCCGTGAGGGGCACGGAAATGAATCTGGAAACTCCAAACAGCTCCAGGCTCATGGCCACCCCGGCAAACTCGCCCACTACGTTGCCGAAGTTCACCACCACCAGCCCCATCATCATCAGAAAGGTGACACGCAGGCCGAACTCTTCGCGGATCAGATCGCTCAACCCTTTGCCGGTCACCGCCCCCATGCGGGCCGACATTTCCTGCACCACGATCAGCGCAATGGTCGTGGGAATAATGGTCCACAGCAGCAGATGGCCGAACTGGGCCCCAGCAGCCGAATACGTCCAGATGCCGTTGGGGTCGTTGTCTACGTTCGCCGTAATGAAGCCGGGGCCGAATACCGCCAAAAACAGCAGAATCCGGATCCGCCAGCGCCTCCACCATCTCATCGCTGCCGTCACAAGTTGGATTTAGAAACACGCGCACTGCCGCCCCAGAATAAATGCAGCTTCGCATTCCCGCCAGCCACTTGCGTGCTATGGGAACATCTTTTTTCACCACAAAGGTAATTCACCACAGAGGACAAGAAGGACACAGAGTTGATTCGGGGAGCACGCTTTTGTGGCGCGGGCGCCCTCGCCCGCGAGAGTCGTAGCAGGGCATGGCTTCAGACCGGCCGATGCCAGCCGTTTAAGATGCGCCTTCAGGCGCTAAGGAAGGGTTCCAGATACTGGCAACTGAAAACTGGCTACAGCTTCGCCCGCAACAAGCTGATGACGTCGTCGGACGTGATCACGCCCGTCAGCTTACCCTCATCATCCACCACGGGCAGCGTCAGCAGGTTGTACTTGTCGAAGAGTTCGGCCACTTCCTTTTCTTTGGCCCCGGCATGGCAGGAGATGAGCGGCTCCATGCTGAGCGGCAACAAGGGATCCGACGGCTGGGCCAACACCAGTTTAGGCAGCATCACCGCACCCACCAGGCGGCCCTCGGGATCGAGAAGATAGATGGTGCTCACCGTCTCGATCCCGCCCTCGAAATGCCGCAATGCCTCTACTGCATCGTTCACCGTGGCATTGGCGGGCAGCGCCAGGTACTCCGTGGTCATGCGCCCGGCCGCGGTGTTGTCTTTGAACTCCAGGAGTTCGGTCACCTCCTGGCGCTCTTCCGGCTCCATCTCGTGCAGAATCTCTTCGGTGGTCTCCTTGGGCAGGTCCTTGAGCAGGTCGGCGGCGGCGTCCGGGTCCATCTCCTCCACGATGTCGGCGGCGCGATCCGAATCCAGGGACTCGACGATGGAGGCCTGCAGTTTGGGCTCCACCTCCTCCAACGCTTCCGCCGCCACCCCCTCGTCCAGGGTCTCGAACACGGCCTCGCGTTCGTCCGGCGCCAGCTCTTCCACGATGTCGGCGATGTCGGCGGGATGCAGTTGCGCCAGGCGCGTGTGCGAGATTTTCAGCTTCACCCGCCGGGCGGGATCGGTCTCGATCAAGTCCACGAACTCCCAGGGAATTTCCCGTTGCGGAATCTTCCTCAGCAGCGCCCGCAGCACCGGGCCCGGCACCAGGCCCTTGAGCAGCCGCCGCACCGCGCCACGCGCCCCGATGTCAACGCCCGCTATGCGCAGCGCCACGTGCTGGTTGACGCGGTCTTCGTGCAGATCCACGTCGTTAACCCGCACCACCTTGCGCCCGTGCACATCTATGATTTGCTGATCGAGCAGGTCGCGCTCCAGCAGCAGCAAGCCCTCATGGCCGGGCTCGGGAAGCCAGTCGGCGATCGGCTTGGCAGCGTGAATGCCGCCGTCAATGGAGGCCACGTCGCTGAAGGGCAACAGCCTGGCTCCCAGCCTGGTGCGCACCACCAGCGCCGCCACCCGCAGCGGGTCTTCCTGCGGCCGCAATGCCACTTCGCGCACACGCCCGCTGGCTCCGGTCGGGTCGTACACCGGCGCGCCCAGCAGGTCGCTTAATGCGAGATTCGGCATCAGACCTGAGAATACAAAAGAGATGACCGCTAATCCAGAAGGGTTTTTTCAAAGGGCCGGAACCTGTGCGGCTCCTGCTCCCAGGCCAGCGGCGGGAATTCCGGCTGGCCCCTTCAAAAGGCCACGCGGACCCCAACCTGGGCTGCCAACGGAATGCCCACGGTAGTACCCGGACCAAAGAAGTCTCCCAGCGCCCCGGCCGGCACCCGCAATTGATTCAGGCTGGTAATGGGTGTGGTTTGCGTGCAGGTCGCGTTCAAACAGAAAGCGGTCGCGTTGGCCAGATTGTTGACCGGGGTGGGCAGGGCGGCAAGATCCGTGATGTAGTTGTTAGCCGGGTTGTTGCGGTTCAGGAGGTTGAAGAATTCCAGGAACGGCGTCACCGACCAGCGTTCATGAATTGAGATTGGCCGGCTCACCCGTAAATCAATCTGTACGTACGGTGTTCCCCGAAACTCGTCCAGGCCGGTCTGCACTCCATTGATCACCGCCCGGCCCCCGAAGCTGCTCCCCACTCCATTCACGTCCACCGGAGTGGTCAGGGTAAAAGGCCGGGCGCTCTCAGCCTGGGACAGCGTGGTAATCTCCAGTCCGCCCGGCGCGGAGAACGTGCCCGCCAGCACAAAGCGGTGCCGTGCGTCTTCCCCGGACGGTCCGTAATCACCCTGGGCGAAGGCGTGCAGAGGATTACAAACTCCGTTTACGTAATCGAACAACTCCCCCACCACGCAGCCCCATGTCCTGGCGCTGGAAAGTGTGTAGTTGGCAGTGAGGCTGAAACGGCGGGAGACGTTTCCCTGCAAGTGCACCATCAGTGCGTCGTAGCTTGAGCGGTTGTCACTGCGGAACATAGCCAGGTCGGGTACGGTGGCCTTCTGCCCGGCCACTGTCTGGGGGAACAACGGCGAAAACAGTGTGTACCCCGCCTGGTACTGGTACAGGCGGTAGCCGTGCATGCCTTGCTCGTGGGTCCAGTCGGCGCTCAGCGTCCATTTCGGGCTGAAAGCATGCTCCACCCCGGCGGTGGCATGCATGGAATAGGGCGTGTGGTAGTTGGGGTCAATCACGGCTCCCGAGCCTCCCGCCGCGGACCCTGGAATGCAGCCCGGATCTCCGGGACGCAGGCAAAGGAGCGGTGGCGCATTGACCGCCTGGAAGGCGGTGACCCAGCCATTCTGCGCCAGGTCATCGTAGAAAAGGCCGATGCCGGCACGAATCACAGTTTTGGCGCTTTCGCCCAGCCCATACGCAATTCCCAACCGGGGCGCGAACGCAAGCCGGTAGTCCTGGGGAGCCCCGCTGATGAGTGGAATCTGCAGGGCCCGCAGCGTCGGCAGAGCCATATTCTCTAACTGGCTCCGGCCCGAGGCCGTAAACAACCCAAAAGTGGTGTCGTAGCGCAGTCCGTAATTGACGGTAAGGCGTGGGGTGATTCGCCACGAATCCTGGAAATACCCTCCCAGCCGCTGCACATTTTGCGCGAAGCTGCCGTTGCCTGCCGGCGTCAACTCGCAGTCAATTCCCGAGTCTGCCGGGGGAGGGACCGCGCACTGCGAGCTGAAGTAGAACTGCGATGGGTTCTGCGCATAAAAAACTGGATTGTTGGGATACGTAACCAGTGTCTCTGCCGTGCCGGACAGAGCTCCGCTGAGTACCGGCTCGTGGATGAAACTGAGGCCCAGGCGCGGAGAGTGTCTCCCGGAAGTGTGGCTCAGGTCATAACGAAACTGGTATTTGTCCTGATTGCGTGAGACCGGAAACGCGGTTATAGGGGTGACAAACTGGTTGTCGCCAAAGGTTTCAAATCCCGAGATGGTCCGGTATGTGGAACTGAAGGGAAAGGCCAGGGCGAAGCCGAGTTCCTGGTTACGGGTTTCAGTATGCTGCAAAGTGCTCGCCCCGAAGGTAAAGGAACCCAGCCAGGTCGGACTGAATGTGTACTGCTGATTCAGGGCGATGTTCAGATAGCGCCCCCGCGACGTCACTCCGGTGGAAGGCAGTGTCGCCTGCTGCACCAGGTCGTTTCCGGTTGTGTAGCGGTCAAGCGCAACGCGCAGGAACCATTGCGAGCGCGGTGACTGATTCCAGTCCAGGCGCGCCATTGGCATGGCGTCGTCGAACGGAACCGGGACGTTGGAAGGCACAGCAATCGAATTCACCCCCGGGATGACTCTCTGCGATGCCAGCGACGCCAGCGCGTTGAACTGCGCCAGGCTGGCCGGACTGTAGGCGATGCTGGCATTCTCGTGCACGTACTCCAGCGAGGAGAAGAACCATAGCTTGTCGTGCTTGATGGGACCACCCAGGGTGCCGATGTAGTTCTGTCTGGAAAATGGCTGCTTCGGCTGGGGTGCGGGATTGTCAATGGGAAAGCGCGCGTTTAATGCCGCCCCACGTTCATAGAAGGCCCCTTCTCCGTGCCACTGGTTCGTCCCCCGCCGGGTGGTGATCACCACCGAGCCGCCCGTTGTGCCGGAAGTATCCGCCTCCTCCTGCGCCGTCCGCACAGTAAATTCCTGGATGGCATCGGGCGAAAAGTTTTGCAAAAAGCCGCCGATGTAATCGTCGGAGTTGTCCACTCCATCCACTGACAACTCCACGTTTAATCCTGAGCTGCCGCCAAAAGAAACCGCGGTGATGCGAGCTTTGGTTGGGTCGGAAGGCTCCACCGGCTCCGTTCCCGGAACCAGGTAGGCAATATTGGCGAAACTGCGGTGCGCGAGAGGAAAACTTTCCAGATCCTGCGCTGTGACCACTCCCTCCTGCACGGCATTGGAGGTATTGAGTGGTTGCAAGGTGATGGAGGACGCAGCGCCGTGAACGGTCACCGTCTCGCTCGCCAGCACAGGCTGCAACACTACCGCTATTTCCTGCGTGGAACTGACTGTCACCCTCACATTGGACTGTGCATCCGCGAATCCGCCGGAAGCCACCTGCACTTGATACAGCCCGGGAGTGAGGTCGCTGACCTGGAATTCACCGCTGCTATCGGTCTTCGCCAGCCTCTTCTCCCCCGATCCAACGCGGTGAATCGAGATGCTGGCGGATGCGACACGGGCTCCGCTGCCGTCCCGCACTACACCGCGCAATGTTCCCCAGGGAGTTTGGGCGCAGACGAGAAGGGAGCCGAGAATGAGGGTGGCAACTATCCAGCCTGCCGCCATTCTCCGCTGTGTGGATTCGCCCATGCCAATCCTTACTTATTGGCAAAATACCAGATTATGCGGAGATTGCTCCAGCCGACCCGCATCTGCCGCTGCCCTGGGGACGCGGCTATGGGATGGGCAAAGCGGGAAATCGCGGGCCAGCTTCGGCGTAGAGGAGGAGCACCGCGGGAGTCTGTTTTGGTGCTGTGACTCCGAACCGGGATCAGCTGACTGGTTCGGGATCGGCGACCGCCGCCTGGCGCCGCGGCGGCTGGTGCATGCGGTAGAGGTGGTCCAGCGGCCCGGTTCCCCGGCCCAGGGGTTGGGCATGGGTAATGGCCGCGGCCACGTAGGCCTTAGCCAGAAGCACCGCCTCGGGCAGTGCTCGGCCGTGCGCCAGATGGCACGCCACCGCTGAGGCAAACGCGCATCCCGTGCCGTGGGTGGAGCGGGAGCGTTGCCGCTCCGCTTTAAACACCTGGGACTCAATGCCGCCGTTGGGATGGGTGAAGCTCAGCAGGTCAATCGCTTTCTCCAGGTGTCCACCGGTGATTACCACGTTGGCCGC
>DASYWT010000242.1:0-14754 GCA_035935775.1 Terriglobales bacterium
TCATCTACAAGCTGCGCGAATTGCGCGGAGTGGAAGAACTGGGCGGCACCATGCGCCTGGGCGCGTGGCCATGCAAGATCGAGCCAGGCACGCTGGCGCACAAGGTATATGGACAGCTGGAAATCAGCGAGCGCCACCGCCACCGCTACGAGTTCAACCGCGAGTATGAAGGACCGCTGACCGCCGCCGGTCTGCGCATTTCCGGCTCAACCCCGGATGGCACCTACGTCGAGATGGTGGAGATACCCGGGCATCCATACTTTTTGGGCTGCCAGTTCCACCCCGAGTTCAAGTCCAAGCCGCTGGAGCCGCATCCCTTGTTCAGGGCGTTTGTGGGGGCAGCCTACGAGCACGGGCTGCAGCGCCGGGAGGAGAAGGAGCGGGCCGAGGTGGAGCTTTTCCTGCGGCCGGAGAAAGTCGGGCGGCGATAAATTCTTTCACCGCCGAGACGCAGAGTGCGCCGCGATTTCTTGAAAGGATTTTTCCCAATTTTCGTATACATGGCCAACAACGCGGAGTTCGTGCATGAAGTAAATGAATTAATTTTTCTCTGCGGTCTCGGCGTCTTGGCGGTAAAAGGGTTCTAAAACTGACAACTGGGAACTGACAACTGGCAACTGCCTTCAAAGTCGGCAATGTTGAGATCGGCGGGGGCGAACTGTTCCTCATCGGCGGCCCCTGCGTGATCGAGAGCGAAGAACACGCCATCAAGATGGCGGAATCCATCGCCGGCGTCGCCCGCGCCCTGCGCCTGCCCTATATCTTCAAAGCTTCTTACGACAAGGCCAACCGCACTTCGCTGAAGAGCTACCGCGGCCCGGGACTCGACGAGGGCCTGCGCATCCTGAACAAAATTGCGCGCACGGTGCGGGTACCCGTTCTGACCGATGTGCACGAGGCGGTAGACGTGCAACGGGCAGCGGAAATTGCCGATGTCATCCAGATTCCAGCGTTCCTGTGCCGCCAGACCGACCTGCTGGTGGCCGCGGCGCGCAGCGGACGCGCGGTGAACATCAAGAAGGGACAGTTCGTCTCGCCCTGGGACATGCGCCACGCGGTGGAAAAATGCCGCGCCGCCGGCAACGAGCAGGTGTTTGTAACTGAGCGCGGCTCGTCGTTCGGCTACAACAATCTTGTGGTGGACATGCGCTCGCTGGCCATCATGCGCGAGTTCGCGCCGGTGGTGTTCGACGCCACTCATTCCGTGCAGTTGCCCTCAGCAGCCAGTAACGCCGATGGCGCGGTCAGCGGAGGACAACCTGAGTTCATTCCTCTGCTGGCGCGCGCTGCCGTGGCGGCGGGCGTGGATGGCGTCTTCCTGGAAGTCCACGACAAACCCAAGGAAGCCAAATCCGATGGGGCAAACGTTCTGGAACTGACACGCCTGCGCAGCGTGCTGCAGGAAATCATCGCGGTACAGAAGGCCGCGCATCCCGCCCGCGCAACCGAACCCGCTCGCAGCTGACTTCCTGGTTTGTGCCGCACATTCTCAGTGGAATTCAGTCCGCGAGAGATCCTTGGAGGCCAAAAAATGAAACAGGCGGAGGGACGTGGGCGGCCTGACATCGTTCTGCTTCGGCCGCGCCCAGGACAGGGAAACGATAAAAACCTGTCTCCGCCCGCTACCGCCTGTGTTGGCCCAAAGACCTGATCTAAGATGCAGATTCTACGCCTAAGGGTTACAAAGACAAGGGAAGGCACAAGAAAGTGCCAGCCCTCTCCTCCAGGGAACTCCCCAAGGCAAAGGTCAGTAATAGTCCGAACAACTTAGGAAGAACCCGCAGTGGGGACAGCTTAGCTTGCAGCGCACCTCTTGCAGTTCTGCCGAGCAATTCGGGCACACGCGCATGACTTGCTCTCCGGCATTGGCGGGCTTTGCCGTCTGCTCTCCCGGAAGCGCTGAGCTGCGCTTTCCAATCTCGTCCTGGCTTGGCCTGCTCACGCTTCGATTCCAGTTGAACTGCCTAGGCGATCTTCTCCTTGCGCCCTTGCTGCATCTCGGCCATGAATTTGGCCATCCGCCGCTTCATTTCATCTTCCGATACGTCTTCGATGTGCGTCGCGACAGTCCACAGATGACCGAACGGATCGTACACGCTGCCGTTCCGGTCGCCCCAGAACTGGTCCTTGATTTCTTTGTCCACGCGGCCGCCGGCCGCAACCGCCTGCTTGAACACATGGTCCACATCATTCACGTAGAGCATGAGGCCGACGGGCGAACCGCCCTGCGGCGCGCGATAGCCCGTTTGCGGCATCTCTTCGCCCAGCATGAAAATAGAGTCGCCAATCTTCAATTCGGCATGTCCCACCTTGCCATCAGGCCCCTCCATGCGCATGATTTCGGTCGCGCCGAATGCCTTCTTATAGTACTCAATAGCCCTGTCCGCGCCTTTGATCACCAGGTAGGGCGTGATGCTGTGGTATCCCTCGGGAATTGGCTTCACTTTCGACATGAGTGCTCCTCCTGTGAAATTTATTTCCCTAAGGATAACCCAAAGCTAAGTTGGTGGTTGGGCAGTCAGCTCTGGGCTGTCGCGAACGGAAGCAGTCGACGCTCGACGTAACCCGGTCACCAGTTACCAGTTACTAACTCCCAGCCACGCCTTGCTGTATATTGTCCCTGCCTGTGCAAGGAGAGAGCCATGAAACCTGCCATCACAGTGGTGATAGCGCTTGCCATGATCGCTGGCGCAAGCGCGGCGCAGCACAAAAAGAACGCTCCGGAGACAAGTGCGGCCGTACAGGGCGCTGTGGGCGCGCAACTGGAGCAGATCGAGCATAAATGGGCGGAAGCCGAGGTTAAACGCGATCCGGCCATGATCGCGCCCTACCTGGATGACAACTTCGTGCAGACCAACCCCGACAACAGCGTCAGCACGCGGAAAGAAGTGCTGGAGGGAATCGGCAAGGGCGATCCCACGCTCACGGCCGTGGACCTGGCCGACATGAAAACGCAGAGCTATGGCGACGCCGCTGTCATCACCGGACGCTATACGGAGAAGCGTGAGTCCGGGAATAAGCACCGCATGACCGCCGGGCGCTTCACCGATACCTACGTAAAGCGTGACGGTCATTGGAAGTGCGTGGCCTCACACGACTCGGTGGCCGCAAACTGAGGGGCTTTACCCGCAGAGGGCGCGGGGCAGGTTTCAAGGTTTCGCAAGTTTCAGGGTTTCTTCAGGGAATTGGGTCTCTGCGCCCTTCAGAAGCACCGCGAGGGTCGTATCCTGCACTCGTTTCTGACCACTGGCAACTGCTACGCGTCGGGCGGCCGGGTGAGGGCGTCCAGGGCGTCCTGGATATTATCGAACATGAGAAATAGCCGGTCCACGCCGGTGATGTGGAAGACGCGTTCCACCCGAGGCTGCACCCCACTAAGCACGAAATGGCGCTTGGCCTTATTGCAGGAAACGCAGGCAGCGACCAGCGACCCGAGGCCAGCGGAGTCAACGTAGGGCACGTCGGTGAGGTCGAGAAAGACGCTATTGGCAGTCTCCACCCGCAGGGCGTTCTGCAGGGGCGAAAGGGTTTCAAACGTAAGCGGCCCGCTCAGGCGAAACACGCGCTGCGAATCCGAAGACCCGTGAAATTTTTCCACCACCAGGGACTCGTCCATAAGGCAGGTTCAGCCGTCCGGAAAGCCTACCATACGGCGGTCGGGCGGGGCGAGTGGACCGAGCGAAAAATACGATAGCGCGCCAATCAGCTGAACGATTTGGTTTTTGCAGAATTGACGGTTGAGCGCCTGGCTGGACCAATACCCCCCACCCCCCGGGGTGTGGTGCAGCGAATCTTTGCTTTCAACCGGTTAGCCGGAAGGGGCCCACCCAAAGTCTTAAAACCAAATAATTTACCCGCAAAATCTTTGGAACCAAGAACTTGCCCCGACGGGGAAATGCGCCCTCAGTCCCGCGACCGTTCTACTTCCATGATAGCGACCCGCACCCATATTCCGGGCACCGCCACCGGAAAAACTTTTCAGGCGGGAGCTGCGGCCGCCACAGGCTGGCGCTCCTTGGCCCCCATAATGACCAGCCACAGCATGATGGCCAGCTCTCCGAACATTACGGGAAAGGCGTAGTTGGAGACTGCGTCCAGGTATTGCGGCCATACGACGCCGACAATGCTCTGCGCCACGTAGGCAAAGCAGTTCAGCACCAGCCAGACGCCCAAAATGCGGGGCAGGAAGCGCGACTTGTACACCAACAGGCCGAAGGGAAACAGCCAGAGCCCCCAGAAGACCTCGTTCACCAGTACCCCGTGGCCATGCAGGCGGAGGAAGAACATGGCCAGGGCCTCGCGCTGCGGCTTGTCGAAGGCGGAGAGGAAATCGGCGCCGCGCACCAGCAGCAGCGTGGCCGCGTCGTTGAGCGTGTTGAGGAAGTAGATGGGAGTGACCATCAGGGCGCCGAGGATGACCATGAGTGCGGCCAGAAACTGGTCCACCCCCTTGAACAGGCGGTAAAGAGCCAAAGTGAGGAAGATGCCCATGACCGCAGTGAACAGGTCACTGAGGATGCCCAGGCGGAAGAGCGTCTCATGGGCGCCGATGTTGGCGGCGGTGGCGGCGGCATTGCCGTGCACGATGAGCTTGCTGGGGATGTAGATGAGGCGCAAAGGCGCGGTGAGCAGGGTGAGGTAAAGGAGCCCGGCGATTCTGGCATTGCGGCTGAGTGTAGTCATGGCGCGCTCCCTGGGGTGGGATTGTAAAGGAATACGGGGGAGGGGGAGAGAAAGTTTCCGGGATTGACGATTGGGCCTGGTGTGGGGGCAGCCGCCCTCGGCTGTCCGGGCGAGCACCGCTCGCCTGAGAATTGCACTCGACGCGAGATACTTCAGCCCTGCCGGTCCCGAAAATAGGACGACATATGCGAGAGCCCAGGGCATTCCGGTGAATGAAGCCCGAAGGGCGAAACAGCTTTTAGCCCAGGGCGTCAGCCCTGGGAAGTAGCCCCATAAATGAGAGAGCCCCTGAAGGGGCGGCACAACGACTTGGTGTAAGAAACGAACACCAGGTCCTTCGGTCGCGCTCCTGCGCTGCGCTTGGTTGCGCTTCCTCAGGATGACAATTCAATATTGGTTGGCCGGGTCGGCGCGAAGCCGCGCCCTTGGTACGAACTCGCGGAGCTTAGTGCGATTAACCAACTCGGCCCCGGAAGCTTCGTTTCCCTGGTTGTCTTCCCCCTCAGCGTCTGTCATGTTGAGCGAGGGCGAACGCCCGAGTCGAAACACCCCTACGCGGATGGCCTGACGATTCGGCAAGCGGGAGTCCTTAACGAAGACATAAAATGTGCGGGAAACTCCCAATGGAGCGGCTGTTTCAGCGTTGAAGAAACTCAAGGTCCTTCGACTCGGGCCGGGATTGTTATTCCCGGCCCTCGCTCAGGATGACATGCGTTAGATTTTCAGTTTCGGCACGGCTGAAGCCATGCCGTGATACGAGTTCGCGGTGCTCAATGCGATTAGCTCGGCCCGGAAGCTTCGTTTCCCGGTTTTCTTCATTCCCCAGCGTCTGTCATGTTGAGCGAGGGCGAACGCCCGAGTCGAAACACCGCTACGCAGATGGCCAGAGGATTCGGCAAACGGGAGTTCTTAACAATGACAAACATGCGGGAAACTCCCTGGAGCGGTTGTTTCAGAGTTGAAGAAACTCAGGGTCCTTCGACTCGGGCCGGGATTGTTATTCCCGGCCCTCGCTCAGGATGACATGCGTTAGATTTTCAGTTTCGGCACGGCTGAAGCCATGCCCTGATACGAATCAAACCGCTTAACCGAAATCGCAAATCGAACGTGCTCACGAACCACGCTGACTCCTGACTGACTACCGAACTCCTGACCCCTGCTTCACGAGCATCCCGAGGTACTCCCGCAGCTCATGCAGCGATAGCAGCTTCCGTTGCGCACCATGATGGAGCCGCAGACGTGGCAGGACGGGGCGTCGCCCAGGTCAACGATGTCGCTGAGCAAGTCGGCGGCGTGGGCAGACTTTCCGGTCGACGCCTGACGGTCGACGGACGACGGTGCTGTTGGCCCTCGGCTTTCGGCTGTCGGCGAAACCTCCTCCTCAACGTCCGCGGGCAGCGCGGCCGGCTTGGGCCGCAGGTTCTCGAACAGCATCTGCTGCTGGCCGGTCAAAAAGCGCAGGTGCAGCCAGCGGAAGATGTAGTCCATGATGGATTTGGCGAAGCCGATGTCGGGGTTATTGGACCAGCCGCTGGGCTCGAAGCGGGTGTGCTCAAACTTCTCGCACAGCAGCTTGAGGGGCACGCCGTGCTGCAGGGCGATGGAGACGGCCAGGGCAAAGCTGTCCATCAGGCCGCTGACGGTGGAGCCCTCCTTCGCCATCGTGATGAAGATCTCGCCCGGCGTGCCGTTGGGATAGAGGCCCACGGTGATGTAGCCCTCGTGGCCGGCGATGTTGAATTTGTGGGTGATGGAGGCACGCTCGTCCTGCAGCTTGTGGCGCACGGCGCGGGGCGGAGCGTTGAGGTCTTCGACGTCGACGGCTGACGGCTGACGGTCTACGGCCGTCGACTGTCGACCGTCGACTGTTGACCCGGACTTCGCGGTTGAAGTTCCTGCCGCGCTCAGTGGTTGCGACTTCTTGCAGCCGTCGCGGTAGATGGCCACCGCCTTCAGGCCCAGCTTCCAGGACTGGATATAGGCTTCCATGATCTCTTCGACCGTGGCCGCTTCGGGCAGGTTCACGGTCTTGGAGATGGCGCCGGAGATAAAAGGCTGAACCGCCGCCATCATCTTGAGGTGTCCCATGTAATGAATGGAGCGCGTGCCCTTGGCGGGCTTGAAGCTGCAGTCGAAGACGGGCAGGTGCTCGTCCTTGATTTGGGGCGCGCCTTCGATGGTGCCGGTGGCGTCAATGTAGCTGACGATGGCGTTGGCCTGGTCGTGGGTGTAGCCCAGCTTGAACAGGGCCGCGGGCACGGTCTGGTTGACGATTTTGATCATGCCGCCGCCGACCAGCTTCTTGTACTTGACCAGGGCGAGATCGGGCTCCACGCCGGTGGTGTCGCAGTCCATCATGAAGCCGATGGTGCCGGTGGGAGCGAGCACGGTGACCTGGGAGTTGCGATAGCCGAATTTCTCGCCGTGGGCGAGGGCTTCGTCCCAGCACTCTTTCGAAGCATCAATCAAAACCTTCAACGCAGAGGACGCAGAAACGTTCGCCGAGGCCGCAGAGGAACCGATGTTATTAACAGATGCCCGGTGCATGCGAATGACATCCAGGAAAGGCTCGCGGTTGATGTACCAGCCGGGGCAGGCTGCGCCGGGGAGCGGAGCCGAGCTTTGCTCGGCTGGACGGGCGAGGGCGCCCGTCCCCACACGAGACTTCACTGGCTCGGTGACCGGGACCAGAGGTTCGCAGAGCTCGGCGATCTTCGACGACTGCAGGTACGCTTCGCCGCACATGATGGCGGTGACGCAGGCGGCGTAGTCGCGGCCGGCATCGGAATCATAGGGCAGGCCGGAAGCCATGAGCAGCGCGCCCAGGTTGGCATAGCCCAGGCCGAGCGGGCGGTAGTCGTGCGAGTTTTTGCCGATCATCTCGGTGGGATAGCCGGCGTTGTCCACCAGAATTTCCTGAGCGGTGATGATCACGTCCACGGCGTAGCGGTAGGCCTCGATGTCAAAGCTGCCGTTGGGGGCGAACTTCAGCAGGTTAAGCGAAGCCAGGTTGCAGGCGGAATCGTCCAGGAACATGTATTCGGAACACGGGTTGGAAGCGTTGATGCGGGCCGTGTTCTTGGAAGTGTGCCAGCGGTTGATGGTGGTATCGAACTGCATGCCGGGGTCGCCGCAGTGCCAGGTAGCGTCGGAAATTTTGCGCAGCAGTTCGGGCGCCTTGAAGGTGTCAATGGTGCGGCCGTCCACGATGGCCTTGGTGGAGAATTCGGTGTCGCGCACCACGGCGTACATGAAGTCGTCGGTAACGCGCACGGAGTTGTTGGCGTTCTGGAAGAAGATGGAGCTGTAGGCTTCGGAATCGGGCGTAGAGCCGTCGTAGCCTTCGCGCACCAGAGCGTGGGCTTTGGCTTCTTCCTTCGATTTGCACTCGATGAACTCGACGATATCGGGATGGTCAATATTGAGGATGACCATCTTGGCGGCGCGGCGGGTCTTGCCGCCCGATTTGATAACGCCAGCGAAGGCGTCAAAACCCTTCATGAAGCTGAGCGGGCCGCTGGCGGTGCCGCCGCCGGAGAGCGATTCGGTGGAGGAACGCAGCGGGCTCAGGTTAGTTCCGGTTCCGGAACCCCACTTGAAGAGCATGCCTTCGGTCTTGGCCAGGGTGAGGATGGAATCGAGCGAATCGTGCACCGAGTTGATGAAGCAGGCGGAGCATTGCGGCTTGGAGTAGCCGGTGACCGAAAATTCCACCTGCTGGGTTTGCGAATTCCAATGCCAGTTACGGGCGTCGGACTTGGGCTCGATGCGGTCGCAGCCTACGTTGAACCACACCGGCGAATTGAAGGCGGCATACTGGCGCAGCAGCAGGTAAGCAAGCTCGTCGTGGAAGGTAGCGGCGTCTTCCGGAGAGCGGAAGTAGCCGCCGGCCAGGCCCCAGTCGCGGATGGTTTCAGCCACGCGGCGGACGAGCTGGCGAACGCCGGTTTCGCGCTCCGCCGTGCCCAGCTTGCCGTGCAGGTATTTTGACGCCACGATGTTGGTGGCGGTCATGGACCAGTCCTTTGGGACCTCCACATCCTTTTGCTCGAAGATGACGTTGCCCTGGGCGTCGGTGATCTGGGCAGTGCGCTTCTCCCATTCCAGCTCGTCGTAAGGGGAGACGCCCGGCTTGGTGAAGTAGCGGCGGAAGCTCAGGCCCGGCGCCTTCTTCTTGTTGGTCTTTTCCACGGATGTGGTGGTCAGTTTCTCAGTGACTTCGGACATGATCGCTCTCCCCTGTCCGCGATGCGGAGTTGGTGCTTGCGTTGTGGCCTCCGGGCTCACGCTCGGTATTTCGTAGCGCCGCCATCCCCGCGGCTGTCTCGCGGGCGTCCCGCCCGCGCATCGGGCCGGCAAGATGCCGGCGCTACGCCTAAAATCCTGCCGGCAACGGCGGCGGTTCCGGTTCCTCGTTGCGTTGGCGCGGTTCGGGCGCAGACGCCACTGCTTCGGCGTTTGCGGCCAGCCAGGTCTGCAGCGCAGAGCAGGCGGCCTGGCGCGCGGCCTCATCTTCCACCACCGCGTAGCGCAGCAGGCAGCGCCCGCCGGCAATGCGCTCCTGCAGCGGGCTGGCGGGGGTGAACAAACGGCTCAGCGCGCGCGACAAATTGTCAGTCTCGCCGAACTGCACCACGGCCAACAGGCGCTTGCCGCCGGTGCTGGCGAATTCACCCGGGGCGAGCACTTCCTCCGCCACCGCATAAATGCCCGGCTTATCCGGCACCAGCAACAGGCCGAAGCTGGTGTCGCAGCGAAACCACTTGGACCAGCTCAAGCTTAGGCGTCCCGCTGCCGGTTGAGCCGAGGATTCCGCGGGGCGGGCCGTGGGTTCGGTTGCCATTTCCTTTAATCCTCCCAGAAAGGATGCGCCAACAACAGGGACCGGCGGTGAATTGAGCTTGCTCAAGGCCCGGCCGGCTGGACCGGGGAACGGTCACAGCTAGCGGCTCCGGGCCCACCTCCCTCGGGTCAGGCCCGGACCGTTGACTTGCCCCAAAACATCGCCTAGGACCGTCACAGTACTGCTACTTATAGGGCCTGTCAATAGGTAACCGCTACATATAGTATTTTACTGCTAAGTCGTTGCTGCGTCGAGGGCTTCTGGTACGGGCGAGAATGGCGGGCCATTGGACCCCTGGGGCCAAGTGGAAAAGCTGTCAGTTTTCAGCTCTCAGCTTTCAGCAACCCCGCCCGACCCAAGTCGCTGAGAGCTGAAAGCTGATACCTGATAGCTTTCATCCGGTCAGGCTGAAAAGAACCGGCTGGCTGGGATCGTCTCCGGCCACCACGTGGGGACGGCGCAGCCCGCGAATCAGCGAGAACATGCGGGCCTCGACGGGAGCGCCTATCTCTACGTAGATGTCTTCGAAAATCTGTCGTGGGGCGATACGATGAGAGCCATCCGAGCACTCCACCAGGTAATCGCCCAGATGTCCGCTGTGTTCTTTTCCGGAATTATCCATGATGGTCAGTGGTGCGGTGAGCTGGCGGGCGCGCACCAGATAGCGCGTGCGGTAGACCTTCCAATCGTCGGCTTCCTTCACGGCCTTCTCCTGAGCTTCTGCCTGGCTGCGGAAACAAGTGGGCCGAGGTGATGATTGGCTGGCGCGCTACTGTAGGAAAAAATCTACCCGCGAAGGTTTGTAGCGTCAATCCCCGAATAGTGGTGCATGAGAAATTTTTTCCGCCAGCGATTCACACGAATAAACACAGATAGAAATCAGTGCGGAAGGCGCCTCAGTACACGCCAAAAACGCGCAGACCAGACGCTGCCGGCAGGAGCGACAGCCGGGAAGCGAGCAGCGGCGGGAATCTTTTGCACAGCGGGAGCACAGGATTTCAAGAACAGGAGTCAGTTATCAGGAGTCGGGAGTCAGCACTGCGGGGCCACTGCGGCTGACTCCTGACTACTGACTCCTGACTCCCGGTTTTTGTTACACTCGGCGGCCCGGGAAAAGGCGAGGAGGAAGACCATGAGCAACTGGCGGACAATGTGGCTGGCAGTGGCGGTGGTGGTCGCGTTGAGCGGAGGACTAAGGGCCGAGCGGCGCTCGGCCGGACAGCCGGGGGCGGCTGTCCCCACACAGGCAGCGGCGGCGCCGGCGATTACGTATCTGCGCTGTGGGACGCTGATTGACGAAAAAACGCAGGCGCTGCGGCACAACGTTGACGTGGTCGTCGAGGGGGAGAACATCAAGCAGGTTCAGGCCGCCACGTATGACCAGATGATGCCCAAGGGCGCCGCTATGATCGATCTTTCGCACGAGACCTGCCTGCCCGGGCTGATAGATACGCACACGCACACGCTGCTGACCGGCGACGTAACCGAGGAGGATTACAACAAGCAGATTCTGCAGGAATCGGACGCCTACCGCGCCATCGTGGCGACGCAGGCGGCGCGGCTGGCGCTGGGATACGGCTTCACCACTATCCGCGATCTGGAAACCGAGGGCGCGGGCTACGCCGATGTGGATCTGAAGCACGCCATCGAGCGCGGCATCACCGAGGGGCCCCGCATGAAGGTGGCAACGCGGGCGCTGGATGTAACCGGCGCTTACCCGGTGCTGGGCTTCCGCTGGGATTGGCCAGACTGGCCGCATGGGGTGCAGGTGTGCGATGGCCCGGTGGGCTGCCGCATCGCGGTGCGGGAGCAGATTTCCAAGGGCGCCGACTGGATCAAGACCTACCTGGACGGCGGCTATCGTGTGACCGCAAATGGAGTGGTTGAGGACCGGCCCACCTTCACCATGGACGAGTTGAACGCAATTGTGGACGAAGCGCATCACGAAAGCCGGCCCGTGGCTTCACACGCCATCGGCGTCAACGGGGTGCACAACGGAGTGGTGGCGGGAGTGAACTCCATCGAGCACGGGATGTACATCGCGCCTGACGATCTGAAGACGATGGTGCAGAAGGGCATCTACTACGTGCCCACGCTGTTTGTGGGCGAGTACGTGGCCCAGGGACGGGCGGCCGCAGGCGCGAAGGTGTGGGAGCAGATGGTCTCGATTCATGGCGACACGTTCCAGCGGGCGTTGAACGCCGGCGTGAAGATCGCTTTCGGCACCGATGCCGGCGGCTTTCCCTGGACCGTAAACCCAGCGCAGGAATTTCCCCTGATGGTGAAGTACGGGATGACGCCGGCGCAGGCCATCCGCTCAGCAACCGCAACCGCAGCGGAACTGCTGGGCATGCAGGATACGGTGGGAAGTATCGAGGTGGGCAAGTACGCCGACATCGTGGCCGTCTCGGGCGACCCGCTGCGGGACATAACTGAACTGGAGAAGGTGAACTTCGTGATGAAGGGCGGAGTCATCTACAAGAAACCTTAACGCAGAGGACGCGGGAGTTGATGAACTAAGAATGACGAATGAAGAATGAAAAACGACATTTCACGAGTGTCATCCTGAGCGAGGACGCGCCATAAAGATGCGCGTCCGAGCCGAAGGGCCTGCCCCGAGTCTTGTCGAAGGGACCTTGAGTTTGTTTATGACTGCTGGGGAAACAAGTTGCGGCAGTGCACGCGAGATCCTTCGCGGCTGAAAGCCGCTCAGGATGACGGCGGTTTTAAACAGTTTCAGAAAAATGCCGAGCGGCAATGCCGATCGGGACAAGACCGCAAGGTCCTTCGACTCCGCAGGACGATTCGCAAGCGAATCGCCCCGCTCCGCTCAGGATGACATTCCATCGGACAATTGAAGAATGAAGATTGACGACTGAAGAATGACAACCAAGACCTGCTCTCCGGCTGTCAATCGCCAGTCTCAAATCGTAAATCGTCAATTAAGCGGCAATCTCGCACACCACCTTGATTTGCCCTGGGGCGGCCATCTCCGCGAAGAGATCTTTGTAATTCGCCAGGCCGTGGACGCGGCTGGTGATCAGGCGACCGAGCCAGCCGGGGAATTCCACCGCGGCCAAGGCCATATCCTCCACGCCCAGTTCAAAGAAAGTGCGGTTGGCATTCACCGTGCCTACCATCACCTTGTTACCCAGCACAAATCCCAGGTTGATCTGGTCGGAGGGCACCGTAATGGTGCGGTTGCCGCCGGTCACGCTGGCCAGCACCAGCACGCCGTTCTTGCCCAGCGCCTGCATACATTCGAAAACGATGGGGGAATAGCCGGTGCATTCGAGAATGATGTCGAATGGCCCGCGCTGCTTCGCGGCATCGGCGATGGAAAGCTTGTCGGTAGATTCGTAGAACGCTCCGATCTGCCCGATGAGATCAGAGTTGAGATAGGGCTTGTGGTCTTTGCCCAGGACGGTGACGTCAATTCCTCGCAGCACGAGAGCCAATGTGGCCAGCAGGCCGATGGAGCCGGCCCCCATCACCAGGGCGTGGCGCGGCTGCCACACCTTCATGCGGCGTTGGATTTCGAAAGCCTGGGCAATTCCCTTTTCTACGATCGAGGTTGGCTCCAGCAGCACGGCCACGTCTTTCAGGCCGGGGGGAATGCGCACAATGTACTCGGGCTGGTCCACGTAATACTCGGTGAGAAAACCGTGGAGCAGGTTGATGCCACGCTCGTAATAGGTATCGTCGGTGGTGAAGTCGTATTCGCCGACGCGGTCGTAAATGCTGGAACCGGGACGGCGGACGGTGGCAACCACGTAATCGCCGGGCTCGAGTTCGTGGACGTTGGCGCCGACGGCTTCTACCTGGCCAAAACTCTCGTGGCCCTCGATGAGATAGTCATATCCGGGGGGCGGCGCGCCGTAGAGGCCGTCCTGCAGTTCGTGGTCGGTGCCGTCGGCGCCTACGCGGATGAGTTTGACCAGAACACCGCGGCCGTTAGGGACAGAGTCGAGCGACGGTTTTGGAACGTCGCGCAAGCGGGTGCTGTGGGCAGTGCCGGGGATAATCGTGATGGCGTTCATAGTCGGCTTTCAGCTGTCGGCCTTTTTGAATAGCAGGTGTTCGTTTTTGCCCAGGGCTTCAGCCCTCAGCTCAGAAACTGAGAGCTGAAGGCTGAAAGCTGAGAGCTTTCGCGGGCGAGGGCGCCCGCGCCACAAAACGTTTACCGGTGCGCCAGCGCCGGTTCGTGCACGCCCGCTTCGCTATGCTCGAAGCGCTGGTTGATCTCGGCCCAGTTGAGCACGTTCCACCAGGCGGTCAGGTACTCGGCGCGCCGATTGTTGTACTTGAGGTAGTAGGCGTGCTCCCAGACGTCGTTGCCCATGATGGGGAAATTGCCGTCGGAGAGCGGGTTGTTCTGGTTGGGAGTGGTCACGATCTGAAGCTTGCCGCCCTGGGTGCGCACCAGCCACACCCAGCCGCTGCCGAACAGCTTGGTGCCGGCCTCGTTGAACTGCTTTTGGAAATCGGCGAAGCTGCCGAAGGTCTTTTTGATGGCCTCAGCGAGCTTGCCGCTGGGCTCACCGCCGCCGTTGGGCTTCATGATGCGCCAGAACATGCTGTGGTTCACATGACCGCCGCCGTTGTTGCGCACCGCGGTGCGGATTTCCTCGGGAATGCTGTTTATGTTCCGCAACAAGTCGTCGGCTGGTTTTTTCTGCAGGTCCGGGTGCTTTTCCAGGGCTGCGTTCAGGTTCTTGACATAGGCCGCATGGTGGCCGTCGTGGTGCAGATGCATGGTCTGCGAGTCAATGTGCGGCTCCAGAGCTGAGTAGTCATACGGCAAAGGTGGAAGTTCGTGGGCCATATTTTCCTCCAGTGAGTTCAGATGATCGAAGACAATTCTTGATTCTAACAAAAAGTATCGGGGTACGAGGCTGAACCGACAAAACCTTTAACGCAGAGGGCACAGAGAAGAAACAGCAGGGAAAAAGAAGCTAAGAATCGGTGGATCGGCGCTGAACCTCAGCCGCCATAAAATGCCACTGTTTTGCCTCCGCTCCCTCTCCGCGAACTCTGCGTTAAAGGTCTTACTTCTTCTTGCCCAGGAAACGGATGCGGGCCACGAAGGCGCGGCGATCGAAATTGCTGAAAGTGCGGAAATTGGGAGAACTGATGTTGTTGTTGACGGCGGTGGGATTGGGGCTGCTGGTCACATTATCGAAACCGCCTCGCAGGGCGAGGTTGTACTTGTGCAGGGTAAAGCGTTT
>DASYWT010000243.1:0-3893 GCA_035935775.1 Terriglobales bacterium
CCTGGAAAAGGATTCGGATGAGCGCTTCCAGAGCGTCCACGATCTGAAACTGGAATTGCAGGGCATTGCCAAGGCGGCGCCCGCAACGCAAGCTCCGTCGGCTGCCTCTTCCCACAGGCGCTGGCTGCCCTGGGCAGCGGCAGGCGTGCTTGCGGTGACGGCCCTCCTGTTTGCTGTGGCCTACATGCAGAGCCTGCGCGCCCCCGCTTACTCGGTGCACTCCTACATCCTGCCGCCGGAGAAGGGCAGTTTTGTGCTGGCCGGAAACACCAGCGGACCGCCGGTGGTTTCGCCGGATGGGCTGCGCCTGGCGTTCGTGGCGAGAAATGCAGAGGACAAGCAGATGCTGTGGATCCAGCCCCTGAACTCGCGCGTGGCACAGCCCATGGCAGGCACCAACGACGCCACTTTTCCCTTCTGGTCGGCCGATAGCCGCTACGTCGGGTTCTTTGCCGGCGGAAAGCTGAATAAGGTGGAAGCCAGCGGCGGCCCCCCGCAAGCCTTGTGTGATGCGACGGCGGGGCGCGGAGGAACCTGGAACAGCAGCGGCACCATCGTGTTCGCGCCCACTGCCATATCGGGCCTGGAGCGCGTGGATGCCGCTGGGGGCACGCCGGTACCTCTGACCACAGTGGACACGAAAGAGAGCTCCCATCGCTGGCCGGAGTTTCTGCCTGATGGCAGGCACTTCTTGTACTTCGCACATGGAGCGGCTACCGCCGATGACGGCATCTATGTGACTTCGCTCGATTCCAAGGAGCGCAGGCTGGTGCTGCGCAACGATTCTAATGCTCTCTATGCCGCACCGGGGTACCTGTTGTTTGTGCGCGACCAGACGCTGATGGCGCAACGTTTTGACACGCGCCAGATGACGTTAGAAGGTGAGGCCCAACCATTAGCCGACCATGTTGTCGTCAATACAAATGTCTGGCGAGGTCTGGTCACGTCTTCCGCGAATGGGGCGCTGCTCTATCAGCATGGGGCAGCAAGCGGAGGTTCGCAACTCGTCTGGTTCGACGCCTCCGGCAAGCCGGGCCAGCTGGTGGTGCCCGAGACTGCTTCCTATTACGAGCCAGTGCTTTCTCCCGATGGCAGCAAATTGGCTGTCGCCATTGATTCGAATGGAGTGAGGGACGTCTGGGTAGTTGACCTCGCCCGGAATACGAAGACGCGGGTCACTTTTGGCCCCCAGGCCAGCAACTATCCCGTGTGGTGGCCGGACAGTAAATCGCTGGTGTTTGATTATGGAGCCCCTGGGGCGGCCAACGCCCTTTACCGGAAGCAGGCGGATGGCGCCGGCGGCAACGATAAGCTGCTGGAGGCTCCCGGCATCACGCAAATCCCATTTTCAGTGTCTTCCGACGGCCGCTATCTCGCCTACATGCGGCTCGATACAAAATCGCCCACCAATTGGGACATCTGGGCGCTGCCCATGTTCGGCGACCGCAAGCCGTTTCCCGTCGTAAGCACCCAATTTCCGGACGTCTCGCCCTCCTTGTCGCCGGAGGGAAAGTGGCTGGCCTATGCCAATAACGAGAGCGGCCGCGTAGAGGTTTACATCCAGCCATTTCCCAATGGCAGCGGCAGGTGGCAGGTATCCACCGCGGGTGGAACCAGGCCAACTTGGCGCAAGGACGGCAAGGAGCTTTTCTTCCAAACGCCGGACCAGCAGATGATGGCGGTGGACGTGAGGGAGAACGGCGCCAGTTTGCAGCTGGGCACACCCCATGCGCTGTTCAAGGCCACAACGGTAAGCGCTCCTGAGGGTCCTTATGCGGTTTCTGCGGACGGGAAAAAATTCATCATGAACACGGTCACAACGCAAGGCGGCAGCGAGCCGCTGACGCTGGTCACCAACTGGACCGCGGATTTGAGAAAATGAGCATGGTCTCGGGAAGCAAACTCGGGCTGTACGAGATCTAGTCGCCGCTAGGCGCGGGCGGCATGATGGAAAGCGGTTGCTAACGCGGCTGATGCCCGAGCAATCTCCTTAGGTCGTCATTTTCCAACTTCCCTGGAAGTTGCGCTCACCGACGAGGAATCGTTACCATTCCAGCAACACTTCCATGTCCTCCTCGGGTTTTGCGGTGTCTGCGGACCGGCGCTTGATGCAAACCAGGTGGCTTCTCGATTGGCAGAGAACCTTCCCAATTGTGTTCGCTTTGGCCTTGGCCCTGTCCTTGATGATGGGAACCGCGTCGGCGCAGGCCCTGCCCGCGGGCGCGCAAACGCAAAAGGAGACCGGGGAGCAAGTCCTGGCGCTGCTCAAGGCCAAGCAGCTGGACCAGGCCATCGCGCTGGGGCAAAAAGCGGTCGCCCGCTGGCCGCAGAATTCCGACTTCCATCACTGGCTGGGAATCGCTTACTTTCAGAGCGGTAAAAACGCCGAGGCGCTGGCACAACTGGAACAAGCTGGAAAGTTGCGTCCGCAGGATTATGACATTCACTTCGATACCGCGCTGGTTCATCTGCAGGACCGGCAATATGCACCTGCCGCCGAACAACTGCAGAAGGCGCTGCGTCTGAAACCCGATCAGCCGCTGGCTCACCTGCTCCTGGGGCGCGCTTATCAGAACACCAACCGCTCGCAGGAAGCTATCGTGGAGTTCAAGACCGCGCTGCGGCTCAAGCCTGATATCGAACTCGGTCACTACCACCTGGGCTACGCCTATGCCAGCCTGGGGCGCGATCAGGAAGCTATCGCCGAATACCGGAAAGAAGTGGCGCGCGGGGACGCCGACGCGGAGGTTGATTACCAGCTGGGGCATGTCCTGTTGCAGTCCGGGCAGGCGCAGGCCGCGGTGGATAGCTTGCGGCAGGCCATTGCGCGCGACAGCACTCGCGCCGATGCGTTTTATGATCTAGGCAAGGCGCTCCTGGTCTTGAAGGAAACGCCGGCCGCCATTGAGGCTTTGCGCCATTCCATTGCTCTCAACCCGAGCGATCCCAGCCCCCATTTCCAGTTGGCGCGCGCCCTGCGCCTGACCGGCGACGCTGCCGCCGCCAGCTCCGAATTGCAACTCTTCGAGCAACTGCGCAAGCAGCAGCCGCAGACCGGAGGCATGGCCTCCGGCGTCCACTGATGCGTTTCCTTTCCAGGCTGGTGCTGGCAGCGGCGGTGGTGATGCTGGCTGTCTATGTGTGTTCCAAAACCGCAAAAGCCGCGGGCGAGGGCGCCCGCGCCACAACGTCAACCCAAAAGGCCGCGGGCGAGGGCGCCCGCGCCACAACGGCATCGGCGGGGGTGACCTTTGAAGATGTCACTCGCGCCGCCGGCATCAATTTTCACCTCACCTGCGGCGGCCCGCAAAAACTCTACATCATGGAATCCATGTGCGGCGGCGTTGCCGTGTTCGACTATGACAACGACGGCTGGATGGACATCCTGCTGGTGGACGGCTCCACCCTCGCCGACATGCGCGCGCGACGCTGTCATCACGTTGCGCTCTACCGCAACAACCATAACGGCACCTTTACCGACGTCACCGCCCAATCGGGCTTGAACCACTGCGGATGGGGATTTGGTGTCGCGGTCGGCGATTACGACAACGATGGCTACGAGGACCTCTACATCACCTATCTTGACGGTGGCGTGCTCTATCACAATAACGGCAACGGCACGTTTACCGATGTGACCGCCAAGGCCGGTGTGGACAACGGCGGGCGCTGGGGCACGAGTGCGGCCTTCGGGGACTACGATAACGACGGGCGGCTCGATCTCTACGTCACCAATTACGTGGACCTCGACCTCGACCACTTGCCCGCTTTCGGCAGTAACCCGATGTGTCAATACCGCGGCCTACCCGTTTCCTGCGGGCCGCGAGGTTTGAAAGGGTCGCGCGACCGGCTTTATCACAATAACGGCGATGGCACGTTTACCGATGTGAGCGACA
>DASYWT010000244.1:0-6713 GCA_035935775.1 Terriglobales bacterium
ATCCCGCGCGTACCAGCAGAGCTTGCTCAGCGGCGCACGCCAGATCCTTCGCGACTGAAGTCGCTCAGGATGACTCCCCATAAGGGTGTGTTGTTTTACCGGTGTTCGCGCCGTCGACCGTCAGCAGTCGACCGTCGACTGACGGCCAGGAAGCAAATAGTGGTGAAAACGAACGACAAGGCGGCATCGCTGCTCATTCGCGGCGGGCGTGTGATTGACCCGCTGGCGCGGGTGGACGCTGAGCTCGACGTGTTGCTGCGTGATGGCCGGGTGGCCGAGGTGGCGCCGGCAAAGAAGATTCGTGGCTCAGCCGACGAAACCTTCGATGCCCGAGGGCTCATCGTGGCTCCGGGCTTCATTGATCTGCACGTCCACCTGCGCGAGCCCGGGCAGGCCTACAAGGAAACCATTGCCACTGGAACGGCGGCTGCGGCCGCGGGCGGCTTCACTTGCGTCTGCGGCATGCCCAACACTGTGCCGGTGAATGATTCGCCCGAAATCACCGCCTGGATGCTCCAGGCCGAGCGCGGCGCAGTGGTAAACGTCTTTCCCATTGCTGCCGCCACTCGGGGCAGCCTGGGAGAGCACTTGACAGACTTCCGCGCGCTGCAGCAGGCCGGCGCGGTAGGTTTTACGGATGACGGCAAGCCTATCCTCGATCCAGGACTGATGCAGGAAGCGCTGCGGCTCTCCGCCGAACTGCATGTCCCGGTGATCCAGCATGCCGAGGACACCCGGCACACCGCGGGCTGTTCCATGCATGAGGGTGCAATGGCGTTTCGCCTGGGGCTGCGAGGCATGACGGTAGAGGCGGAGGCCAGCGTCATCGAGCGAGACGTACAGTTAGCACAGGCGACCGGCGGGCACTATCATGTGGCTCATCTTTCTACGGCAGAAGCCCTCAAAGTTGTTCGCCGAGGCAAGCGGGCGCGAGCCCAGGTCAGCTGCGAGACCACGCCTCATCATTTCGCGCTCACCGACGAAGACGTTGGCGAGTACAACACCAATTTCAAAATGAACCCGCCGCTGCGTTCGGCGGCCGACCGGGAAGCCTTGCAGGTGGCCCTGGCCGACGGTACGGTGGACGCTATCGCCACCGACCATGCGCCGCACGCGCTACACGAAAAGCAGGTGGAGTTCGAGCGCGCCGCTTTCGGCGTCATCGGACTGGAAACCGCCCTGGGACTGGCGATGAACACCTTGCACCGCGAGCGCGGGGTGCCACTGAGCCGGATTGTGGAGTTGTTTTCCAGCGGGCCGGCGCGGGTGATTGGGCTGAAGTCGCGAGGCGGCCTGCAACGCGGCTATCACGCCGACGTGACCATCTTCGATCCCAAGGCACGCTGGACTTACGACGTGCGCAAGTCTCGCTCCCTGGCGCGTAACAGTCCATTTGATGGCTGGCAGTTTACCGGGCGCGTGGCCGCAACCATTGTGGGCGGCAAAATCGCGTACCGGCATTCGTGAGGATCCCAAAAACCCAAGCCTTTGCCGCTTGACACCTGCCCTTTGGCCGATTTATCGGGTTTCTTTCCCTGCGGACCTGCGTGTTCATCGCTCTGTGCGCGCCGAACTTCGACGCTTCAAGCAAGGGATTCAAGGGCTGAAGGCCAAACGCTAGCGGCTAAAGGCTGGCCGCAGGATTTCCAGCAAGCTGTGGAAAAGCTTGTGGATTGGCGAGGGCGGGCGGCATGAGGGCACTTGAATTCATCAACTTACCCGGATTGCAGCATTCCTGGAGCATGGCCTAAAGGTTGTAAATGCAATACCTTAGAACCGAGCGGGAGGTTGGCACTCCGCCTGGTTGAGAGCCAGAAAAATACAGGCAACCCCGCAGTTTTGCACAGAAACAGAAATTCACCCTCAGGGACACACAAGGAAATGGGCGTTGGATATTTTGCGTCTAGGACTTAGAGGTATAACGGTCTAACCACGGATTCCTCAACATAACAGTTACCAATCTTCACCTGCTCCTGCGAGCGCTTTGGGTAGAGGAAGGTTATTCGCTGGCGCGGGACTCGAAGCGGGTGCTCCGTTTTATAAACGCCAACTCTACCTTCCCGGTGGGGCCGTTGCGCTGCTTGGCGATGATGAGTTCGGCCAGGCCGTCGAGGTCGGGATCGTCGGGCTTATAAACTTCTTCGCGAAAGATGAAAGCCACAACGTCGGCGTCCTGCTCGATGGAACCAGACTCCCGCAAGTCTGCGAGTTGCGGACGGTGATCCCCGCCGCGGCTTTCGGGAGCGCGGCTGAGCTGGGAGAGCGCGACCACCGGCACGCGCAACTCCTTGGCCAGGCCTTTCAGGCCGCGGGAGATGGCGGAAACCTCCTGGGTACGGTTCTCGAAACGGCGGCCGCCCAATCCACTGGCGGACATGAGCTGCAGGTAGTCCACAATGATCAGGTCGAGCCGGCCCTGCGACTGCTGCAGGCGGCGCGCTTTGGCCCGCATCTCCGAAAGCGAGATGCCCGGCGTGTCGTCAATGTAGATGGGGGCCTCAGCGAGCCTGCCTAACGCGTCCACAAGCTTCTGCCTATCGTCATGGAGCAGGAAACCAGTGCGCATCTTGTGCGAGTCCACCCGGGCATGGGAACACAGCAGGCGCAGCAGCAGAGATTCGCGCGACATTTCCAGGGAGAACATGCCCACCACTTTTTGGTCGCGCACGGCCGCGTTCTCCGCGATGTTCATGGCAAACGCGGTCTTGCCCATGGAGGGACGGGCGGCCACGATGATCAGGTCCGAGGACTGCAGGCCGCTGGTCATGTTGTCGAAGTCCACGAAGTGGGTTTCCAGACCGGTGATGCGCTGGCCGCGTTCGTAGAGAGCGTCAATAGAACCGAAGGATTCCTTGACGATTTCGCGGATATCGAGGAAGCCCCGGCCAATGCGGTTTTCAGAAAGCTGGAAGATGGCGGCTTCGGCGGCGTCGAGGATTTCTTCCGCCGGGTCGGATTGCTCGGCGGCGCGGGCGATGGCGGTGTTGGCGGCGTGGATCAGGCCGCGCAGCAGCGCCTTATCGCGCACGATCTTGACGTAGTGCTCGATGTTGGGCCGACGGGGCAGGCCGTCGGTAAGCGAGGTGAGGTAGGCAACGCCGCCCACCGCTTCCACCTCGCGGCGGCGGGCCAACTCTTCCGTGAGCGTAACCGTGTCTATGGGCCGGGAAGTTTCCGCCAGCTCCATCATGCGCGAGTAAATACGGCGGTGGGGGTCGAGAGCGAAGTCGTCGGAGCGCAGATGCTCGGCCGCCTGGTTGTAAGCGAAGTTGTCCAGCAGGATGGCGCCGAGGATGGAGCGCTCCGCGTCAACACTGGCGGGCGGCGTGCTTTCCAGGGTGTAGTCAGTGGTGGCCATGATGGGGAGTCGGCTCGAAGAATGTAGCGCGGAAAGTTGTTGTGGGTGGTTGTGAATTGCAAACATGTAATTCGGAAATCGCGGGTGAAATCTGGAGGCTCACGGCTTGACTCCGGGAAAAGAAATTATGGGGCGAAACAAAAGCGAAGTCAATAACTCTTGAGCGTTGGCTGAGCTGCCCGCTGACGGCCCAAACGACTCTCATGTGGCGCGGGCGCCCCCGCCCGCGACCCGCCTTGCGCCAGGAGGGCGTCGTGTCCATGGCGTGAGGAACGCAGGGGTCCTTCCACTCGTGCTCCCCTTCGGCAAGCTCAGGGCAGGCTCTCGCGCTCGCTCGCTTGCACTCGGTCAGGATGAGAATTTGTGAAGGGTGAGTAACGCCTGTCATTGGGAGCAAGCCGGAGCGCCAGCGGCGAACGGCGAGTCGAAGCACCTTTGGCTTTTCTTTCCGATGCTATTCTCGACCAGGAGTTTGATCTTGCGCCCTCTCATGCTCGGTGTTGTTACCTGTGCTGTCCTCCTGGCCGGCGTTGACACAGCACAAAACATTCCGCCGGCCACGCATACCCAGGTGGTGGTCCTGGGCACGGGCACGCCGGAACCTTATCCGGACCGCTCCGGCCCAGCGGTGGCGATCGTGGTCAACGGGGCAGCCTACCTGGTGGATTGCGGGCCGGGAGTGGTGCGCCGGGCGGAGGCGGCGGAACAAAACGGCATCAAGGCGCTGAACGTCAAAAACCTGAAGATCGTTTTCATCACCCACCTGCATAGCGACCACACCCTGGGCTATCCCGACCTGATCTTCACGCCCTGGGTGCTGCATCGCGCAGCCCCGCTCGAGGCTTACGGGCCGCGCGGCTTGCGCGGCATGACGGACCACATCCTGAAGGCGTGGAAGGAAGACATCCGCGTGCGCACTAGGGGACTGGAGGAAGCCAACCGCACCGGCTACAAGGTGGAGGTTCACGAAATCGCGCCCGGCGTGGTCTATCAGGACCAGAATGTGAAGGTGACCGCGTTTCCGGTGAAACACGGCTCGTGGAAGCAGGCTTTTGGCTACCGCTTCGACACGCCGGACCGTAGCGTTGTGCTCTCGGGAGACACGGCGCCGGTTGACACCGTCGTCCAAGCCTGCAATGGCTGCGACGTTCTGCTGCACGAGGTTTACAACCCCGGCGGCGCGGAGATGCACCAGGAGCACTGGAAGGAGTATTTTGCCGCCTTTCACACTTCGCCCCAGCAACTGGGTGACATTGCCACGCGCGCGCACCCCAAGCTGCTGGTCCTCTACCACCAGGTGCTGGAGCATTTGCCGGAGCAGGACCTGGTGAAACAGGTTGGAAGCTACTACAGGGGCAAATTTGTGTCGGCACATGACCTGGGCGTGTACTAGCGCAACGACACTTTCACTCGTCCTGGCAGCACGAGGATCGGCTCCCCACCATATTTCCTCAGCTTTCCACCCCGGACTAACAGCTAACCCACAGATCTTTTCCGAGATTCGCTTTTTATTTGCCGACCGGGGCGGCGTAAGTGTAAATAATTTAATGGGATGGCTAACCCTGGTGATTTCGCGTACACGGTCAAGCAGCAAGCCGACATCGTTCGCATCGTAGGCGACTACGTCAAGCTGAAGAAGGCCGGGGCGCAAAACTACGCCGGCCTGTGCCCCTTCCACCAGGAAAAAACACCCTCGTTCTCAGTCCACGCGACCCGCCAGTTTTACCACTGCTTCGGCTGCGGCGCCTCCGGGGATGTATTCAGTTTCGTCCAGAAAATCGAAAACATTACCTTCGTTGAGGCGGTGCGCGCGGTTGCCCAGAAGGTAGGGATTGCTCTTCCCAAACTCTCCTACAGCAGTCCCGCCGAAGCGGAGGAGGCCAAGCTCCGGGGCACGCTGCTGGAGATGCACGAGCGCGCCACCGACTTTTTTCGCGAGCAGTTGCGCCGCCCCGAAGCCGCCCACGCCCGCGAATACCTTGCCAGCCGCGGCCTCAACCAGGAAATGATTACCCGCTTCCGCATCGGCTTTGCCCCGGAGAGAGGCTTTATTCTGCGCGACGTCCTGGGAAAGCAATTCGACGAAGAGGCGCTGCGGGCCAGCGGGTTGTTTTCGTGGAAGGAGCAAGAGCAGCCATCGGCTCTTAGCTCTCGGCCTTCGGCCAATACCGCGGAGGGCGAGACGCCGGCGCTACACGCTGAAGGCCGGAAGCCGTCGGCCGTAGACCGTCGACCGTCGACGCTTTACTCGAAGTTCAGAAACCGCATCATGTTCCCCATCGCCAACGAATCTGGACGGGTGATCGCCTTCGCCGGGCGGACGCTCTCCACCGACGAGAAGGCCGGTCCCAAGTACCTGAACTCTCCGGAAACTGCCATCTACTCCAAATCGCGCGTGCTGTTCAACCTCGACCTCGCAAAGGAGGCCATTCGCAAGCTCGACTACGCCATCCTGGTGGAAGGCCAGATGGACTGCATTTCGGTGTACGCCGCCGGTTTTCACAACGTAATCGCCAGCTCCGGAACTGCCTTCACCGAACTGCACGCCAAGCTGCTGGGCCGCTTCAGCAAGTATGTGGTTGTCAATTTCGACCCCGACACCGCCGGGGCTAACGCTACCGAGCGCACCCTCGGTTTGCTGGTCTCCGAGGAGTTCCAGATCAAGGTCCTGACCCTGGAGGCAGGTTTCGATCCGGACTTGTTCGTACGTCGCAAGGGTAAGGAGGCCTATGAACAGGCGCTGAGAAATGCGCAGAAATATTTCGACTACCTGATCGAGCGCGCCCGCACCTCCTTCCCCGTGCGCAGCCCGGAAGGCAAGGTTAAGGCCGTCAACTTTCTTTTGCCCCATGTGCAGCGGGTGCCCAGCCGCATTGTGCGGGATGAGCTAGCCCGTGAGATTGCCCAGAAGCTAAGCATTGACTCCGCCGTGCTTAGCCAGGAACTGCGTCACGCCGCCACCAAACGATCGGCGGCCCAAATCAAGGCTCCGGCGGAGGCGCAGGTCACGCAGGCGGAGCGTATCCTGATTCGAGCGCTGGCCTCGGCCGGCCTGGTTCAGGGGGAGGAAAGCCGCATTTCCGCCCGCGATGGCGTGGATGAGGAGTTCGATCCCGCCCGCCAAGCCCAGTTCGCCCTGAGCAGCGAGCGCCTGCACGACGGGTTGGCCACAGAAGGCCTGCTGGACATCCTTCTGCAAGCCGATCTGGCTGAAACCGGCACCGATCCCCTCTCCCTCCCCCTCACGGAAGGGGATCAGCGCCTGCTGGCCGCCACCCTGATGCAGGAAGACGAGGAACTCACCCCTGAGCTCCTGGAAGGCGCTATCGAGGCCCTGCGGCGGCGACATTTGCAG
>DASYWT010000245.1:0-3197 GCA_035935775.1 Terriglobales bacterium
GTGCTGTGGTTCAGCCTGAGCGTTCCGGCAAAAATCGCGGGCAGTATATGGATGGGCGTAGGCATCGCTTACGGCGCTTATCGGACGCGGGGATTTCGCAGCGAACTGGTCAACTTTGATATTCCGGAAGAGGAATCAGAATAGTTGCGGGCTGGAGGAGGCTGAGAGAACCTTGCTCAGGTCATTGCTGGTCTGTGTAGTTCTCACCTCCCTCGCGGCATGCACGGCGTTCGCTGCCCCCGCGGGCGCTGGCGGTTCGCCGGAGCTGGTTCTGCGCCAGAACTGGTTTATTGCCTCGTCGGCGGATGTGCGCGATGGGGGAGCGACAATTTCAGCTCCCGGTTATGCCACGCACGACTGGTACCCAGCCACCGTCCCTACAACGGTTCTGAGCGCGCTGGTAAAGGATCAGGTTTATCCCGATCCTTACACCGGTATGAATCTGCGCTCCATTCCGGGAGCCACCTATCCGCTGTTCGAGGATTTTTCCAACCTCATGATGCCGCCGGGCAGTCCCTTCCGCCACGCCTGGTGGTATCGCACGGAATTCACCATGCCGGCGGAGTTCCGCGGCAAAACTTTGTGGCTGGCGTTTGACGGCATCAATTACCGCGCCAATGTGTGGTTCAACGGAGTGCAGGTCGTCACCTCCGACAAGCTGGCGGGCATGTGGCGGCTGTTCGAATTTGATGTGACTGCTGCGGCGCGCCCGGGCCAGACCAATTCCCTGGCGGTGGAAGTCTTCCCGCCTCAACCGCGCGACCTGGCCATCACCCTGGTGGATTGGGCGCCCATGCCTCCGGACAAGGAAATGGGCATCTGGCGCGACGTGCGCATCATGGCCGCGGGTCCGCTGCGATTGCGGTATCCAGCCGTCATCACCCGCCTCAACTCCCCGGCCAATGACCAGGCTTCACTCACCGTACGGGCTGAGCTGACCAACTCCGCTGATCACCCTGTGGCGGGCGTTGTGAAAGGCAAGATTGAAAATGTCGAGTTTCAGCAGCCCGTCCGGCTTGAGGCCAAGCAAAGGCAAACGATCCGCTTCACTCCGGAGGCGTTTCCCCAACTGAAGTTTTCTCATCCGCGGCTGTGGTGGCCGGCGCCGGTGGGCCCGCAAAGTCTCTACAACCTCGATCTGCAGGTGGAGGTTGACGGTCAGGTTTCCGACTCCAGCCACATCCGCTTCGGCATCCGCGAAGTAACCTCCACGCTCGACCAGCGGGGCCACCGTCTGTTTCAGATCAACGGCAAGATCATTCTGATCCGCGGCGCCGGCTACAGCTTCGACCTGCTCCTGCGTTCCAGTCCTGAAAAACAGCGGGAACAGTTGCAGTATGTTCGTGACCTCAACCTCAACGCGGTGCGCATGGAGGGCAAGCTGGAGGACGACCACTTCTTCGACTTGGCCGACGAGATGGGCATTTTGATGATGCCGGGCTGGTGCTGCTGCGACCAGTGGGAGAACTGGCCCAAGTGGGACACCGAAGACGCGCATATCGCGGCCGAGTCCATGCGCGACCAGGCTCGCCGCCTGGAGCGCCACCCTTCAGTTTTCGTGTGGCTCTACGGCAGCGATTTTGCCCCGCCGCCGAAGGTGGAGAAGATGTATCTCGATGTCCTGCGGGAATCCGATTGGCCGAACCCCGCCATCGCCTCCGCCGGCGGCAGGACAACTACGGTCGGGCCTACCGGGGTGAAGATGACTGGCCCCTATGAATACGTAGCGCCGTCATTCTGGTACCTCGACCACCGCCACGGCGGCGCTTTCGGCTTCAACACTGAAACCAGCCCTGGGCCGGCCATTCCGCCCATCGAGAGCCTGCGCCGCATGCTGCCCCCGGACCATCTGTGGCCCATTGATTCCGTGTGGGAATACCACGCCGGCGGCATGTCGCGCACCCTCAACGTGTTCACCGAGGCTCTGGACAAACGTTACGGGCCATCGAGCTCGGTCGAGGAATACTCTCGCAAAGCCCAGATGCAGGCCTACGAAGCCCACCGCGCTATGATGGAGGCTTACGGCCGCAATAAGTACACCTCCACCGGCATCATCCAGTGGATGCTGAACAATGCCTGGCCGAGCATGATCTGGCATATGTACGACTGGTATCTGCGGCCTGGCGGCTCCTACTTTGGCGTGAAAAAAGCCTGCGAAGCTCTGCACGTGCAGTATTCCTACGATGACCGCTCCATCGTGGTGGTCAACTCCTACTATCAAACTTTTCCCCGGCTGAAG
Organism: Terriglobales bacterium; assembly: GCA_035935775.1. Lineage (GTDB taxonomy): Bacteria > Acidobacteriota > Terriglobia > Terriglobales > Acidobacteriaceae > JAICWP01. The sequence continues at coordinate 2,240 of DASYWT010000245.1, forward strand.
GTCACGGCCAAGGTCTACAACCTGGACATGACCGAGAAATTCTCGCGCCAGACAGATTTGGACGTGGCTCCGGATAGCAGCACGCGCGTCTTCACACTGCCCGAAATTCCCGGTCTGACCCCTACGTATTTCGTCAGCCTGGCACTGGAGTCGGGGGAAGAGGTAAAGAGCAGAAACTTCTATTGGCTTTCGACCAAGCCGGAAACCATTGATTTCGCCCGCGAGCAGGAGGACACGAGCGGCCAGTACGACATCTCCACCTGGGCGCCGACCAAGACCTTCGCCGATTACACCGCCCTCAATCGGCTCCCACAGGTGGACTTGCAGGTAACTGCGCACTCCCAGTCGCAAGGCGACAAAAGCTCAACCACGGTGACCCTGCACAACCCGCAGCGCGCGCTGGCCTTCGGTATTCGCCTGAAGGTCAATCGCACGCTCAGCAACCGGGTGAGCGCCGAGGCTCCCAGCGACACCGAAATCCTCCCCGTGCTTTGGCAGGACAACTACTTTGAGCTGCTGCCCGGCGAGACGCGCCAGATTACGGCTACTTACCACACCAACCTGGCTGACAAAGCCCCGCCGACGGTCGAGGTCGAGGGCTGGAATGTACCGCAAAGGCTGGTTTCAGCGCAGCCTTAGGGCGTGCCGATATCCCGGTCGCCCTCCTTGCGGCCAAGAGCACAGACCTGGGGCTGGTTTTCTGGTATCTTGCCATCCACCATGCCGCAATCGGCGGAACCCCGCCCGGACCCCCAGCCCCAGGCACTCTACTGCCCGAACTGTGCGCGCGAGGTGACCGACCCTCTGACCTGCGGCGACTGCTCGGCGGTGATCTGCCGGGTCTGCGGCACGCCGCTGGAATCGCCCGACGAGTTGGGTATTGGATAATCCATGAATCCGCGCCCCGGCGTCTCTTCCCAAGTCGAATCCAGCGGTCAGACCGCCGTCGCCGAGCCTA
>DASYWT010000246.1:0-27958 GCA_035935775.1 Terriglobales bacterium
TCACTGGGCGAGCGCAGGAGCCTGGAGTTCAGCTGGCAGGCGTTCAACACCACCAACTCGGTGCGCTACGACGCCCGCAAGGCTCAACCGTCCCTCTCCTACGACCCAACCCAGTTCGGCAAGTACATTTCGACGCTGACCACGCCGCGCTTCATGCAGTTTGCACTGCGCTTCGCGTTCTGACCATGTGGCATGCCGCTTGCCCGGGGAGCCGAGCGCACTTGTGTCTTTTTCGGCAGGCCTCTACTATCCCGTCCTTGTGATCCAAGGCGAGCTCATCGAAGTCCATCCGTCGGAGATTTGCGTTGACCTCAAACAAGTCAGACACCGGCAATGTCGCCGATCATCTATCTGGGGCGGCGAAAAAAGAGATTACCAAGCTGATGTCGTGACAGAAGGGTTCTTTTCCAAGTCACTCTCCATTGTCGAAGGAGAGCTAGACATAACTTCGGGGCGGATGCGAGCCAGGCGAGCTGTGATTCAGGCTTCGCGTCTCCTGCACACGTGGCTGCGGTTAGCGTGGACAAGCGAGACAACATCGGCCGATTTCGTTCAGGAGGTAGCTTGCGAATTCGAACCTTTTTGTTACTGATACTAGCGCTGGCTAGTAGCGCCGCTTTTGCCAACCGCCAGCCTGTGCTCAAACAGATTGCTCTGCCGCATCCCTACTACTATCGCGAAATGTATCTGCCGCAGCTCACCACCGGGCCCAGCGCGGTGGCGTGGTCGCCGGACTCCAGGGAAGTTGTGTATTCCATGGCCGGGTCGCTGTGGCGGCAGCGGCTGGATTTGGGTACAGCGGTGCAACTGACCGCGGGACCGGGCTACGATTACCAGCCAGACTGGTCGGGCGACGGGCGCTGGATTGTGTACGCGACCTACTACAAAGACGCCATCGAATTGCACGTGCTCGATGTGCAAAGCGGGCGGTCGAAGCAACTCACCGAAGGCGGCAACGTCAACGTCGAGCCGCGCTTCTCGCCTGACGGCACGCGCATTGCGTTCGTCAGCACCGCTTACAACGGCCGCTTCCATATTTTTGCCGGCGATTTCAACAATGGAACCCTGAGCAACGTGCAGCGCCTGACCGGCGAAACGCGCAGTTCCCTGCCCCGCTACTACTACAGCCAGTTCGATACCGAAATCAGCCCCGCCTGGTCACCTGACGGGAGCGAACTGGTGTTCATTTCCAACCGCGGCCACATCTACGGCTCCGGCGGTTTCTGGCGCATGAAAGCGCAGCCCGGCGCCGAGGCGCGCGAAATTTACTACGAGGAAACTACCTGGAAAGCGCGCCCAGATTGGTCGCCCGACGGCATGCGCCTGGTTTACAGCTCCTATCTTGGCCGGCAGTGGAACCAACTCTGGGTAATTCCCGCCGGCGGCGGCGATGCCTTTCCTCTGAGCTACGGCGACTATGACAATACCGCACCTCGGTGGTCGCCCGATGGCCGGCACATTGCTTTTATTTCCAACCGCGGTGGCAACACTTCATTGTGGATTCAGGATGCATTTGGCGGCGCGCAACGCCAGGTGGAGGAGAAACAGCGCCGGTATCTGAAACCCATGGGCACTCTCCGGATCACGGTGCTGGACCGGTCCGGCAAGCCCACGCCGGCGCGAGTTTTCGTAACCGGGTCCGACCAGCGCGCCTACGCACCCGACGATGCCTGGATGCACGCCGACGACAGCCTCGATCCCGCACAGCAGGCGTTCGAAGCTCACTATTTCCACACGCTGGGTCAGAGCGAACTCACGGTCCCGGTAGGGCAGGTTTCGGTGATGGTAGTGAAGGGATTAAATAACGCGCTGCAGCAGCAGACGGTAACCATCACCTCAGACCACCCCGCTAGCATCACCGTGCAATTCCAACTTCCGCTGCTGGCGGGCGGATGTGTGGACAAGGCCCAGTGCACGCGTCTAGTCAGCGCGGATCTGCATGTGCACATGAACTACGCCGGCGCCTACCGCAATACTCCCGACCACCTGGTGCAACAGGGCGAGGCCGAGGGTCTGGACATGATTGAGGATCTGTTGGTGAACAAGGAGGTGCGTGTCCCCGACATTTCCTACTTCCGGGTTGGACCGGATCCCGCCTCCAAACCCGACATGCTGCTGATGCAGAGCCAGGAATTTCACACCAGCTACTGGGGCCACCTTGGGCTGCTGAACCTTACGCACAATTTTCTAATTCCAGGTTATGCCGCCTATCCCAATACAGGGGCGGCAAGCCTTTATCCCACCAACGCCGACATCGCCGACCTGGCACACGCGCAGGAGGCCTTGGTCGGCTATGTGCACCCCTATGACACTTTTCCGGATCCCGCCAACCCAGCGCCGCTTACCGATGAACTGCCGGTGGATGTGGCGCTTGGCAAGGTGGACTACATGGAAATCCTCGGCTTCAGCGACCACAAATCCACTGCCGCCGTATGGTACAAGCTGTTGAACTGCGGGTTTCACATCCCTGCCGGTGCGGGCACGGACGCCATGGCGAATTTCGCCTCCCTGCGGGGGCCGGTGGGACTCAACCGCGTGTATGCGCAGACGCCGGCCGGCCGCATCAACATTCACCAGTTTCTGGATTCCCTGCGTCACGGACACACTTTCGCCACCAACGGTCCGCTGTTGCGCTTCGGTCTGGGAGATCAACCCATCGGTGGCCAATTGAAACTGCCCGCAGGCAAAAATCAGGTGAAGTTCACAGCCGCGATGCGCTCCATTGTTCCGATAGATCACCTGCAGATACTGTGTAACGGCGATGTGGGGCGCGAGATAGTTCTCTCCGGAAAACGCGATTCCGTCGATGCGCAAGGTAGCCTGCCGATTTCCAAAAGCTGCTGGTGCCTGCTCAGAGCGTGGAGCGACAAAGCGGAATTTCCGGTTCTGGACGGCTATCCCTACGCCACCACCAGCCCGATTTACATCACTGTGGGCGGAGAACCGGCGCGCTCAGCCCAGGATGCGGCTTACTTTGTGGCCTGGATTGACCGCTTGTCGCAGGCGGCAAACAACTATCCTGATTGGAGATCAGCAGCGGAGAAGCAGCACGTGCGAAAACTGCTTTCGGATGCGCGCGCAATCTACGCACAGCAGACAAAATGAAAGCGGGGATAGCGAAGGCTCCCCGCCTCAGTAGGGTTGAGCCTTTTTTAGTGCGTGTAGGGCGGCACCGCGCCAAACATCATGCTCATGCCGGCCCGGCGGCGTAGTTCGCCGAGCACTGCCTGGGCTGCGTTCTGATAGGTGCGGCTGGGATCGGACGGTGATGGGTCCGACCATACCGCTTCATAAATGAGCTGAGCCACCTCGCGCACATCCATGCACAGAGCGGCTTCCAATTGCTCCATTCGCTCGGCTGCCTGGTTGTAGCAGGTTTTACAGACGGCCGCGGGCTCGTAGCTCTGGCGATGGTTCCTCTCAATTGTGCAGCGAAATGCGGTCGCGGGATTGATCTGCGTGTGGCTGGCGTAAAGCTGCGACTTGTACTCTTTCAGAAAGCGGTCACGCTCTTCCGGGGTGCGGGCGGTGGGGCGGGCGGCGACCAAAGGCTCACCGCCGAGCGCCTGCTCGATTTCTGCCCGCAGGTTCTCCAGTTCCTGCTTCAGTTCCGTCGCTGGGGTGGGTGCGGCACTGGGCGCAATTCGGTCCGGGCAACCGCAGTAAGGGCAGGTGGTTAAATCAGCCGCATAGTAGGTTCTGCAATTCGCGCAGGGCAGACCGTAGCCGATGCGCCGCCTGGCTGCATCCTCCCCGCTGGTAACGCGCTGCTCGCTGTGGCGGACTTCTGCCGCGGGCGTTGAGTTGCGGCGTGGCACTTGCGTACCTTGCTCGGCTTCCGGCTTCCAGGACGACCGGTTGGGATCCATATTGCCTCTCCTGCGCTGCCTGACGCGGCGCAGGGCCGGGCCAGAGGTATGTGCGTCCGGCGGCCAGGTTCGACCGCACGAAACGCGCTTAGCAGGATGGCACTTGCTTTGCCAAAGAATCTTGATGCAAATAAGGCACTTAGCCAGCCCTAAACGCTTTGAAGGCTGTCTCAGTTTGAGAATGAGACACGCCATGGACTCGATCCCGTCCAGAAACGGGGAAAATTTCGAACCCTTTATGCGTTTGTTTGGCTCATTTGACTAGCAATCCGACCTCTTGTAACGTGTACTGAGGCATTTACCCGGCTAGGTTCCGCGGAGGTATAGATGTTTGAAGGCCTTTTCCAACCCATGCACCTGCTGGTGATCTTCGCGATCGCCTTGCTAGTTTTCGGTCCCAAGAAGCTGCCCGAACTGGGCAAGGGGATCGGAGAAGGGATCAAGGCGCTCAAGGAAGGTCTGCGTGATGAGCCTAAAACGGCCGCCACTACCGCCAGCGCCAGCGAGAAGACGAGTGAGCAGGTCACAAAGGGCTAATCGCCTCGTGGGAATTGGCGATTAGTACTCCTCGCAATCGGCCGTATCCGTCCCGACAGGTCACTCGTTGCAGGAAAATCCTGTTTAAGTGAAGAATTAGCGGGAAGACCCCTGAGATTTGCTCCGCTGACCGGCTAGCACTTCCAGTGGCGGGAAAGATTCTGTCACCGTGAAAGTGCGCTCGGGCGGCTGCACGCTTGTGTTGATGGCATGCACGAGCATATCAATCGCCATTCCGGTATTAGGCGGTATGACCACAGTCGCCGCCAGCAGGCCGCTGCGCACCCACGCCTGTCCGGTCTGCGGCAGGCCGTCGCAGCCGGTAAAAGGAAGGCTGAGCCAGCGTTCGCGTTCCGTGATGCTGGTTTGCTCCTGGAAGGCTTTGCGCGCCCCCAGCGCCATGGAGTCGTCTTGCCCGGCAACCAGGTCAATGTGCATTTCGCGGGAGGTGCATAGGCGCAGCCAGGATGAAACCGCCTGATAGGAACTGGTTTCAGTCCACTTTCCTTTCAGCATGCGTACCTGCACATTCGCAGGCTTGGTTTCATACATGCCCATAGTGCGTTGCTGGGCGGCGGAACTGCCGGAGGGACCCTGGACATACAACACGCAACCGCCATTGGGCAGAAGGGCGGCAAATTGCTGACCCTGGATACGTCCAATTTCCTCGTGGTTGGAAGTAATAGAGAACACAGGCGCGTTGCAGTTCCGGCGCAGGTCGAGAATGTAGTCCACTTCCCGGTTCAGAACCACCCAGCCGATGCCAGCCCCGACCGCTGCAGCGGCAACTTGCGGTAAGCCAGTGCCGCCGGCGGGTTCGAAGACGATGGCATCCGGCCGCGGCGCCGATGACGATTGGATGACCTTGAGCAGTTGCTGGCTTTGGGTGATAGCGTCGTTGTCAGCCTGGATAATTTGCACATCCACGTTCAGACGGCGCGCCATATCTGTGGCAGAGGTCGCCTGCTCGACCTGATAGTCATTGTCATTGGTTGGCAGGGAAACGAGTATGTTCAGCTTCTTCACGAGCCAATTGCCCTCTCGCCGTTAATCATACCCCGATTGCAAGCGAAAGATTCCTAACGCTGGTAACCAGGTTATCGCTTCAGCTACCCGGGAGTGTGCCGCCGCCCGCCGGTGCTAAAATGCGCGGTTCGCCGAGGAGGCTTGTTGATGCTGCGCAAATGCCTGGTCCTGCTGATTCTGTTACCGTCCTGCACCCTTCTAGTCTGGCCGCAAAACAGGCTCTCCGTACATTGGGAAGAGCTGACCGCGCCCGATTTCGTCCGCGCCATCCAGCAGGCCCAGGGCACCTGTCTGTTGCCTTTCGGCATCCTGGAGAAACATGGCCCTCACCTGCCGCTGGGCAACGACCTGATCAACGTCCGCTATATCTCCTTGCATGCCGCCGAGCAGGAGTATGCCGTGGTTTTTCCGGAATACTATTTCGGCCAGATTTTTGAGGCCAAGCACCAGCCCGGCACCATCGCCTACAGCCCGCAGATGCAGATGGACCTGCTGCAGGAAACTACCGACGAGATGGCCCGCAACGGCTGCAAGAAGGTGATCATCGTGAACGGGCACGGCGGCAACGAGCACCTGCTGCCGTTTTTCGCTCAGTCGCAGCTCTACAAGCCGCACGACTATGTGGTTTACATTTATGCCCACGGCGAAATACCGCCGGGCGGACCACCCAAAAAGACGACCGTGGACAGCCATGCGGGAGAGTCGGAAACCTCCGACACTCTGATCTCGCGTCCCGACCTGGTACATATGGATCGCGCCAAACAGCAATCGGGCGCCGATCTAGACCGGCAGCATCTTCCTCCAACCCTTTATACCGGCATCTGGTGGTATGCCAAGTTTCCTAATCACTATGCGGGAGAAGGTTCGGCGGCCACCAAAGAACTCGGCGAATACCGCATGAATGCCCAGATCAACAGCCTGATGCAGGCCATCCGGGCAGTTAAGGCGGACAACGTGAGCCTGCAATTGCAGAACGAGTTCTACCAGAAGAGCACGCACCCGATCGACACACAGCAGTAGCGGCAATTTCCTGACCGGGACTCTTATTTCGGTACGAGATACGGCCAGAGGTTGCGCTTGTTTTCGAAGAGATGTCGCTTCTTGGCGTGATTCGAAAATGGGGTGCGATTCGGCTTTTGTGCTACCCTCGTGCAGCATTGGGGCGCGCTGGCATTCTCCGCAAGGGCTGCTGACAGCCGTTCAGACGCAGAGGTAATCTGCTGCGTTTTTTCCACTTAAATTTGTTTGGGAGCAGACAGGGATGACCGCAACACAGGTTCCGGGTCGTACGGATACCCCGGTATTTGACCGGGTAATGCAATTGGCCAATGGTTTCGCCCTTTCCTCAGCTCTGTATGTGGCAACCAAGCTGGAGATTCCCGACCTCCTGGCGAAGGGCGCACGGCCGGTGTCCGAGTTAGCTGAAGCGACCGGCTCGAACGAGGACGCGCTCTATCGCGTGCTGCGGGCCCTCGCCATGGTGGGCGTTTTCGCCGAAATCGGCGGCCGCAGCTTCGCGCTTACCCCGGTTTCCGAACTGCTGCGCAGCGACTCGCGGGGCAGCGCAAAGGAACTCGTACTGTGGCTTGGCAATCGCTTCCATTTTCATGTATGGGCGGAACTGTCGTACTCGGTGAAGACCGGCAAGCCCGCGGTTGAGCACATCTATGGAAAGCCGGCCTTTGAGGCCATTGAGAGCCAACCCGACGTAGCGCGCGACTTCAACGCCGGCGTGACCAGCATGAGCCGGCAACTGGCTCCGGCAGTTCTCGAAGCCTACGACTTCTCGGGGATTGACACGCTCATGGACGTTGCTGGCGGCCACGGCTTCATTCTCTGCGAGATCCTCACCCGACATCCGAGGCTGAAAGGCATTCTCTTCGATATGCCGAGCGTGGTGGAAGACCCCAGGTGCGCCCAGTGCCTGCTGAACGTGAGTCATCGCTGCCGCACCCTGGCAGGTAACTTCTTCGAGCACGTTCCCAGCGGCGCCGATGCTTATTACATGCAGCACATTATCCACGACTGGGATGATGAGCCAGCGCTCAAGATTCTAGGCAATTGCCGGCAAGCGCTACAGGGGCAGAGGAATGGAAAATTGCTGGTGGTGGATTCGGTGGTCCCGGAGACCCCGGAACCGCATTTCGCGAAGTTGCTGGACCTGGAGATGCTGCTGATGCCGGGTGGGCGGGAGCGCACCGAGAAGCAATTCCGCGCACTCTTTGCCGAAGCAGGATTTGAAATCACGCGCATCGCTCCCACGCGGGGTGCTGAAAGCGTAATCGAAGCCAGATTACAGTGAAGCCGTTTTGGAGGGATAGCTTCAGCGCTGCGGCGTCTGCGGATGCAGCGATTGCGGCCCTTCTGCAGCCTGCTTGCTCCCGGAATTTGCCACCGCGCCGGGCTGTCGCACCAGCAGCGCCAGTCGCGGAAACAGGAACGCTCCGGCGGCGTCATCAATCACGTTAACCTGGCAGGTGTAGAAACCGGGCTTCAGATCGTTCAGGGGAACCTCCACCTGGAAGCCGGCAGCATGACGGTCCGCGGCGTTGAGTTGCTGCGCGGTTATGAGCGGGGTCTCGTATGCCTTTTTGTTGCCGTCGAAGAATGCCACATTCGTCAGCAGGTGTATGCCGGAGCTCGCACTCGCACGCCGCGGCCCTGGAGCATCATTCGCGCTTTCGGGCGCCGGATCGTAGACTTCGTAATAAAGGTAGAGCTGCTGGTTGGAAGAGAACACATGGGTCACGCTGGGCACCAACTCCCAGCCGCTGCGTACCAGCGGGTTTTCCTCGTGCCCTTTGACTGGCTGCCGCTGGCCGGCCAGCACCACCGTGCTCATCTTCAGCGGCGCGTTCTTCATATCGGGAATTACCAGGTCGGTTTCGAAGGATCCGGTTCTGCCCGTCTGGTTCTCGCGCACAATAAACTTCAGGTGAAATTTGCCCGGAGGCAAGAGCACGCCTGTGTCGTATTGCACATTCTTGCGCTGCACCTCGACGCTGCCGCGCACCGCTAATTTCACCGTGTCCCGTACCCGCGCCATGGGGTGCTTGGATGGATCGAGCACGACTCCGAGCACATCAATGGTGGCGCGGTCCTGTTCCTTGTTGCGGCTGAAGGGAATCTCTGATCCGGGGACGACAATCGAAACCGGCGCATAGCACTTGTTACGGCCCAGCCGGAAATATCCGGCCGAGAGGAAGACCGGCAGATCGGTGCTGGGCAGATCGGAAGCAAGTTCCTGCTCCAGTTGGTTCTCGCGGTCTTCGCGGTTGGTGTGCCGGAAGTCCGCCGGCGCGTAATAGCCGCGGCGATACACCAACTTCAAGTCCGGCCGGTTTACACGCACGGTAATGCGGCGGAAACGCCCGTCGCGCACGGAATTGCTGCTGCGATAGCCCAGCAGGTAATAGGTAGCCGTATCCTGCTGCACACGGCGGAAGACCTGGCTGAAGTCGTTGCTGTCGAGGAATGCGCGCCCGCCGGTATCGCCGGCCAGAGTAACCAGGGTTTCCTGGGTCGTGAAATTCGAGTTGTACTGGTTGCGCGTTGCTTTTCCCGAATAGGGGGCTGTGCCGCGCAGGCTCGCCTGCTGGGCCTCGCCGCCCGGCACCATCGCTTCCAGGCCTCGGGTGTCCAGCGTATAGATGGAAACATTGGAGCGTACCGCCGAGTTGATGGTTGCCCGCAACTCAGACTGATTCTCCACTCCGGTGCGATCCATCCCACTGGCGAAATAGATGATTGACTTCTTCTGGTCCACCTGCGACATGGATTCGGCGAGGGCGCGCAGGGCTTCCAGCCGGCGGTCGGTGTTGAAGATGTTGTATTCCGTGTCGTCCGGGGTAAAGGGCTGGCCAGTCTCCGGCGTACCCTCGGTGGTGCCGGTCGAACCTTCTTCATAGCCCTGGCCGCTGTTGGAACTAAAGCCGTCCACCGCTTTCAGCAGCAAAGCGTGGTCGGAGGTAAAGTCCTGGTTCACGAGCAGCGAAGAATCCAGCGAGGCCACCGCCACCAGGTCGGCGGGCGCCATCTGCTTGTTGACATAATCTTCCGCGGCTTTAACCGCGCGATCTACCTCCTCCGGCTGCATGGAACTGAGATCAAAGAACAGGATTACCAGGCGGCGATCCTTGAGTACGTTTTTATCTATCGCCGGCACCGAAGTACCCGGCACGGTCTCGGCAGTGAGTACCTTGGCCTGCTGCATGTTCGTAGGCAGGGCGACATCCGTATTTTCCAAGTCGAAGGACGCGATGCGCTGCGGCTTGCCGTCTTCCAGAACGGTGAAATCGTCGGCAGTGAGGCCGCGCACCAGGTTGCCCTGGCGATCGCGCACGGTCACATTGACCAGCACCAGTTCGCTCAAAGCGCGGAAGGTGTACTGGCGGGGCGCTTGTGCCGGCATTTGCCCGCTGAGCAAGGCCAGGCACAGTGCGCTGACCAGGGGCCGTGTTGTCCACCAATTCCGAAATTGCCGGTTCAAGTTCATTCTTGTTTCAGAAACGATAGCGCAAAGTCAGTTGCGTCTGGCGCATATTGCCGGCCGCTGTCACTCGCCCGAAGGAAGGCGAATTCACCGTGGTGTCAATGACCGTGAACTGCGGGGTGTTGAAAACGTTAGTCGCCTGGGCGCGAAACTCCAGCATGCGCGACTCGCCCATAGGAATGATCTTGGACATGGCCATGTCAAACAGAACCGTGGGCGGGCCGGTGATGGTGTTCCTGCCGGCATCGCCGAACTGACCCGGCGGCGGGGCCACGAAAGCAGCGGTGTTGAACCACTCGCCCACGGTGGGGTTCGCCAGGGAAACGGGCTGGCTGGTAACGTCGGCGCGCAGCGTGCCGTTGGTGCCGCGATTGACGTCGGTAAAAGAGCCGAGCACGCGCGCCGTGAAGGGCATTCCCGAGGCGATGCTCCAGTCGCCGCTCCATTGCCAGTCGCCAAACAGGTCGCGCATTATCCCCCGTTGCACCAGCCAGTGCTTGTCGGCTCCGAAGGGCAGTTCCCAGAGATAATCAACGGTAAATTGGTGCCGCTGATCGAAGCTGGAGAGGCCGTGCTCGGCGGCCAGGTCGAAAGCGTTCTGCGCCACGATGGTAACGCCGTTGCCCAGGCTCGAGGCATTGTCAATGGACTTGGAAAACGTGTAGGTGCCGCCAATGGAAACTCCGCCCTGCAGGCGTTTGCGCACGCGCAGGCTGCCGGCGTTAGCTGTGGAATCGCCGCCCGAGGTCTCCCACAAGAACGGCTGCACCCCCGGGAGCAGTACCCCGGTGGCCGTGCGGTTGGGCGCTTCCACGACGTCCAGGCGCGTGCCCTTCGTGCCCGTGTAGTCCACATTCAGCAGCAGCGTGGAGGTTAACTCCTGTTGCACATCGAGATTCCAGATTTGCACGTATCCGAGGCGATAGTTTGGATCCACGGCGTAAGTATTGGTGATGGTTTGAGGCGCCGGAGCCGGGAACCCGTTCTGTAATGTCAATGGCAATGACGGCGAAGCAACATTGGTCGAGGTCAGCGAGAAAGGCGGCTGAAACGCCAGTTGCTGGGCTATATCAGAATAAGCGCTGGTGTTGTAGTTGATGCCATAGCCGGCGCGCACAACGGTGTTGGCCAGGGCCTTCCAGGCGATACCCAGGCGGGGTGCGAAATTGTTGCGGTCGGGATTCACCAGAGTAACAGGATAGGCTCCGTTGAATGGCCCGGTTTGACCAGGCAGCACGCGCGCCACGCAGGTACTCCCCAGAGCGGCGCAAGCCAGCAGGTTGGGTGCGAGATCGAGGTTGGCAATCTGATCGTTGGTTTCTGTGAAGGGCGAAAAATACTCGTAGCGCAAGCCAAAATTCAGGGTCAGGTTGCCGCGCAGACGCCAGTCATCCTGGAGGAACAGATCCCAGGAATTGCCGCGAAAATGATAGTTATTATCGCCAAACTGCACCGAGGTGAGCTGCGGCAGCCCCAACAAGAAATCGGCGAAATCATACCCCGTACCCGGCAGCGCCTTGCCGTTCACCACCTGGGCTGTATTTACGCCGGTGAAGGTAAAACTACCGCGGGCATTGTTGCTGGCTTGGGTGTTGAGCTGGATGCGGCGGAAGTCGCCACCCCAGCGTAGCGTGTGACGGCCTTGCCGCCACACCATGAAATCGGAAAAAGTCCAGGTCTGGTCGCGCCGAAGGAGCGGATTGGTATCGCTGATCGAGCCGAAATTGGTAAACGAAAGGTTCGGCAGCCCCCAGTCAAAGGGATTTTGCGACACGCCCGTGATGCCCAGACTGCCCGTGATGTTTTGCAGGTAGGCATACAGGTTGCGGGTGGATATGGTTTCGCGATTGAAATCCATGCGGGCAATGTTGGTGATTTTGCCGAAGCTACGCACGTAGCCAAGGGGCACGTCAAAACCGTGTTCGGTGGTATTGCCACCCACCGTAGGATAAGGATTGGTTAGGCCAGTGTCGAAACTGTGATAGTGGAATCCGCCATTCAGGTTGTTGCGCTTGCCTCCGCGACGCCAGGAACCGATGGTGCCGCCGCCAAAGGAGTGCACCAGGTGAACGTTGAGGTTGTTCTCATTGTCGGTGGCGGAAGTCAGGAAGTGAAAGTTGTCCACGGTGCCGGGAAGGTTGGGCAAAGGAATGAATGGCAACAATCCCCGCGACACAGGGCTGATCTGTGCCTGAGGAATCATCCCGCGCGCAAACGGCACGCCGGTGAGCGGATTAATGATGGTGACGGGCGAACCGGCGTTCAGCCCCGAGTGCACCAGCGTGCTGGAAAAATTCCCGCTGCGCTCCGCCAGCGTGGGCACGGAAGAGAATGCATCGTAGGGGTCAGTGGAGCGCAATCCGTTATAGGAGAGAAAAAAGAAGGTCTTATCGCCGCCGTTATAGATTTTGGGAATGTTCAGCGGGCCACCAAGGCCGCCGCCAAATCTGTGCTGGACATATCCCGGCTTGGAGACGGGCGCGCCGGTCAGGGAGTAGGGCGCGGCATCCAGGGCGGCATCGCCCAAGTTGTAAAACAGGGTGCCGTGGGGACGGTTAATGTTGAAGCGTCCGCGGCCCCCAAAAATCATCATCGGTCCCTGTCCGCCGGGCCCACCACCGCCGCGCGCCGCTCCTCCGGGCGCTCCGGGTCCGCCGGTTCCTCCCTGGCCGCCCGGACCGGCGAATCCCTGGCCTTGGCGGTAACCATTGGGGTCGGAGCGTTGTTCGCGCCATTCACGCATGCGCTGCTCCATTTCAGCCGTGCTCAAACCCGCGAACTGGCTGTTAACCGTGCTCCCGGAGACAGCCACCGATTCCGTAGCTGCGTTGGAAGCCATGCCCGGCACCGGCATGCCCTGGGGAACCACCTGGTCCGCCTGCGAGTTGCCGCCTTCTTCTGCGTTGGCAGAGAGCATTGCCTGCATCCCCCCGGCGCCCTGACCGCCCATGCGGCCCATGCCTGCAAACCTGCCGCCGCCCTGTCGCTGGCTGACCCGTGATTGCAGGATCAGATCAAAGTCCGCTCGCACCCGGGGAACGGAGCTGTTGATCACTACTTCGCGCGAGGCGGTGGCAAAGGCCGTCATCTGCACTTCCACGGAGAAATCACCCGCCGGAACCCGCAGAGCATAAGTCCCATCCGGATTACTGGTGGTCAGGACGCGCGTGTTGTTGTCCGCGTCGGTGGCCGAAATCGTGGCACCGGGAACCGCCATGTCGCCCGCTCGCACCATTCCGAACACTTCGCCGGCCACTGGTTTGGGCGCATTTTGGCCGTAACTCCGGATGCCGGCCGCGGTCAGTATTGTCAGAAGGCCTAGGCCCAAGAGGAGACAACTGCTGATACGCGGCGCGCGCCGGGCAGTGAGGGAAAGCGCTGGTGTTGCTGAATCCATTGAAGGTAGTGAAATGCAGACCAGATAAACGGCTTCTAGACGGGGCTAAGCTCCTCATCTACCATCTATCACGGAACTAGGGGTGGACTCGTAAAAAGTAGGTAAGCGAACGTAAAGTTTTGTAAATCGCCTCCTACACTTTTTTACGCCAGGCCGAGGCCCAAATTGTAGAAGTAGTTAAGGTTCGGCCAAAGTACTAGTGATGGGGTGCCTCCGAAAAACTTGCTTCACGCGGCTGCGGGCCCCGCTCCAACTTGTTCTTGCGATCTGTGTTTGAATAAGTTAATAGCAATGAACGCAGACTTACTGGCGCGTTCTGGGCATCAGATGAGCATTCGAACTCACATGGCGGCTCTGCCGGTACTGGCTGTGGTGCTCAGCCTGGCGATGCCGAACCCTGCCCAGGCCGCCGGTTTGAGCTCGCCTTCCCTGCTCGACGCAGGTTACCGCGACATGTATAACCTGCAGTTCTCCGAGGCTCACAAAGCCTTCGCCGACTGGGAGCAACAAAACCCGCAGGACCCCCTGGGGCCAGCCTCCGACGCGGCCGCTTACCTGTTTTCCGAGTTCAACCGCCTGCACGTGCTGGAATTCGAATTGTTCACCGACGATCACAGAATGGCGAAGCAGCCCAAGCTGTTTCCTGACCCCGTGGTACGGCAAGCATTCGACGCCCAGCTGACGAAAAGCAAGCAACTCGCCGATGCTGCCCTCCGACGAAACCCGCACGATGCGAACGCACTGTTTTCCAAGGCACTTCGCCAGGGGCTGCTGGGCGACTACACAGCTCTGATTGAAAAACGCTACCTGGCCAGCCTGGCCTACATGAAACAGGGACGCGTTCTGGCTGAGCAATTATTGGCCGGTGACCCGGGCTACTACGACGCCTATCTGGCGATCGGAGTAGAAAATTACCTGCTCGGGCTGAAGCCGGCGCCGATCCGCTGGTTGTTGCGGCTGGATGGTGCGGAAACCGATAAAGCCGCGGGCGTGGAGAAGTTGCAGATTGTCGCGCAGAAGGGCCACTACCTGCTGCCCTACGCCCGCCTGTTGTTGGCCGTTGCCGCGCTGCGGAATAACAATCGCGAGCAGGCCCGTGTCCTGCTGGAAGGATTGGCCCGGGAGTTTCCCCAGAACCACCTCTATACCGAGGAACTGGCACAACTGGACAAACCGCGTTGAGTGGGGGATGCGAGCTGCGAAACCGGCAGCAAACGAAGCCAGCCTTAAAATCTGTGGTGACAGCCACCGCCTTTGCCAACCATCTTCGCCATACAGCCCATTGTGAAACTGCTGGCCTGTGTGCCCGACTGGCGGCACCTGTGGGGCGAATTGGCCCCACGAAATTCCAGACTTAGTGTGAATCCTTAACGTGGGATGGAGACTCTTAACTGCGTGAGAGCGCCACGAAAGATGGAGGCCCAACCAAACAGGAACGCTGTTTCGCGAAGGCGATTCACGGCATTGGGTCCGGCGCTGTTGACGTTGCTGCTTCTGGGTAGCACCGCCGATGCGCAGGAAATGGTGTTCCAGTTGGACACAGCGCAAAGCCGCGTTGAGTTCACCCTGGGCGATATTTTGCATACCGTGCACGGGACCTTTCAGTTGAAGAGCGGCACCATCCGCTTCAACCCCGCGAACGGCGAGGCCAGCGGCGCGCTGGTGGTTGATGCGACCTCGGGCGACAGCGGCAACGCCAGGCGCGATCGGCGCATGCATCGGCAGATTCTCGAGGATCAGAAATATCCGGAGATTGTTTTCACGCCGCAGCATGTGAGCGGCAAACTGGCGTCACAGGGCACTTCGCAGATGGAACTGCAGGGCGTTATGAGCTTGCATGGCCAGCAACACCCGATGACGATCGCCATGCCGGTACAAGTCAGCCATGACCAGGCTTCAGCGGACGTTCACTTCGTTGTGCCTTACGTCAAGTGGGGCCTGAAAAATCCCAGCACTTTCATTCTGCGAGTCAGTGAGACGGTGAACATTGACGTGCATGCGGTTGGCCATCTGGGAGCAGCGCCGGATGCAGGCCGCGCTTACCGCCCCTTGCGTGGCGGAGTGCCTTCAGCAGCGCCGCTGGAGTCCTTAGTCGCGTGGTATTGCGTGCGCCCTTTGACTGGTATGACCATTACGTAAAGTTTTGTAAAGAACAAGTTACACTTCTTTACAGCCACCCACCCCGCACTGCTGTAAGAATATTCAGCGTGAATCGCGGATTAGCTTCGGTAATGACTTCAAGTAGTGGGTGGCCACTCGCCACTGAACAATCCAACCTCCTCCACGTCGGCGATATCGAACTGGACACCGGCACTCGCACGGTGCGAACCGCCAGCAAGTCGGCGCGACTCACAGTGATTGAGTTCACGGTGCTGGAGCTATTGCTGCGCCGCGTGGGATGTGTAGTGAGCCGCGAAGAATTGGTGCGCGTAGCCCTGCAGCGTTCCTTTTCTCCCTATGAGCGCAGCATTGACATGCACGTCAGTAACCTGCGCAAGAAGCTAGGCACGCCTGGCCGCGGCAGCGACTACATTAAGACGGTCCGCGGGGCCGGCTACGTGTGCGCGGCGAAACATTGAACCACGCGGCTGGCTGCAGGAGGATTGGCGTCAGTGGAGGACTAGGCACTCGCTGATTGCCCCTCGGCGATCTACATATCCCAGGTTTCACGTGAATTTCCAAAAAGGCACCCCAATTCGCAGCCTCGCCGCTCTGGTTCTTTCCGCGTTCATCTGTGCCGGTCTGACCAGTTGCGGCAAAGTTGCCTCCAGCGCGAGTGCCTCGCACAAACACTTTCAAGGCGCGCAAACCATCCCCGTCTCCGTGGCTACGGTCGAGCACCGCGACCTGCCCGTTTACTTGACCGGACTGGGTTCAGTCACCGCCTTCAACACCGTCGCCGTCAAAAGCCGCGTGGACGGGCAACTGGTTCAAGTAGCTTTTCGCGAGGGCCAGGAGGTCAGGAAAGGCGATCTGCTGGCGGTCATTGATCCGCGACCCTATCAGGTAGCGCTCGATCAGGCGCAAGCTACTCAGCTGAAAGACGAGGCACAACTTAAGAATGCGCAACTCGACTTGGAACGCTACCGGGGGTTGGTGGGAGCCGGCGTAGTTTCACATCAGCAAGTGGACACGCAGGATGCGCTGGTGGGCCAGTTAGAAGGCACGGTCGGAGCCGACAGGGCAGCGATTGAGAATGCCCGGCTGAACCTGACCTATTGCCACATCACGGCGCCGGTAGATGGACGCATCGGACTGCGGCTAGTTGATACAGGTAACATGGTCCACGCTACTGACACCAATCCTTTGCTGGTCATTACGCAGCTTCAGCCGATAGCCATCATCTTCACTTTGCCTGAGGACAGCTTGCCCACCGTCGCCCAGCACATGCGCGCCGGAACCCTGAAAGTAGAGGCCTACAGTCGCGACGACCAAACCAAGCTTTCTACGGGCACGCTGCTGACCATTGACAACCAGATTGATCAGACCACCGGTACAGGCAAGCTAAAAGCCATCTTCGACAATCACGAACGTGATCTGTGGCCCAACCAGTTTGTGAACGTTCGCTTGTTGCTGGAAGTTCGCAAGAATGCCACGGTGGTGCCAGCCGCCGCGGTGCAGCGCGGTCCTCAGGGCACCTTTGCCTATATAGTCAAGTCCGATAACACGGTGGAAGTGCGACCGGTGACGCTGGCGCTGACCCAGGGCAACGTGACCGCCATTACCCAGGGGATTTCGGCCGGCGAAGTGGTGGTCACCGACGGTCAGGATAAGCTGCAGAATGGCAGCAAAGTCGTGTTCCGCAATCGCCGCGGTCTAAACGCGGAATCCGAGCCCCGTCCGGGAGCGGAGCAAGACCTTGCGCCATGACTCCCTCGCGGCTATTTATTCTCCGTCCAGTCGCCACTACCTTGTTGACCATAGGCCTGCTGCTGGTGGGACTGGTGGCTTACCGGCAACTCCCGGTCTCAGCGCTACCCGAGGTTGATTACCCCACCATTCAGGTAGTTACGTTTTATCCTGGGGCTGACCCTGAGGTGATGGCCTCCTCAGTCACGGCCCCGCTGGAGCGCCAGTTTGGGCAGGTGCCCGGACTGGGCCAAATGACCTCCACCAGTTCCTTCGGCAGTTCCATTGTTACCCTGCAATTCAATCTGTCGCAAAACATTGATGTCGCCGAGCAGGAGGTGCAGGCGGCTATCAACGCGGCCGGCACTTATCTGCCTCGTGATCTTCCCAACCCGCCCATCTACAGCAAGGTGAATCCCGCAGACGCCCCCATTCTGACCCTGGGCCTGACCTCGACCACTCTGCCGCTCTCCAAGGTAGAGGACCTGGCAGATACGGCTTTGGCGCAGAAGATTTCTCAACTGCCCGGCGTAGGGCTGGTGTCCATCAGCGGCGGGCAAAAACCGGCGGTGCGGATTCAAGCGAACCCCACGGCTCTGGCTTCCTACGGCTTGAGCCTGGAGGATTTGCGCACCGCCCTGGGCGCCGCTAATGTGGACCAGGCCAAGGGCGAACTCGACGGACATCGCCAGTCTTTTACCATCGGCGCCAACGACCAACTGCTCTCCAGCGCCGATTACCGGCCCATCATCGTGGCCTACCGTAACGGCGCTCCGGTCCGCGTCTCCGACGTGGCTACCGTCACGGATGGTGCGGAAAATACCAATCAGGCCGCATGGATGAACCTCGATCCGGCGGTGATCGTCAACATTCAGCGCCAGCCGGGCGCCAATATCATCAGTGTTGTGGACAGCATTAAGAAGCTGCTGCCCATGCTGCAGTCTTCCCTGCCCTCCGCCGTGAGTGTGCACATCCTCACCGACCGTACTCAGACCATCCGCGCCTCCGTGCAGGATGTGCAGTTTGAGTTGATGCTGGCCATCGCCCTGGTGGTGATGGTGGTGTTTCTCTTCCTGCGCAACCTGTCAGCCACGGTTATTCCCAGCGTGGCCGTGCCGCTTTCGCTGATCGGCACCTTCGCGGTGATGTATCTGCTGGGTTACAGCCTGAACAACCTCACCTTGATGGCGCTCACCATTTCCACCGGCTTCGTGGTGGACGACGCCATCGTGATGATCGAGAACATTGACCGCTTCCTCGAGCATGGCGACTCGCCCCTGGAAGCCGCTCTCAAAGGCTCGGGGCAAATCGGCTTCACCATCGTATCGCTGACCGTGTCGCTCATCGCGGTTCTCATCCCGCTGCTTTTCATGGGCGACATTGTCGGGCGGCTGTTCCGCGAGTTTGCCGTGACCCTGGCGGTCACCATTCTCGTTTCCGCCGTGGTCTCACTGACCCTGACGCCCATGATGTGCGCCAAGCTGCTGCGGCCCACGAAGGATGTGCGGCATACCCGTTTCTATCGTACGTCCGAGAATTTCTACGACCGCGTGATCGCTTTCTATGGCCGCACTCTGACCTGGGTGCTGCGCCATCAGACCGCCACATTACTGATCACCGCCGGCACTCTGGTGCTGACTTTGTGGCTCTACGCGGTGGTGCCTAAGGGCTTTTTTCCAGTACAGGACACAGGCGTGATTCTGGGCGTTTCGGAGGCTCCGCAAACTGTCTCCTTCGCTGCCATGGCGGAGCGCCAGCAAGCGCTGTCGCGCATCATCCTCAAAGACCCGGATGTGCAGAGCCTGTCCTCGTTTATCGGGGTGGACGGCATCAACGCCACTCCCAACAGCGGGCGAGTTCAGATCAACCTGAAACCCCGCGACCGGCGCACGGCCACTGCGTCTGACATCATCCGCCGGCTGGAGCCGGAACTGGCGCAAGTGTCCGGCATCACGCTCTACATGCAACCGGTGCAGGACCTGACGGTTGAAGACCGCGTCAGCCGCACACAATATCAGTATTCGGTGGAAGATACGGACCCGAATGAATTGGCGGTCTGGGCTCCCAAATTGCTCCACCAGTTGAGTCAATTGCCGCAATTGCGCGACGTGGCCAGCGATCAGCAGAGCGGCGGACTGCAGGCCCAGCTGGCGATTGACCGCGACACCGCCGGACGGCTGGGCATTCTTCCCCAGACGATTGATGACACGCTCTACGACGCCTTCGGCCAGCGCCAGGTCTCAACCATCTTCACCCAGCTCAACCAATATCACGTGGTGCTGGAAGTTCAGCCGCAATTCAGGCAGAGCCCCGATTCGCTCAAAGACATCTACGTTCGTTCCAGCAGTGGAACACAGGTGCCGTTGGCGGCCTTCACCCACTTTTATCCCGCCAACGCGCCGCTGGCCATTAATCACCAGGGCCAGTTTCCCGTGGTAACGCTCTCCTTCAACCTGGCTCCCCACACCTCCCTGGGTGATGCCACCCGAGCCATCGAAGATGCCGAGCAGCAAATAGGCCTGCCGGCCAGCATTCACACCAGCTTTCAGGGAACAGCGGCCGCATTCCGCAACTCCCTGTCAAGCGAGCCCTGGCTCATCCTGGCCGCGGTGGTTACGGTTTACATCGTTCTGGGCGTGCTCTATGAGAGCTACATTCATCCCATTACCATTCTTTCTACGCTGCCTTCCGCCGGAGTGGGCGCCATTCTGGCGCTGCTGCTGACCGGCAATGATCTGAATGTTGTGTCGCTGATCGGCATCATTCTGCTGATCGGCATCGTGAAGAAGAACGCCATCATGATGATTGACTTCGCCCTGGAAGCTGAGCGCGGCGAAGGGAAGCCGCCGGAGGAGGCCATTTTTCAGGCCTGCCTGCTGCGCTTCCGCCCCATCATGATGACCACCATGGCGGCGCTGCTGGGCGGTCTGCCGCTGGCGCTGGGCACGGGCACCGGTTCCGAACTGCGCCGCCCCCTGGGCATCACCATTGTGGGCGGTTTGCTGCTCAGCCAATTGCTGACGCTCTATACCACTCCGGTGGTTTACCTCTGGTTTGACCGGCTGGCCCGGCGCTTCGCCCATCTGCGCATCGGGAATCCCATCGAAGAACCAGCCGAGGAGACGGCGGCGCCGACTGAAGCATGAATATCTCCGCCCCATTCATCAGGCGGCCCATCGGCACCTCGTTGCTGGCGGCGGCAGTGTTGATTGCGGGCGCGCTTGCCTTCCAGTTCCTCCCCGTGGCCCCGCTGCCGCAGGTTGAGTTTCCGGTCATTCAGGTTAACGCCGGGCTTCCCGGCGCCAGCCCCGAAACCATGGCCTCGGCGGTCGCTACCCCGTTGGAGCGCCAGTTCGGGCGCATCGCCGGGGTCAACCAGATGACCTCCAGCAGCGGGCAGGGTTCGACCACGATCATTTTGCAATTCGACCTGGATCGCAATATTGATGCTGCTGCCCGCGACGTGCAAGCCGCCATCAATGCCGCGCGCGGCCAGTTGCCCGCCAACCTTCCGCAGAATCCGCACTTCTGGAAAGCGAATCCCGCGGACGCGCCCATCATGATATTGGCGCTGACCTCCAATATCATTCCTCTCCCCCGCATCTATGACGCTGCTGACTCAATTCTGGCGCAGAAACTTTCGCAGGTGCAGGGCGTCGGCCAAGTCTTCATCTGGGGAGGGGCTCGCCCGGCGGTTCGGGTTGACGTGAATCCGACCGTTCTCAACAAGCTGGGCGTGGGCATTGACCAGGTACGCAACGCTCTGGTCAATGCCAACGCCAACCACCCCAAGGGCCAATTATCAGATGGCACCACTTCCTGGGCGGTGAACGATACCGACCAGCTCTTCCGAGCTGCTGAATATCGCCCGCTTATCGTTGCTTACAAAAATGGCGGGGCGGTGCGCCTGGCTGATGTAGCCGATGTGCAGGACTCGGTGGAGGACGTTCAACACTACGGGAAGTCCAACGGGCAAGATGGAGTGATTGCCGTGGTGTTCCGCCAGCCTGGCGCCAACATTATGGACACCGTGGATCGAGTACGGGCGCTATTGCCAGAGCTCCAGGCTTCCATTCCACGTTCTATTGACTTGAAAGTGGCTCTTGATCGCACCACCACCATTCGTGCTTCGGTACACGATATCGAGCTGACGCTTCTGATTTCCATAATCCTGGTCATTCTGGTGGTATTTGCCTTTCTGCGCAGCCCGCGTGCCACCGTGATCCCCAGCGTGGCCGTGCCCCTCTCGCTGGTGGGCACATTCGCAGTGATGTACCTGCTTGGCTACAGTCTCGACAATCTCTCGCTTATGGCTTTAGCCATCTCCACCGGCTTCGTGGTGGACGATGCCATCGTCGTGCTGGAAAACATTACCCGTTACCTGGAGGTGGGCCTGGGGCCGGTCCAGGCAGCCTTTCGTGGCGCCCGTGAAATCGGATTCACCGTGCTCTCCATGAGCAGTTCCCTGGTCGCGGTTTTCATTCCCCTTCTGCTGATGGGCGGCATTGTGGGGCGACTCTTCCGTGAGTTTGCTGTCACCCTCAGCGTGGCTATCGGAGTCTCTCTCCTGGTCTCGCTGACCACCACGCCTACGATGTGCGCCAAGTTTCTGCGCTCCGTGGAGCAGGAGCGCCACGGGCGGATTTATCGTTTCGGCGAGTCGCTATTTGACGGCCTGCTCGGCGTCTATCGCGGAGCCCTGCGCTGGGTGCTGCGCCATCAGCCGTTGACCTTGCTGGCTACTGTGGCCACCGCCTGCCTCAGCATCTACCTCTACGTAATCGTGCCCAAGGGCTTTTTCCCGCAGCAGGACACCGGGCGCCTGGCGGGAGCACTGCAGGCGGCGCAGGACATTTCTTTTTCCGCGATGTCCCAGAAAATGGACCAGTTCGTCAAAATCATTCGCCAGGATCCGGCGGTTGATTCTGTCACCGCGTTCGCCGGTGGCCGCGGCGTAAATAGCGGCGGCGGTTTCGTCACTCTGAAGCCACTCTCAGAGCGCAATGTGACCGCCGACCAGGTGATCGCCCGCTTGCGCCGCAAGCTGGCCGTAATTCCTGGGGCTACTCTTTACCTGCAATCCGCCCAGGATCTCACTATCGGGGGACGAGCCAGCGCTGCCCAGTTCCAGTACACCCTGCGGGACCAGGACCTGCGACAACTAAACAATTGGGCGCCGCGCCTGCTGGCAAAGCTGCGCACCATGCCGCAACTGCGCGACGTCAACAGCGACCAGCAGGACCACGGACTGGAAGCGAACGTAGTCATTGACCGCGACACTGCCGCCCGCCTGGGAGTCGCCGCCCAGGACATTGACAATGCCCTGTACGACGCCTTCGGCCAGCGCCAGGTCTCGACTATGTATGAGCAACTCAACCAGTACCACGTGGTCATGGAGGTCGCGCGCCGCTTCCAGCGAAGCCCGGATGCACTGCAGAATATCTACGTACGTTCCTCGTCGGGAACTGAAGTTCCACTATCGGCGTTCACCCATTTTGAGCCCTCGAACACTCCGTTAGCGGTCAACCACCAGGGACAGTTCCCCTCGGTAACACTCTCCTTCAATCTTGCGCCCGGAGTTTCGCTCAGCCAAGCCACCGATGCCATTGAGAACGCCGAGCGCAGCATCGGTTTTCCCGCCGCCATTAACGCCAGTTTTCAGGGCACAGCCGCCGCTTTCATGACTTCACTCTCCTCGGAACCCATCCTGATATTGCTGGCGCTGGTGACCGTCTATATTGTCCTCGGGGTCCTCTACGAAAGCTTCATTCACCCTATTACCATTCTTTCCACGCTGCCCTCCGCCGGAGTAGGCGCACTGCTGGCGCTGCTGCTTACCAACAACGCCCTGGATGTCATCGGGTTGATTGGCATCATCCTGCTGATAGGAATCGTAAAAAAGAACGCGATCATGATGATTGATTTTGCGCTCGAGGCTGAGCGCGGGGAAGGCAAATCGCCGGTGGAGGCCATTTACGAAGCCTGCATGCTGCGCTTCCGGCCTATCATGATGACGACCATGGCGGCCATGCTGGGCGCGCTGCCCCTGGCTTTGGACCGGGGCACCGGCTCGGAACTCCATCGCCCGCTGGGCATCACCATTGTCGGTGGATTAATGGTCAGTCAGGCCCTGACCTTGTTTACGACTCCAGTCGTCTACCTTTATATGGATCGGGTTCAGTTGTGGGCAAGACGAATGCGTGGCCGGGCGCCGCAGCCGCTCTCTCCCGGCTTCGACCGGGCGTAGAGACCGGATGGTTTACTGCTCTTCAAATTCTGTGAACGCGCCTGTATCCCCGTAGTAGACGCGCAGATTGCACTGCTTGGGCCCCATCTGGCCAAAATATAGCGTCAGCTTGTCATTAGGCTGGCTGAGCTGGCCCAGGTCCATCGGCCCCCGCGCCAGATCTTGCTGTGCTGCATAGGCGCTATCCGGCTTTTCATTCTTGCTCACAATCAGGGTCCAATTCTTTTTGCCGGGAATCAGGTACATGGTATAAGCGCCGGTCGAAATCAGCTTCCCTGCGAACTTCAGATCGGCGCCGGCAAACAGAACCATCGCCGAGCCCCCCGGCAACCATACCTTGTTGTCGCGCAGCCTTTCGCGTTTGTTAAAGGGAACGCGGTTGTAGCGAACCGTGATCTGCTTATTGTCGGCAAAATTGCAGGAAACGGTATCCGAGTCCGGCGTCGCGGACTGATTCTGAGCAGTCAAACCACCAGCCAAGAGCAATTCACAAAGCAGTAAAATCCCAATCGCCAGCCCACGCATGAGCGGTCCTCCCCGGCCCCTTCACCACTGCTTCTCTGATTCCATCTGCAATTTTGTTTCAGAAATGGAGAGCAGCGGCGCCGCCGTTCACCGCGCTGCTGCTGGGTGCGCAGTGGGATGCCCTTCGCCGAATCGCATCCTCGGGCGGCCCTGTCCTCGGCTGGCTATGATAGCTCAACCCAGCCGAACTCTGCAGCAATATCTGGCGGACTACCAGTCCTGCTGGGGCGGGTATGGGAAAAGCGCCGGCTCAAGGCGCAGTTCGGAAGGAAGCAGGGCCGTCACACGCTGACGTACCGCACGTCACCGCCGCGGCCCGCTCCGCAGGAGTATTCGATGTATCAGGGTTGTCGGGTACGCTGTGCACTATTACTTCTTCGTTCGCGAAAACGGCGCGCGAACGGTACCCTGAGGCGGGCGTACCCGACTTGCCCTCTATGGGTAGATCTTCCCTTTTTCTCGTTAGAAGTGTGGGAACTTACAGCGAAACGGGCGGGAGGAGCGGCGCGTCCGCGACCAACGTCAGTATGAAGTTGCTTCTACGTTGCCACCAACCGCGTATGCTGTGCCCGTCGCTAAGATAGCAAACCTGGAGAGGACGCCAGCCATCGTGGCCGGAATCGGAGTTGCACCGCGATGATTGCGCCCACTGGTCCCAGGGAGTTCGTCCGCTATCGCCTGAAATGTCGCAGCAATCAGCCCTGACCAGTACAGAGCGGGTGTCCAGCCGCAACCCCTCCCCCACAGCTTTGAGAGCGCTTTCCTTGGCACTCCACAGCAGCGCCAGAAGCACAGGGCGATCCAGAACGGGCGCGCTTGCCACCAAAGCCTGCTCTTCAGTCGTGAAGTAATCGGCAATGAACGCGTCACTCCGCGGCTCGATGAGTTCCAGGTCGCAACCAATTGCGATTCCTGGTGCAACAACCGCACCCAGGGCGGTACCATCGCGATGGCTCAGTGAAAGCGCAATCCCGGCCGCCTGACCGCCAAGAAACACCTCGGGAGCGCCTGAGGGGGCTGAGCGAATTTCGATATCGCGAAGAGGGTGGGTTCTATCGGCTCGCCCCAGATATGCGGCAACTGCGCATTTGGCCGTCCAGCGTCCCAGCCGCCAGTCGGAACGGCGTTTGGCAACATGCAACCCGCTAAGGCGGATCTCTTCATTGGCACACAGCCAATGGTCGTCCCTTGGCACGTCCGCTTCAGCCCGTAGCAGCCAAGACACGCTCATAGCTATTGTGGGGCGGGAGAAGGTAACCATTCTCCCGCCGACCGTCTAAGCCGCCTCCGCCATCTTCTTTTCATTCTCCATGCTGCGCTCAACCGCCTGGATGAGATAGGGGCGAAGATGTGAAGGCGGGATGATGCAATGCAGAGCGCCAACTCCCAGCGCGCGTTGCACGCTGTGGATGCGGTCAAACTCGATCGCCATTTCCCCCAGCTTCTCGGAGTGGATAATCTTGAACAAGTCGTTCCACTGAGCGCGCAAGCGGCGCTTCTCCGGACCGTCAGCCTGGACCATGGCCGTGTTCAGGGCTTCGAGGCGCGAGTCCTTGCGAGTTCTGGCTTCCACCTCGCTGGCAAAAACCACGGCTGCGGCAGGAGCGCCGCCGATAACCGAGGCATAGGTGCCCTCCAAGGCCGCGACCTCGAGTTGTTCGTTCAGCACCCGGGAGAAGACCACGTAAGCGCCGCCGTGATAGCGGGAGATGACGCAGAAGACCATCGGCCCCTTGAAGTTCACCACTGCCCTCCCGATCTCCGCGCCGTACTCCAACTGCAGCTTGCGCAGGGATTCAGGAGACCCGTCAAACCCCGAGAGATTGGCCAGCAGCACCACCGGCCGATTGTTGCTGGCCGCATTGATGGCGCGGGCCACCTTCTTGGAGGAGAGAGGAAACAGAGTGCCCGCGGTCCACTGATCGGGCCCGTCCGCAGGCACAAAACCCAGCCGCGGGACGGGTTTTGATTCAATGCCGATCATGCAGAGCGGATAGCCTCCCAGATGGGCGTCCCACACCACCGCTGTTTCCGCGCCTTGCATGCCGGCCCAGCGCTCGAGTGGCTGGTGGTCCTGGTCAACTGTCGCCATCATCACCCGACGGATGTTGAAAGACTTCTTCCGCCCGGGGTTGGTGTCATCGGAAAAGATTTCGCCCACCTGCACGAAACAACTTTCGTCATCATCGCCATGCCGGCAGGCGCACACATCGCGTTCGTTGGGATCCGTAGTGGGTGCAGGCCGGGGGAACCGCTCTCCCGGCATTAAATAGGTGTGCTCGTAATGGCGCAACAGGATGTGGCAAGCCTCGCTCACGTCCTGCGCCCAATACTGGGCTTGTCCGTTGAGGCCCATGATGCGGCTGTAGCCGCCGATGCCTTGATTGTCTTCCGCGGACACGCTGCCGGAATAATCCAGCGCGCGCTTGCCAGTAAGAACCATGGCGGCATTAGGGGTCATGATGAGGATTCCGCGGGTATGCATCAGCATGGTGGCCTCGGCATTCCAGTACGGCTGTGCCCCCACATTGATGCCATCCACCACCAGGTTGATTTCCCCTCCGGCCTGAGTGAACTCGACCAAACGGCGCAGCACACGGGCGATCCAATCCATGTTCTCTACTCCGCTGTCCATGGAAATCTTGGCTCCGGCGGAGATCGGGAACCACTCCAGAGGCACCCCTTTCTTTTCGGCCAGGTCCAGAGCGGCAATAATGCGGCGGCACTCCGGCTCAGCAATCGCACCCAGATCTTTGCTGGGATCTCCCAGCAGCATGACGCGAGTCATTCCTTCCGGATATTTAGCGGTGAAGTTCCGGATGACGCCGGCAATGATATTGGCCTTGTTTTGGCCGTGCGGCCGGTCCACCGGAACCAGCTTGCCCTCCGAGTTCAGATCGTGCTCCACGAACTCGCCTGGCGGAAACGCGGTTCGCGTATCTTCCCGGTCGGGCGTGAGCATCCTGATGATTTCGTACGGATATATCATTCCGCGCCGCCGCATTCGGATTACCTTCTGCTCGTACTCGCTCAGCGGCTTGAGCGGTTGCAGGTTGCCAGCGGGCCGGATCGTCACCCGCAGCCCGGCGCCCGCCGGGAGGGAAATGCGGACAACCATCTCGCGCAATTCCGCAGTTTGGGGATGGGGGATGCGGGCGCACACCACCACTTGTTCCAGACCCAATCCCTCCATGGAAGGGGCCAACCGGCGCAGGATGGTGTGGAATTCCTCCATGTTCAAGTGAAGGGGTGGCCAAACATAGAGCAGTATTCGATTCCAATGGAGACGGTCCTTGGGAGACCGGCGCGATTGAAACAGGCGGATACTGGCCAGGGCTTCCGCGAACATCCGTTCCAGTTGAGGCAGTTGCACGATGTGCCCGGCCTGGTCGCGGACCGGCGTGACGTCACGCACTTCGGCCACAGCAAATAGGCGCTCATCCTTGGGATTGTCACGAGCGACGCCATGGATTAAATACACGTCCTCGACCGAGGGCAGGCGCTCGATCTTGAAACTGGCGAGACGCCAGAGATGCAGGCGCTTGCCCATCATGGGATGGAGGCCCCGGTACAGCTCTTTTTCCTGATAGGTGTTGTCGCGCAGCCGGTAAGTGAAATGTTGTATGCCGCTCATGCCCGAACCGTGATCGGCACCGCCGGCTATCACAACGATACGCTGGATGGGCCGCGGAAAACCTGCCTGGTTCAACAGCGAACAGATTTCTTGCTGCGTAGTTTCGGCATCGCCGGCAGATGCAGACCGCCACAGATAGAAATCCATGACCACATCGTGTTCCGCCGGAACTTCCTGAATCATCGAGAACAGGGCTTGAGCCGCCTCGGTCAAGCGGCAATAGTCGGCACACAGGGTGAAAAGATGAACATGTTTCCCCTCGTCCTCGTATTCAGCGGACACAACGCCCAGCCCGTTTACTGTCAGGGAATGAAATTCGGAGAGGCCGGGAACACGGTAATACCTCCAGGTGAGTACCTCGAGCATCAATTGCCGGGCTGCC
>DASYWT010000247.1:0-5391 GCA_035935775.1 Terriglobales bacterium
CGCGATGAACAATGCCTTCACTGTGGGCGGCATCCAGTGCATCCGCGATTTCAATGGCTAAGGAAAGAATCTCCTCGGTTTCCAGGCGGTGGCCGGAGATCTTGTGTTTCAGGGTCACGCCATCCAAAAACTCCATGGCGATGAAAGCGTGACCGTTCTCTTCGCCAATGTCGTAAATGGTGCAGATGTTGGGATGGTTCAGGGCGGAGGCCGCCTGCGCCTCCCTCCGAAAGCGCGTCAGCGCCTGCGGGTCGCGAGCCACCTCTTCGGGCAGGAATTTAAGGGCAACGAAGCGGTGCAGGCGGGTGTCTTCAGCCTTGTAAACCACACCCATCCCGCCACCACCGAGCTTCTCGACAATGTGGTAGTGGGAAATCTGCTCAAGCACGAGAACAGGCGCCTTCCGAGTCGGCTAATCTTAAGGATGAACAATTCCCCCGTCAACGAACTTGTGGGGGGAGCGAAAAGCGCCAGGCTGCCTTGACCTGCTCCACGGTTTTAGCTGCCAAATTTCCCCCTCCGCGAACTACATTGGAACGCCAATGGCGAAAGCCGAAACGGCACAATAAAAATCGCCCACTCCGCCAGGTTGGTGTAGCATGCTGCCACAAATTTGGGGCAGAACCCGAAGCCTGCGCCGCAGGAAACCGAGGCCCATGCCGGCTTGCCATGCCGGGAAAGGGGCGATCACGGAGGGTGCGGAATGGGATCACAGGGATGCCTCTCATCTTTAATCTGTGTGAGAAGAAATGCGAAATCGTTTGGTTGCAGCAGGGATAGTAGTTTTAATCGCTGCTCTTACAGTGCTTGTGTTGAATTATCGGTCACGCTCCAAGCCCGCCTCCGAACAGCCAAATAAGGCAACTGCGCAGAGCGCTGGCTCACCCGCACCCCCAAGCGCCGCGCCAAAGCCGGTACACGGACAAGTAGAGCTTGTGTCCCAGATACTCAAAGAAGGATTAACCCCCGAGCGCGCCAAACTGCTGTTCAGCATGGTGGTTGGGCCACTACCTGGGGTCAGCATTCCCCCGGGGAGCAGCGATCGGTACGACTTCGACGGCACGCTGGCGGTGAGCTACATCTACCAGGTATGGGATTCGCTTACCGAGGAGCAACGCGCGGCGGCGGCAAAACTGATCCACCGGGCGGGCGGCGGGCCGGGGAAGAAGCTCGGGACCAGACCCTCGGCGTCACGTGTCCACGTTCCCAGGCTCATGCCCGCTGCCGATGTTGTCCTGGTGGATGGCAATGTTCCGGCATGGGACTATCAAAAAATTGCCGACGATGCCAACAACACGCTGGCTGCCTTGCTCCAGGTTCCGCCGGTCCGCTTCACCTTGACTGTGGATTACGACCCGCCGCAGGGCACGGAGTTCGCTCATACCTGGTCATGGTTCAAACCGAACTTCAAGTATAACGATCCCAATCTCGAGTACCTGAACTCACTCCGTCCAGACCTACCGTACCCCTCGGGTTGTGAACTAAGCCTCCACGATCAGATGTTCATAGGAATCAGCGGCCCCGACGCCATATCGGTTATCACTCATGAAATGTTCCACTGCTTTCAGCAGCGAGTAGAACAAACGGCAACGGCTGCGTGGAGCGTGCACCCCTGGATTTCGGAGGGCGAAGCCACTTGGGTCATGTTGGTAGTGCGGCCCGACGCGGACGATGTAGTGCAAAAAAAATGGAATCCCTACGTGACCGGGCCGACGACGACCTACTGGACACGAAGCTATGACGCCCTCGGGGTCTTCGGGCATTTGAGCGACCTGACGGGTACGGAAGCCGTTTGGCCGAAGCTGCTGCCGCTGGTGCAGACCGGCATCAACGGGCACGACGATGATGCCTTTACTGCGTTAGTGGAGGGGCATCGCGACGACTATTTGAGCTCCTGGGGCTCCAGCTACTTCGAGGTTTCCAGCCGCACACCCTGGGCCATTACCGGGCCGGGAACACCAACGACGCCGGGACCAGAGCCGCAGCAAATAACCGTAGACCAGCAATTCAGCGAGATACTGCCAACCGCGGGACTTTACCAGAGTGAGCTGTTTCAGCTCTCCGGCAGCGCCGACATCGTCACGGTCAGCCTAATGACCGGATACGGCCGCCTCCATGACAGTGACTTCGCGCTGGACACACCCCTTGACTCGTCAGCTCCCCTGGTCCTTTGCCTCAAGCAGGGTGGCTGTAAGTGTCCGGACGGCTCGGACGGTGCGTCGCTGTTCACCAAGCAGGCCACGGCTCCGGTATCGATCGGTATCAATGGCGGAGACACCACCGCGCAAGTTGGCGTAGTGGGCGATACTCTCGACCACTTCTGCAAGCAACCCGACCCGCCACTGCCGCCGGGTGGAGGCGGAGGCGGCGGGGGAGGAGGTGGAGGCGGAGGAGGTGGCGACAATCCGCCACAGCCGGCGCCACCTCCGCCGGAAGGCGTCAGTTGGGGCGACACACACCTGGCAACGTTCGATGGACTGGGTTACGACTTCCAGGTGGTGGGCGAATACACGCTAGTGCGCTCTAGCAAAGATGACTTCATGGTTCAGGTCCGCCAGGTGCCGGTGCTGGGGCCGAAGATTGCCAGCGTCAACCAGGCGGTAGCTACCAGGATTAGCGGCCAGCGGCTGACTTTCACCATGGAAAACAGTGCGCTGGTTCTGCGCATTGATGGCAAGGTGATCAACGGCCCGCCGCCCCGGCTGAAAACCGGCTCCCTGACAGGGGCTACGACCGCCTATGGCGGCGCCTACCGGCTCACCTGGCCCGATGGCACTATGCTGAAAGTAGAACAGCTGGGCAGCTACGCCATCAACGTAAAGGTCAGGCCGGCAGCTTCGCGGCGGGGCACGCTCGCGGGTCTGCTGGGCGATTTCAACGGTTCGCCGGACAACGACCTGGTTGGCAAAGACAACGCCAAGCTGGGCTTGAGCCGCGACGACATCAATCAAAAGTTGGCCAGCGCCTGGGCTGTGACCAAGGCAACTTCACTGTTCGACTACAAGCCGGGACAGTCGCCCGCCAGCTTTGTTGATCCCACTTTCCCGGCCAGGGACGCCGATGCCGCCCGCCTGGCCAACTTCGCCACGGCAGAGAAAACCTGCCGCTCCCACGGCATCACCGACCAACGACTGCTCGATAACTGCATTCTTGATCTGGCCGTCACCAACCGCATCGTCTTCGGCAGCCAGTACGCGCACGCCCAGCACGTTCTGGCGGCCCGCGCCGCCCTGGCCAGTCCCACCACAACGCCCGCACCGTCCATTTTGTGGGTGAACGGCGAAATTCTGGACAGCAAGTCGGAGCCCGAGTATCACTTCCAGGGCAAGAAAGGCGAGGTGATCTGGGTAGGATACGACTCGAATTGTACGAATATTGGCAAGCCCGTGAACTACACGGCTTTTCTTATGCTGGCCGACCCATCGGGCAAGGACCTGGCATCGCGCGACGGATGCGGGTTTGGCCGACTCGAACTGCCGTCGACCGGAACCTATACCTTCCGAGGGCGCTTTGTCTATGATCACGAGACCGTCCACTACCACATTCCCGTTCGCTTGGTACGTCCCGACCGCCATCAGACGATATCCTACGGGCAGATGGTCTCGGGCAACATTGAGCAGTGGGCCGCCCATGACGTGTACACGTGGACGGGCAAGGCGGGCGACCTGATCGTGCTTTCCGGAGAGGCATGCCAGATTCCCGTTCAGACCATGATCCTTGATTCGGGCGGTCATGATGTTCTTGGCCCCAATTGCCGCGCCGGCACATACTGGAAGGTGCCGAAAGATGGCACCTATGAGCTCGTGGTCAATGGCGAAGAATGGACACATGCGGAAATAACCGGCCCCTACCATTTCGTTTTCCAAGGGGGCAAGCTGGCCAAGTAGAGCGACCGCAAAAATGTGGTGTCGAAGTGTTGGGCAGGAGGCGGGAAGCGTCTGAGGCGGGAAGCGTCTCCTGATACGATGCTGTCGAGCTACACTGCGCCCTCATGGCCAAAGCGGAACACGTTGTTCTGGGAGTGGATATCGGTGGCACCAAGGCCCAGGCCGGCCTGGTGAACGCTTCCGGCGAAATCCTGCTCACTGCCCGCCGCCGCATGGTGGTGGGCAAGACCGCGGAAGAGGGCTTGCATTCGGTGATTGAGGCCATAGATGCCGTGCTCAGCAATCGCCGCGCCCGCCCGGTTTCGGCCATAGGGATCAGCGTGCCGGGGTGGGTGGACTCGCAACGCGGCGTGCTGCTCAGCGCCACCAATCTGCCCTGCTGGCGGAACTATCCGCTGGCGGAAAAAATCCAGCAACGCTACAAGCTGCCTACGCGCCTGGCCAACGACGCCAATGTCGCCGCTTTGGCCGAGGCGGTGTGGGGCGCCGGCGTGGGATATAGAAATTTGTTCTATGTAAGCCTGGGCACCGGCATCGGCACCGGCCTGGTGCTGCAGGACCGCCTCTACTATGGCCGCACCGGCGCGGCCGGCGAAGGCGGCCATATGACCATTGACCTTAACGGTCCGCAATGCGCTTGCGGCAAGCGCGGCTGCATTGAGATGTACGCTTCCGGCAGCGCCATTGGAGCGCGCGCCCGCCAGTTGGTGGGGCAAAATCCGCGCACCCGCATCCTGGAATTGGCCGAGGGCAAGGCCGCGGCCGTCACCTCGGAAATTGTGGGCAAGGCCGCGCTGGATGGCGACGCCCTGGCCAACGAAATTCTGCGCGAGGCCGCCGATTATCTTGCCATCTGGCTGGGCAACATCATTGATCTGCTGGAGCCGGAGGTGATCGTGATTGGCGGCGGCCTGGGCGAGCTGATGGGCTCCTTCTTCAACTACATCAGGGGCCGCCTGGACACTTGTTCGGTCACGCCCGGTCGCCAGCAGATTCCCATCCTGAGTGCGCTTTACGGCACTGAGTCCAGTCTGGTGGGCTCGGCGGCACTGTGCCTGCCTCGTGGCCAGGTATGGATGGAGCGTTCGCGCAAAACCAACAAAAGGACGTGAGGCTTTACGGCCAGCGGCTAACCGGCTTGAGGCGGCGAATATGCTGCGCTACTTCCGGAGCGGCGTGCTGCTCGGCGACCTGGGCGCAAAGCTCGATGCATTCCCGCAGCATGTCGTCCATGGTCGGTTGGCGCCGCTCGGCGGCGGGCTGTGGCCTTGGGGACCGCGGCACTCCGGGGATGGACTGCTGCGCAGGTGTTGCCATTAGAGTTTTCCAGCTTTAATGCTAGCCTGCGGGGCGCCAGACTGGAAAATTACCGAGGTGGCGGTACCATCGGGACTCCGGCTACCATTCTCCCCACTGTTCCTATTTTGCGAAGAAGGCCGCGTTCGAGGCGATGAATGCCTGCTGCTCTTCCGTCAAGTCCTCGGTCGGCTTGATGGAATCGGAA
>DASYWT010000248.1:0-9704 GCA_035935775.1 Terriglobales bacterium
GGACATTGCCCGGCCAGGTATAGCCCTGGAATAAGTTCATGACCGCATCACTGAGAAGCTGCACGTTGCGGTTGTGCTTGGAGTGCATTTCGCCGATGAGCGACTGCACCAGGTCCTGCAGGTCTTCCTTGTGCTCGCGCAAGGGTGGCATGTGAATGTTGAAAACATTCAAGCGGTAATAAAGGTCGTTGCGCAATTGACCGCTGGCCACGGCTTCCTCGGGCACCTTGTTAGTAGCGGCGAGCACGCGCACATCCACGGTGGTTTCAATCTTGCTGCCCAGGCGGCGGAACTTGCGGTCTTCCAGAACCCGCAGAAGTTTGGCCTGCGTGGCCACCGGCATTTCGCCGATTTCATCCAGCAGCAGAGTGCCTCCCTCGGCCAGTTCGAAGCAGCCCACGCGCCGCTCCAGGGCGCCCGTAAAGGCGCCCTTTTCATGGCCGAATATCTCGCTTTCGATCAGGGTTTCCGGAATCGCGGCGCAATTGATGGCGATAAAAGGTTTGCCCTTGCGCGTGCTGAGGTCGTGAATGGTGCGCGCCACTAATTCCTTGCCCGTGCCGCTCTCGCCGGTGATGAGGACCGAAGCGGTGCTGGGCGCCACCATTTCCAGAAGGTGAAACACCTCCTGCATTTTTTTCGAGCTTCCCACCAGCGAACCCAGCGTGCCCTTGTTACGCAGTTGACGCCGGGTGGCCTCCAGTTCCATGCGGGTACGGCGCAGTTCGGCGGCATTCTGCAGGATGCTGCGCAGGCGGTTGAAGTCAATCGGCTTCTGAATGTAATTGAAAGCGCCGATCTGCATGGCTTTCACCGCGCTCTCAATGGTGCCCTGGGCGGTCACCACAATGACCGCTATGCTTTCCGAACGTTCCGCCAGCTTGGAGAGCAGTTCCATGCCGTCCATGCGCGGCATCTTGAGATCGGTGAGCACGATTCCGGGGGAAAAGAGTTCCACCCTTTCCAGCCCTTCCAGCCCATCGCGGGCCGTCTCGGTGCGATAGCCCCAACCCGAGATCAGTTCGGCCAGGCCGACCCGCTCGTTTTCTTCATCCTCGACGATAAGTACCTTTTCCGGCGTCATAGATATCCTTCCATTATTCCGGGTTTTACGCCGGGGCTGCAAGACGTCCCGCGAAACACGCAAACCCGGGGTCGAACGAGTAAACTTGGACCCGGACAGGGCTACAGGGGAAGGGGAAGGGTGCATCTCAGGATGAAAGCCTTGAGGAGGATACTTATGCAGAAAAGCTTGAGGTATGCGCTGCTGGCTGTGTCTTTGATCTGGGCGGCGGGGCAGGCTGGGGCGCAGTCGGCTCCAAGCCCCGGCCAGGCAGCGGCGCCGGCAGGACCAGCACTGGCCCCCGGAACCGTCGTGGGTGCGGAATTGAGCAAAGGTATTGATGCCAAGAAGGCCAAAGTCGGCCAGGAAGTGGTGGCTAAAGCGCTGGCCGACTTACGCGATACCAATGGCAATCTTGTGATTCCCCGGGGAGCCAAGCTGGTTGGCCACGTCACGCAAGTGCAGGCTGCCAGCAAAGAGCAGCCGCAGTCGAACCTGGGCATCATTTTCGACAAGGCGGAGGCAAAACACGGCAAGGAAGCCACGGAAATAGGGCTGCATGCGGGCATCCAGGCGATGGCCAAACCTGAGCCTCCGCCTATGGCGCAGGGGCAGGAAGGGGAAGGCCCAGGCGGGCCAGGAGGCGCGCCCATGGGAGGCGGGCAGCCGACTATGGGGGGAGGCGGCCGAACTACTGGCGGGATGGGAGGCGCCGCGCCCCGGCAGCAGGGGCCAATAGGCGACATGGGCGGCAATGCTCCCATGAATCAGTCCGGGGGCAGCAGTGGCCCCGGCCTCAACGCTAATTCTCATGGTGTGATCGGCATTCCCAATTTGACGCTGAGCCCGCAGGCCTCTCCGACGGAAGGCTCGGTTATCAGTTCCAGCCGGGGAAACGTAAAGCTGGACAGCGGAACGATGCTGGTACTACGCGTAATCGGGCAGTAGAAGCGTTTCTTGAACCTGTAACTGAAGCGTCTCCGGCCGGCCGGGAGAACGAGCCCGACCGGCCGTAAGTGTCTTTGTCCAAAGTAACTTGCCGATTGTTCTGTCGGCTGTCACGCTGGAATCCTCATTCCCCCAGGCCGGAAACCGGGCAAAACTCCAACTTCATGGCTCGGGAAGGTACGCAAACCGGCTTGGGGTGGCGCAGCTGATTTTGACGCGCCGTGAAAGTGTCATTTCAGGCGCCCCAAAATCAGAGAAGGCCGTGAGCTTCGGGGGAGGATTTAAGGAAATGAAGAAGTCTGTGATGAAGGTAATTCCTGTGTTGCTGGCAATGGTGTTGGTCTTGGGTTGCAGCAAGGCGCCATCCACCGACGCCGACAACGGCGGTGATAACAGTACGAATCTCGGCGACACCAGCGGCGGCAGCAGTTCTATGCCCAGCCACGCACCGGCGCCGGCGAGACTGGCCATACCCGCCGGAACACCGTTTACGGTGCGCTTGCAGTCAGCGGTCAGCAGCGCCAGCGCACAAAGCGGCGATACTTTTGACGCGGTACTGGATGAACCGGTGGTGGTGAAGGGCGAAACCATGATTCCCAAGGGCGCCAACGTGACCGGACGGGTAGTGGCCGCCAACCAGGGCGGACACCTTCACAAGCCTGCGTATCTTCGCATCACACTGGCTTCCGTGCACATGCACGGCAAGAGTGTGCCGGTTGAGACTTCGAGTATTTCGCTGGCCGGCCAATCGCACAAGAAACGCAACCTGGAGATGATTGGCGGCGGCGCGGGCGCGGGCGCGTTGATCGGGGCGCTAGCCGGTGGCGGCAAGGGAGCCCTGATCGGCGGCGCCGCGGGTGCGGGCGCGGGTACAGGCGTGGCTTATGCCACGGGCAAGAAGGACGTGGGTTTCAGCGCCGAGCAGCGCTTGACCTTCCGCCTGAGCCAGACGCTCAGCACCAGCAAGAGCTAGGCGAAATTGCGATTTAGTAAGGGCGCGGCTGGGCCGCGCCCTTTTTCTTTGGAGCATCCTGGCGAAGAGAAGGTAGGTCGCTGGGCCAGTGGCAGTCCATTTCACGCGACGTCACATGGTGGCGTGAGAGGAATCACTTACCCGAAATGGGAAACGTGGCAAAAAGGTCTTGCAAGGGCGTGCTCAAGGTGCTGGACGAAGTCTATTTGTTCTAATGTTTTCCATTTTTGGCAGAAGAAGAGTCGTTGTATCTTTTCCGGAGCTGGTTGAGTTTTATATGGCTCCCATACCGGCATCCTGCTGAAGAAGCGAGCCTTGGAACCACTCGCTCGGCAAGAGGCCGATCGGCCGCTTTTCCATTTTGGGAACGTTCTCTGACGCGGCCCTCGGCAATGCTTGCAACCAACCTTTGAACGCCGCCTCAGCAAGCGTTTCCGGAACTGTTTCAAAACGGAATGCCGAATGCATCCCGGTGTTGGCATGAGCACCGTTCTCGAGTCCGTTTCTGAATTATCCCGCCAGGCTGTCTCTACCACAGTGTTGAGCACTGCCTTGAACGCCTGTCCGGAGGCGGTAGCGGTGGTGGAAGCGGGCAAAATCGTGTGGTGCAATTCGGCCCATGCCCGCCTTTTCGGTTATGCCAACAGCCGCGAACTAGTGGGCCGGCCGTTAGCTGATCTCTTGCCCGAGAATCATCCCTGTACCCGGCGCCAGACGGTAAGGCCAATTCTCAATTGCGGCTTTCCTGCTTGCCAGTTTCGCGGCCGGCGCAAGAACAATTCTTTTCTGCAAATGGAGAGCTCCTGCGGCAAGTTTCGGGTGGGCGAGCGGAGGTTTCTGGTAATCACTTCGCGTGACATCAGCCAGGCGGAGCGGCGACGCGTCCCGCGCGAAGGCGAGGCCCGCTTCCGGGCCATTTTCGAGGCGGCGGCCATCGGCATTGGCCATTTCACCCTGGACGGCAAAATCGCCGAGAGCAACCGCGCGCTGGAAGAAATGCTGGGCTACAGCCACCGGGAACTGCAAGGCATGCCCTTTGCCCGCATAACGCACCCCGATGACCTGGCGGAAGATGCGCGCCTGTTCGCGGAAATGACGCTGGGAAAGCGCGACCGCTACCAACTGGAGAAACGCTACCTTCGTAAGAACGGCGAAGTGGTGTGGGCCCGGCTGAATGTCTCACTGGTGCGCGCTCCGGGTGGTGAGCCGCAGTTTGCCATCAAGATGGTGGAAGACATCACCGAGCGCAAGCGGGCCGAGGAGGCTCTGCGCGAATCACAAAAAGTGGAAGCCGTAGGGCGATTAGTAGCCGGTCTGGCACACGATTTCGCCAACCTGCTGACTGGCATCGGCATTCTTTCGGATCTGCTGGCGGTGGAGCTGGGGTCGCAACCCGGAGGACAGAGGGCGCGGGAAATTCAGCTCGCCAGCGAGCACGGCTGCGCGCTGATCCGGAAACTGCTCTTTGTGGCTCGCCAACACGTGAGCGACAGCAAAGTGCTCTCCCTGGAGACCGTGGTAGAGGACATGCGCAACCTGTTGGCGAAGCTGGTGGAAGAGCGAACCGAACTGAGCATCAGCAGCGCGTCCGGGCTGGGCTATGTGAAAGCCGATCCCGGAGAAATGCAGCAGGTGGTCCTGAACCTGGTGCTTAACGCGCGCGATGCCACGGCGGAGGGCGGCCGTATAAGCGTCGAACTCAGCAATTGCACTCTGAATGCACAGTCGGCCACTACCCTCGGCGTGCCGGCCGGTGACTACGTTGTCCTGGAAGTCGCCGATAACGGCTGCGGCATGGACGAAAGCACGCGCGCCCACCTCTTCGAGCCATTTTTCACCACCAAGCAACCAGGGCAAGGCACCGGACTGGGCCTGGCGACGGTGAAGGCGATTGTGACTCAGGCGCATGGGAGCGTCGTAGTGCACAGCGCACCCGGCCGGGGAACCCGCATGCGGGTGCTGTTGCCGCGCGCGCAGGCGGAACTGGAATGGCGTGGCGCGGAGACGCACACCCAGCATTCGCTGAAAGGCCGGGAGACGGTGCTGCTGGTGGAGGATGACGAGCGGGTGCGCGCCTCCGTCGAGCAAGTGCTTGCCCAGTGCGGCTACCGGTTGTTGGTGGCGGCCAATGGCGCGCAGGCCCTGCGGCTTGCCCGACGCCATGAGGGTCCCATTCATCTGCTGCTGGTGGACATGGTGATGCCGGGGAAAAGTGGGCGCGAAGTGGTGAAGCAAATCGTACCTTTGCATCCCCAGGCCCGGGTGCTTTTTATTTCCGGCTACGGGCCGCGCAGCGCAGCCGAAGCGCCGGACAACAGGATATTTCGCAAGCCGTTTACGGGTGGCGCGCTGGCGCGCAAGGTGCGCCAGGTGCTGGATGAGGCGCAGCCGGCGAATGCGCGCGGCGTGAAAAGCGGCAGGGGAACAGGAAGGGGCAAAGAGAGCTCCAGGAGGAAGTCATGTTAACAGCGGAAGCAGCAGCGCCGGCGCCGGCGCAAATCGAGAAAGCGAATTTTCTCAACCTGCTGATTGTGGATGATGAGCGCTCCATTCGCGAGGCCTGCCGGGAGGTGGGCCAGATACTGGGCTTCAACACCTTTGTCGCTGACTCTGCCGAACACGCCTACCGGGCAATGGAAACGCAGCCCATGGATGTGGTGCTGCTCGATTTGAAGTTGCCGGGCGCGGGAGGATTGGAAGCGCTGCATCACATCAAAATCCAGCGGCCGGATGCCGTGGTGGTGGTGGTGACCGGTTACGGCACCGTGCAATCGGCGGTGCAGGCCATGAAGGATGGGGCGTACGATTACGTCACCAAGCCCTTCAGTTTGGACGAACTGAAGCTCCTGCTGGAGCGGGTAGGCACACACCTGAAGCTGAAAACTGAAAACCGAATGTTGCGGGAAAAGATCAAGTCCAAGCAGGGCTTCGGCAACATCGTGGGCCGGGCGCCGGAAATGGAAAGGATTTACCGCATCATTTCCAAAGCGGCGCACAGCACTCACCCGGTGCTGATCCTGGGGGAGAGCGGGACCGGCAAGGAACTGGTGGCGCGCACAATCCATTTTTCCGGGCCGTTGCGCGACCGGCCGTTCATCCCCGTGGACTGCGGCTCGCTGGTTCCCACCCTGATCGAGAGCGAACTGTTCGGCTACGTGAAGGGCGCCTTTACCGGGGCGCAGCATTCCAAGGAAGGCTTGTTGGCCATCGCCGACGGGGGCACGGTGTTTCTGGACGAGATCGCGGAATTGCCGGTGGATTTGCAGGCCAAGTTGTTGCGCGCTATCCAGGAAAAGGAAATTCGCGCCGTGGGCAGCACCAGAAATACGTCCATTAATGTGCGCATCCTGGCGGCCACCAATCGTGACCTGGAGAACGCCGTGGCCCAGGGAACCTTCCGGCGCGATCTTTACTTCCGCCTCAACGTCCTGGCCTTGCGCATTCCTCCCCTCCGTGAGCGGCGGCAGGACATTCCTTTACTGGCCACCTACTTCCTGGAACGCTTGTCGCGGGACAGCGGCATGACGCGCATCCTGAGCGATGATGCTTTGAAATTGATGCTGGCCTATGACTGGCCGGGCAACGTGCGTGAACTGGAGAACTGCCTGGAGCGGGCCTGTGCTTTGAGTTCGGGACCGATTCTCTACGTTTTTGATTTGCCCAGCCCCATCCGCAACGCACAACAACCTGTTACCAGCGCCGAGGCCAAAGACAAAATTATCCCCATGCTCGAGGTGGAGAAGAAAACCATCCTGGGCACCATCGAGCAACTGAACGGGGACAAGTTGCTGGCCGCCAAACTTTTGGGCATAGGCAAGACGACGCTCTACCGCAAACTCAAGGAATACGCTTCCCAAGAATGAGTCGAAGTACGACTCTTGTGTTCCAGATTGGGAAGCGCGGTCGAATGTGATTCGCTAAACCCCGTATTTGCAAGCAATAAGAGTTGGCGAAAGACGTGCAAGGGACAGGGGCATGATATTGCTGATTACGCCTTCGCCGCGGGCCCAGGAATGTGCCGCGGCGATTCAAGAGGCCACTGGTGAGGCAACGGAGTGCGTGGAAAGCGTGCGCCGTGCCGGCAAAATGTTGCGTGGCGGCGAATACTCCGCCCTGGTAATTGATCAATATCTGGTGGAATGCGATCCAGACGGCGCTGAGATTTTGCTGCAGCACGCGGGCATGGCGGTGCCGGTGTATGTCAACCTGGCCATCAGCGGCAGTGATCGGGTGACGCGGGAGTTGAAGCAGGCGTTGCGGCGCAGCCAAAAGGAACGCCAGGCTGCGCACCGGGAAGCGGAGTCGGCGTTACGCAACCAACTAAAAGATAGCGTAACCGCCCTGCTGCTCTCCTGCGAACTGGCCTTGTCGGTTCCGCACCTGCCTCCGACGGCGCAGGCCAAGTTGCATTCGGCGTGCGATCTCGCTAAGGAAATCCGTTCCCGGCTAGGATTGCAGCAAAACGTGAGTGTAACGGGAGGCGATGGCGGAACTAAGTCCTGAAGCCGCGCCTGCGGCCGGCGGGGGCCATCGCCTCCATCATCGCAAGCCATTCCAACTGAGAGTAAAACCCTTCACCACAGAGGCCACCGGGTCTCGTAGAGAACAGCCCACCTCCCAGCGTAAAATTCTTGGGAACTTTTTTCCTTCTTTTAGGGAATCTGTGACAGTAGGTGCGGCGGTTCGTCCAATCACCAAATGCATAGCGAACTAAATGACGGCGACCTGCTGCAGCGAATGTTGGCGGGGGATGAGGAAGCCTTCACTGTGCTTTACAAAAGACATCAGGGCGGTATTTACCGTTTTGCGCGGCAAATGACGGGCGACGCCGGCCTGGCCGAAGAGGTTACGCAGGAGGTGTTCCTGACCCTGATGCGGGAGGGCAGGTCCTTCAACGCTCGTCGCGGGTCCCTGCGGGCCTGGCTCTATGGGATCGGACGCAATTGCATTCGCCGCTGCCTGGATCGTGAGCGAGCGTACGTGGGGCTGGAAAACGAGGAACGGGAAGAGAACACAGCTGACCTGCTGCCTGATCCATGCGTGCCGGACGACGGTCTGGCGGGATTGAGCAGCCGGGAGACCGTGGAGCAGGTTCGCCGCGCGGTGCTGGCCCTGCCGGCGGCTTATCGCGAGGCGGTGGTTCTCTGCGAATTGCATGAAGTGGGCTACGCTGAGGCGGCGCAGATATTGGGTTGTCCGGTGGGCACAGTGCGTTCCCGGATCCATCGCGCCAGGGAGTTGTTGGCTCCACGCCTCAGAGCCCTGCGACAAGCGCCGACTAACAGTATCGCCGGCGCGAGACCGTGCCACAGGTGGTGAGTATGGATTGTAAACATTTTGCAAGCGTGCTGGAGGACCTGGAGCGCGACACGGCTATGGCCGCGGGTGCCCGCGAGCAAGCCCTGCGACATGCGGAAAGCTGCGCCTATTGCCGGTCACGGCTGGCGGCCGCTCGCCTGCTGTCTCTGGAATTGCGAGCATTGGCCAAGGATGACGCAATGCTGCAAGCCCCGGCGCACGTTGAAGCCAGCCTGGTATCGGCCTTTCGGGAAAGGCGTCAGCGTCCCTTGCGCTTGTGGAGGAACGCAAGCTGGGCAGGCGTGGCGGCGGCGATTCTGGTCGGGGGCTGGCTTCTGGTGGGGCACCCCACACGGCACTCGGGTTCCACCCCGACGACAAAACTTCAGGCCGAACGCTCTCCAGTGGGGACCGAAGTAGCATCCCCCGCAACCAATGTGAAGAGTCGGCCCGAGACGTCTGCGAAGCGCGGCCCGCGAGAGCGTCCTCGTCCCGCCGCCAGGCAGACAGCGTCTGACACGGCCGGCGAGTTCATCGCGCTTGCCGGCAGTCCGTATCCGGTGGGAGATGGCATGGTGGTGCGGGTTGAACTGCCGCGTTCAGCCCCGGCGCTGATGGGCCTGCCGCTGGCTGGGGGCGATATTTCCGGCACCGTCACGGCGGATGTGGTCCTGGGTCAGGACGGCGTGGCGCGAGCCATTCGTTTTGTTCAGCCGGGAGAAGGTAAGGCTGCAACGCAGAGTTTGGATTTCAAACAGAACTAATCGAGGAGACTGTCATGAGATTAAGAGCCATTGTGTACGGTGTTCTGATTATTGCTCCATTGCTGCTCCTGGGGGCAGCACAGGCGGGCGCCCAAATGCCGGGTCCGCCTCCGCCACCTCCCGGACCCGGGCAAAATGTGTTCTACATGCGCAGTTTCCGTTTTGAAGACAACAAGGCAGTGACCGGGCTGCCATATTCCGCCGATGCCACCACAGAAACTACACAGGTGTTGAGCGATGGCAACCGGATTGTGCACAAAGAAACGGCCAGGATATATCGCGACAGCATGGGGCGGACGCGCCGCGACCTGGCGGTGAATGCCATTGGCCCCTGGTCGTCGGGTGCTGCCATGCAAATGGCAAGCATCTCTGATCCCGTGGCCGGCGTACATTACATGTTGAACGTGCAAGAGAAAAAGGCGTTCAAGATGCCGCCGCTCACATCCGCCGAAGGGCACGCGGGTATGAAGGGAGACAAGGTTTTCTTTTCGACCGGCGGCATGGCTGCGGCAGGACCGCCGATGACGTTTGTGGAGAAAGATGGGGGGATAGGCAACCGCACGGAAGTGTCGCTTGGGAGCCAGGAGATCGAGGGCGTACAGGCCCAAGGCACACGGACGACCGAGACCATTCCCGCGGGCAAGATCGGCAATGAGAA
>DASYWT010000249.1:0-2507 GCA_035935775.1 Terriglobales bacterium
GGAATGGGTGGCCTCCGGCGCGATTGCGCTGG
The DNA here is from genome assembly GCA_035935775.1 of Terriglobales bacterium. Lineage (GTDB taxonomy): Bacteria > Acidobacteriota > Terriglobia > Terriglobales > Acidobacteriaceae > JAICWP01. The sequence goes on from DASYWT010000249.1 coordinate 33, forward strand.
AAGAGCGCACGTTCGCGCCGGGTGATCTGGAAGGCGTTTTCCTGGTGGTCGCCGCCACTTCTTCACGAGACTTGAACGGATTCATTTTCACCGAGGCACAGCGCCGTCAGATCCTGTGCAACGTTGTGGATGTTCCCGAACTTTGCGACTTTTTCTATCCGGCCGTGGTGCGCCGCGGCGACCTGCAGATAGCTATCTCCACTTCCGGGCAGAGTCCATTGCTGGCTCAGCGGATCAGAAAACAGCTGGAACAGCAATTCGGACCGGATTATGCGAACTGGGTGGAAGAACTGGGAAAAATCAGGCGGGAAGTGCTGCGCAGCGACCTCCCGATGGAACGCAAGCACGAGCTGCTGCACTCGCTGACCGGACAGGACGAGTCCCATTTCACAGCCGGCAGCGGAAGCCGCGCCGAAAAGGAAGAGGAACAATCATGACGGGCAAGGTTTATCTGGTGGGAGCGGGTCCCGGCGACCCTGAACTGCTGACGGTGAAAGCGGCGCGGCTGCTGAGGAGTGCGGGCGCTGTCCTGTACGACGAGCTGGTGACGCCTGAAATACTGCAGCTGGCAAATCCCGTGGCCGAGCTTCACAACGTGGGCAAGCGCTGCGGAACCAAGAAAATCACCCAGGAAGAGGTCAACTTCCTGATGGCGGGCCTGGCGTCTGCGGGGCTCCAGGTGGTTCGGCTCAAGGGGGGCGACCCTTCGATTTTTGGCCGCGCAGGAGAGGAGATCGAGGCGCTGCGACGCGCCGGAGTTCCTTATGAAATCGTTCCCGGAGTGACCGCGGCGCTGGGAGCGGCGGCTGCGGCCGCAATTCCGCTCACGCATCGCCGCGGGCCGGCGGCGGTGATATTTCTTGCCGGCCAACGGGCGGCGAACAACCAGGAGACCGACTGGAGGGACTTTGTTCGCAGCGGCGCCACGCTGGCAATCTACATGCCGGGCCAGAGCTATGGCGAGATTGCGCGGCGGCTCAGAACTGCGGGTTTGTCGGGTGAAACGCCTTGTGTCGTTGTTTCCCGTGCCACCACTGTAGACCAGCGGTTGCATATCACGACGGTTGCTGAGCTGCCCACGGTGCCGCCGCTGCCAGCACCGTCGCTCCTGATTGTTGGCGAGGTAGTTCGATGGGCAGCCGCGCAGGGAGAGCGCTTCATGACTCCGGTGATTGAACAAGTCCTTCTGCAGGGCAGAGAGTTGAACCAGCCTCTGCGCCCCGGAGCTTAGGTGCTGGCAATAAGGCTTGTATCAGGGCAAGGCTTCGGCCGCCAGTCTCGGCACGTCTGAGGACGTGCCCTGATACGAGTTCTTGCTGAACGGCATTCGCGACCGGTTTTGCATCGGGAACCGCCTGGCTGGCGACGTGGGAAATTATGCCAATAACACGGGAGTTGACGTGATGAAGGATGAAGTTGGAGCGGTGCAATCAGCGGCAGATCAGTGGAGCGCGGAAGTGGCGCTGCGCTGGGCTTTCGACAGACTGGGCAGCGACGTCGCGGTGGTCTCCGCCTTTGGGCCGGAAGGCATGGCGCTGATTGACATGGCAGCGAGCATCCAGCGGCGCTTCCGGCTGATCACGATTGACACCGGTTTTCTCTTCCCGGAAACACACAAGCTCATGGCCGAGGTGGAAGAGCGATACGGGGTTACGATCGAGAAGCTTCAGCCAGCGCTCTCGCCCGACGAACAGGAACGCGCTTATGGAGCGGCGTTGTGGAAGCGGGATCCCGACCTGTGCTGCGGAATGCGAAAAGTTGAGCCTCTGCGGCGCAAGCTGGCGGAACTGCGAGGCTGGATTACCAGCATTCGCCATGACCAGACCGCAGCCCGCGCGGGAGCGCGCCGGGTGGAATGGGACGCTAAATTCGGACTGGTGAAAATTAATCCTTTGGTGGATTGGACGGCCGCCGAGGTCTGGGACTACATCCGCAAGAATGACGTGCCTTACAACGAACTCCACGACCGCGGTTATCCCAGCATCGGGTGCACCCATTGCACCCGCGCCACGGCGGCGGGGGAGGATGCTCGGGCTGGCCGCTGGCCCGGGTTCGCTAAAACCGAGTGCGGCCTGCACATCGCGGGAATGAGCTTCCTGCCGCGAGTTCCCGGTCCGTCTTAGCCCCGTAAGTTATTGATCCTGCTAAGTCAAGCCTCCTGGGGCTTGACAGCGGGCAGTATTTATTGTAATTTCTGTATAGACTGAAATGACAGAAACAGCGAAACCGTTGCTTTCGCCCGCCACCGAGAAGTTCATCCTGCACTGGGGGGAAATGGGCACGCGCTGGGGCGTGAACCGCACCGTGGCCCAGATCCACGCCCTCCTGTTTCTTTCGCCGCGCCCGCTGGAGGCTGAGGAAATTGCGCGCACGCTCTCTGTCGCCCGCTCCAACGTGAGCACCAGCCTGCGCGAGTTGCAGGGATGGCGCATCGTGCGCAGCGTATCGGTGCTGGGCGACCGCCGGCAGCATTTC
>DASYWT010000250.1:0-5325 GCA_035935775.1 Terriglobales bacterium
AGATTTATGATCTTCAAATTGGCAATTTCCGACACAGCACATGCACTCGACATCGAACAAAGTCATCAATCAGCAATCATCAATCGTCAGTTCTCCGTGCCTCCCTGTCTCCGTGGCAGATTTTACCCGCGCATTGCCCGCTTTCTCTCGGCGATGGGTTCGAACGCCGCCTGGGTATCGCGCGGCAGATGATAGGACTCGCCATCCGAGGGATAGCGCCCGGCAATCACATCTTCCCGGTAGGCATGCACCGCATCCGTGATCACTGCCGCCACGTCCGCGTAGCGGCGCACGAACTTTGCCGGCGGTCCGAAGGTGAGTCCCAGCAGGTCATGCAGCACCAGCACCTGGCCATCGCACTCCGGCCCGGCGCCGATGCCGATGGTAGGCGTCTCCACCTCGGCCGTGATCATAGCCGCGACTTCCCGCGGAATGCCTTCCAGGTAGAGGCAAGCCACGCCGGCCTTGTCGAGCGCCACCGCGTCGCGCATGAGGTGCTCGATGGCCGCCAGCGTCTTGCCTTGCACCTTGTAGCCGCCCATCACGTTTACCGATTGCGGGGTCAGCCCAATGTGACCGGCGACGGGAATTTCCGCGTCAATCACGCGGCGGATCAGGTCGGCGCGCTTTTCACCGCCTTCCATTTTGACGGCTTCGGCGCCGCCTTCTTTCACCAGGCGGGCCGCGTTGTGAAGTGTTTCTTTTTCGTCCACGTGATAGGAGCCGTAAGGCATGTCGGCTATCAGCAGCGCGCGCTTCACCGCCCGCCGCACGGCGCGGGTGTGGTGCAGCATTTCCTCCACTGTGACCGGAAGAGTGCTGTCGTAGCCGAGCATGACCTGGGCCATCGAGTCGCCCACCAGGATCACGTCAATCCCGGCTTCATCCACCAGTCGAGCGCTAGGGTAGTCGTAGGCTGTGAGACAGGTTACAGGTTCATGTCGAAGTTTCTTGTCGCGCAGGGAGGCAGTAGTGATTTTCGGGCAGGGCTGCCCGATGGGAGTGATGCTCATGTCGTCCTCCAGTGCACCCCCACGTCCGTGGGTGGCGCCCGTACTAACTAACAATGGCTATTCTAGTCGCAAATGCTCACAGAAAACAGGTCCCTAATTGCCAGATTATGAGGCGCTTACGGCGCTGAGAAGTCGCAAAGGGCCTCCCCGAGCGTAGCTAGCTTGCCCCCAAAAAAATAAGGGCGGCGTTGACCAGCCGCCCTGTCTGGCACAATTCGCTTCGGCTACTGCCGCTTGGTGGTCTTTTTCTTTGCCTTGCCGAAACTGGTCTCCACGGTTGCTCCAATGCTGGCCAGCATCTGCTTGGCCGCATCCGCGTAGGTCCCCTGGGGCTGCAATTCCAGGTACTTGTTAAAGGCCTCGGCGGTCCCCTCAGGCGCGGTCATCTTGCCGGACTTGTCGGTGGTCGCCTTGCCGAGCAGGTTTACACCCTTCCAGTAGTAGGCGTCGGCTTTGGTGGGGTCAGCCGCAATGGCCTTATCGAAGGCCTGTACCGCATCATCCATCTTGCCGCTATTGGTCAGCACCGCACCCAGATTGAAATAGTACTGGGCGGCATGAGTGGGATCGCTCTGGGCCGCCTGGGTGAAGGTCTTGATGGCGTCGTCGGGTTTGCCCGCCTTGGCCTGTACGTCGCCCAGGTTGTTGAGGTAGGCGCCATCGTTGGGCTTAATGGTGAGCGCCTTCTGGTAGGAGGTGATGGAGTCGTTGTAGTCCTGAGTTTTCTGAGCCGCGTCCGTCTGCTTGGTGGCTGCTCCGCGGTAGGCGTCTCCCAGCTTGAACCACAGTAGGTCGCGGTTGGGGTCAATGGTCGTGGCCTCTTTCAGGACAGAGACTGCCTGGTCAAAGTTGCCCGCCTGCTCCGCCGCCGCTGCCGCCGCCAGCTTTTCATTCAGCGTCTTTATGGTGGCGTTTTCCTTCTGGACCTTTTCCTGTTCCTGCTTTTGCTGCTCGGTCATCTGCGACTCGGCCCGCTGCTTGGCGGCCGCCTGCTCTTTCTGCAGGTCGAAATCGGTGACATTTTCCTCCGCACCCAGTTGCACCTGCACGCCGTTGAAGAAGAACAGCACCTGGCCATTCTGGATCAGCGATATCTTGTACTTGCCTGGCGCAACGCCCAGGGAGAAGAATTCGCCCTTCTTGTTCGTCTTAATGCTGTATTTCTGGCCCGTGTCCTGGTTGACGTATTCCACCGTCGCTCCCGCGATGGGTTTCCCCTGGGCATCCAGACACTTGCCTTTTACGGTCGCCATGCTCTGCGACCAGGCGGGGGGAATCATCAGGGCCGCCGCCAGCACTGCCAGTATGCAAATGATTCGACGCTGCTTCATTTCAGCCTCCCGGCTCAACTTCTGAAATCTGCTTGCTTCGATTGCGTTCTACAGCTCACTTCGCCGTCGCCCACGCCTGGCTCAGACCGGCGCAGGTAACTTCTTCAGCCCGATACCGCCGGGGCGAGATAAGCGATCGGGTCGCGCGCCCCCGCATTCTGGAAAGCTCGCAGGCGCAGCACACAACTGTCGCACACGCCACAGGCGCGGTCTTCGCGGCTATAACAAGACCACGTTAAATCGAAGGGCGCGCTCAATTCAAGGCCGAGGCGCACAATCTGCGACTTGCGCATGCCGATCAGCGGGGTGGTAATTTCAATCTTCCCCTCGCGCGTGCCGGTGCGCACCACTTCGTTGAAAGCGCGGTAGTACTCCGGCCGGCAGTCAGGATAACCCGAGCTGTCCTGCGCCACTGCCCCGATATACACCTTGTCCGCTCCCAGCACCTCGGCCCAGCTCACGGCAACGGCCAGAAAATGGGCGTTGCGGAAGGGCACGTAGGTGAGGGGAATCTCGCCGCCAATAACTTCGCTGGCATTCGGCACCGGAAGTTCCGGATCCGTGAGGGCGGAGCCGCCAATGGCATGCAGCGCGTCGTTGCGGATGAGCAGGCGCTTGCGGATGGCCAGGCGGTCGCAGATGGCCAAAAAGGCCTCACGCTCGCGCTTCTCCGTCCGCTGTCCGTAGCTGATGTGCAGGGCGGCGGCATCGTGGTCGCGTGCCGCCAGCGCCGCACACACACAGGAATCCATCCCCCCGCTCAACAGCACTATCGTCGGGGATTTATAGGCTCTATCGGCCATTCGGTTGTGAATCTCTGGCATGTACGATGCAATTTCCCGGCGGTCTTTGCCGCCTGTTAGCTAGTGGCCCTACTCAGACCCCTTTCAGCGCCGGATCCCAGATGAACTTGTGTAGCTGCAGCCCCAGCCGCGCCGGCAGGCCGTCTTCCAGCATCCAGTCCGCCAGTTCACGCGGGTCCAGCAGGCAATGCGAGCTATCGCGCGCCCCGTTGGCGTCCTTGCGGAAGGCCGGCGAAAGAATCACCGAGTGCACCCGCCCCGCCAGTGCGTTCCCGCTCATGAAGGCCCGGGCGAACTCATAGTCCGCGCGGTCGCTAAGCACGAACTTGACTTCATCGCGCGGCCCCAGCGCCTGCAGGTTCTCCATGCGGAAGGTGTCCGCCGCACCCGAATGGGGGCACTTTACGTCAACAATCTTCACCACCTGGCTCGGCACCTTGCCCAGAGGCCGTTCACCGCTGGTTTCCAGCAGGACAGTGTAGCCGGAATCGAGCAGGCGCTGCATCAGGGGAACTACCTCGCGCTCCTGCAACATGGGCTCACCGCCCGTAATCTCGACCAGCGGCAGCGGGCCTGACCCGCTCAGCCGCTTTACCTCCGCTTCCACCTGCTCAAGCGACATCTTCACCCCGCCGGTGAAGGTGTACTCGCTGTCGCACCAGGTGCAGCGCAGGTTGCACGCGGTCAGGCGAACGAAGATGCAGGGCAGTCCCGCCCACGAGGATTCCCCCTGCAGCGATTTGTAGATTTCGGTGATCTGCATGGAAAGCAGCACTCAGCATTCAGCCGCAACGGTTAGGCGCATAAGCGTAGCCCGAAAGCAACGCCCTACTCGAAATAGCGGGCCGTGGTCGTGTCCGTCTCCCATACCGTGACTTCTTTTACCCGCACCCGGCCGCTGGTGGCGGCGCGCAATTGAGCGTTCGTCTCCTGGTAGAAATACCGCGCCAGATTCTCTGCCGACGGGTTGAGGTCCTTGAATGGCTCCAGATCGTTCAGGAACTGGTGGTCCAGCCGGTCAATCACCTCGCCCATAGCACTCTTCAAGTCCTTGAAGTCATAGAGCAGGCCGATGCGGTCCAGTTCCTCGCCCGCCAGGGTGACGCGCACCCGGTAGTTGTGGCCGTGCGGGTTTTCGCACTTGCCGCGGTATCCGCGCAGGGCGTGCCCGGCGGCAAAAGTGTCTTCTACGGTGACTTCGAACATGCCTTCCCTTCGGCGGGGCGCACAAATACTTGGGCTGCCGCGCCTGCGTTAATCATCTATTTTACCTTGCGGCAAACCTATGGACGAAATCACCATTCGAAAGGGCGGCCCGGGCGACCTGGCGGTTATCCTTCATCACCGCCGCGCTATGTTTGAGGATATGGGCCAGAAAGACAAGGCGGCCCTGGAGGCTATGGAAGGCAGCTCCGGGCCATTTTTCGCGCAGGCGCTGGCCGAGGGCTGGTATCGCGCCTGGCTGGCGCAGAACAGAGCCGGGGAGGTGGTGGCCGGCGGCGGCATTTTGATCCTGCCCTGGCCCAGCCATCCCCGCGACTCGCAGACGCGGCGGCCGATGATCGTTAACGTGTACACCGAGCCCGCTTATCGCCGGCGTGGCCTGGCCCGCGGGCTCATGGTCGCCATGCTCGACTGGCTGCGCCAGGAGCGCTACGGCACCGTCTCCCTGCACGCCAGCGACTTCGGGCGATCGTTATATGAATCGCTGGGTTTCGAGGCCACTAACGAAATGCGGCTGCAACTGAGGTGAGGCGTAATTGAGCAGTTGGTAAGTTTGTAATTGGTAATTTTGAGAAGCTTTAAAGGCTGATTCGGCCGCTCCCTTCCAGCACTCCCTTTTGCCGGATGTCATCCGGCATCCTCCTTTATCGAATGTCTTCCTGAGCGAGGGCGAACGGCCAAATCCAAGACGCCCCACGCTGATTCGGCCTTTCCCTTCCAGCACTCTCTTTTGCCGAATGTCATCCGGCGTCCTCCTTTATCGAATGTCATCCTGAGCGAGGGCGAACGCCCGAGTCGAAGGAGCCCTACATCGCCTAACTCAGTTCTCATGTTCGAAGAAGTTCTGGAGTGAATTTTCCAGAGAACTCCCTCCGCCAGAGAGCGTGGGTTGCACAGTGCAGGGATCCTTCGACTCCGCAGGCCGGTTCGCAAGCGAACCGCCCCGCTCCGCTC
>DASYWT010000251.1:0-15891 GCA_035935775.1 Terriglobales bacterium
AGCCGGGCGCAGCCTCCCGGCTCCTGCGCCGCGCCTACCAGCAAAAATTGCGACTTCGGGCCGCGCGCCGCCAGGCAATGGGCACGCCGGGAGCAACCTCTTATTCTGCCAGTTCAATTACGGCTACCGCCTTCACCGCCAGCACCCCCAGCTATGGGGGTTGGGTGCCGCTGGGACCGGCTCCCCTCAACTCCAATGCCACCGGCAGCTTGGACGATCAGAATTACGGACCGGTGGTCGGCCGCGCCACCTCCGTGGTGGTGGACCCGGGCGACCCCACCGGCAACACGGTTTACGTGGGCGGCGCATACGGCGGCGTCTGGAAATCCACCAATGCTGCCGCCGCCGATCCCTCCGCGGTGACCTGGACCCCGCTGACCGATCAGCAAGCCACGCTGGCCACAGGTTCACTCGCGCTTCAACCCAGCAGCAGCGGGCCCAGCAACGTCATCCTGGTGGGCACCGGCGAAGCGGACTTCTCCATTGATTCTTATTACGGCCTGGGCATCCTGCGCTCCGCCGACGCCGGCAATACCTGGACACTGATCAACTCCTCGACCAGCGGACCTGGCTTCTCCGGCCTGGCTTTCGCCAAGATTGCCTTCAGCACCGACAATCCCAATCTCGTCGTCGCAGCTGCTACCGGCGCCGGAAATGATGAAGGCGCCAGCAATCAGGGTGCTGGGAACCAGCCGGGCCTGTACACCTCCACCGATGGTGGCCAAACCTGGGCGGAGGGTTTTCGAGGAATCGCCCCCGGACTAGGCGCCACTTCCGTCATTTACAACTCCGGCAGTCACAAGTTCTTCGCCTTCCTGCAATACCTGGGGTACTACACCTCGCGCGATGGCATGAACTGGACCCGCCTGGTCAGCCAGCCTGGCAGCGCCCTGCAGAGTTGTCCCACGGGCAACGCCGGCGTTCCGGTCTGTAATGTCTTTCGCGGCGAGATGGCGGTGGTGCCCGGCCGCAACGAACTCTACACCTGGTATGTCACCATTGATAACCAGGGAAACATCGGTGACGGTGGCATCTATAGAACCACCGATGGCGGCTCTTCCTGGCACGCGCTGAACGAAACCGGAATCACCAACTGCGGCGACGGAACGGGAAATGGCTGCGGCACCGAGCAAGGCTGGTTCAACCTGACTCTGGCCGCCGTGCCCAACGGCGCCGGGACCGACCTCTACGCCGGCACCGTCAACATCTATAAGTGTTCTATTACAGCCTCGAACAGTCTCTGCGGCGCCAACCCCTTCATCAACCTCACCCACGTCTACGGCTGCACGCCCGTGGGCTCGCTGGCTCACGTGCACCCCGACCAGCACGGTATGAGCTTCCTGTCCCTGGGCCCCTCGCAGGTGGTCATGTATTTCGCCAACGACGGCGGCATTTACCGCGCCCTGAACGGTTACACACTCAAATCAGGCACCTGCGGCGCTACGCCCAATGCGTTCCAGGATTTGAACGGCACCATGGGTTCCATGGCCCAGTTCGTAGACTTTTCCAATTCCCCTACCGACGTCGCCACCCTGCTGGGCGGCACCCAGGACAACGGATCCCCCGCCACCGACGCCAGTCACGGCGCCAACTGGATATCGGTCAATGCCGGCGATGGCGGCTACAACGCCATTGACCCCGCCTCCGGCAATTGGTTCACTTCCAACACCGACGTCAGCGTGCAGCGCTGCGGGGCCGGCATCAACTGCCTGGCCCAGACTTTCTTTCCCGTGGTCACCAACTCCACTGTGGGCGGCGACCACGGCTTTTTCTACACCCCCTTTATCCTCGATCCCCAGGCTACCGAGCGCATGATGGTAGGCACCTGCCGCTTGTGGCGAGGCAACAGCGACGGCAGCGGCTTTACCCCTTTGGGCTACAACTTCGATACCGTCATGAACCAGGTCCCCAACCAGTCCTGTAGTGGAAACGAAACGCAGTTGATCCGTTCCATCGCCGCCGGCGGACCTGACAGCGGTAATGGCTCCTCCGTCATTTACGTCGGCACCGAGGGTGGCTTCGATCCGGCAAGCGGAAGCCCCGTTTCCGGCCACGTCTGGGTCACCAACAACGCTGATCTGGGTCCTTTCACCTGGATGAACTCCCTTACTCCGAGCAATGGCCCCTACGCGATCTCCAGTATCGCCGTTGACTCCAGCGATCCGACCGGCAACACCGCTTATGCCACGGTGATGGGCTTTGGCCCGGGCGGCGTGTTCCAAACCACCAACCAGGGTGCGAGTTGGAATCTGGGGCCGTCGTCCAATCTGCCCAGCGCTCCAGCCAACGCTTTCGTTATTGACCCTGACGACAGCGCTACCTTTTACGTCGCCACCGATGTCGGCGTTTATACCAGTCACGATTTAATAAACTGGATCGAGCTCGGCCGGTTGCCCAGCGTTGCCGTCCTGCAGTTGCAAATGTTCGAATCTGGCGGCGTCAAGCAGCTCCGCGCCGGCACCTACGGCCGCGGCGTATGGTCCTATGACATTCCCTACCTGATCAGGATCACCACCCCTCACGTCCATCTTTTCCCCGGCCAAAGCGGCACCATCAACGGCATCATCACCGGCTACAACGGCTATAGCAGCCCGGTAAATATCGCCTGCCCTTCTACCGTGAGCTTCGGCACCTGCACCGGCACTACGGTGACGCCCATGCCTTTGGGTACGGCGTTTTCGCTCTCTATCACGGCAGCAAGTGGTGTGCAGGGCGATTCTGTTTTCGAGGTTCAGGGCACAGGCACAGACCCTGCTGCCACCGCCGAGACGGCGCAAGTAACTGTGAGTGTCAACGATTACGCCTTGAATGGACCCAGTACCCTGACTGTAAACCGGGGAGCCACCTCAGGTGACGCCAACTTTTATCTGGGGGTATACAACGCGCCCATCACTCTTTCGTGCTCGAACCTGCCTACGGGTGCATCGTGCAACTTTTATCCGTCCTCGCTTCTGCTGCCTCCTTCCAACGTCACAGCTGACCTGACGGTCTCCGCCGCCAGTACCACCCCGGTCGGCACATCCACGATAACGGTCAGTGCAAGTTCTCCCGGGCAGCCTTCGCCCAAGACTGCATCCATTGCGCTGACCGTCAGCAGCAGCCCCGACTACAGCATCACAGTTACGCCGTCGGCCGGAGCTACCGTTCCCGGCGGCACGACCTCAGCCCAGATAACCTTGTCCCCGTCTGCTGGATATCCCGGTCCGGTCAGCCTCAGCTGCACATCGCGCACGGTTACCTGCACATTTGCCCCGAGCGGTGCCATCGCACTTGCGGCTTCTCCAGCAACCGTAACTGCGACCATCTCCGTGCCCTTCTACTGGCCCTATCCGGAATTCCCCGGCGAGTCCACGGTTGCCTTCATCGCCACTGCTCCTGGAACGGCTGACCACTACGCTGCCACTACCGTCACTGTTATGGATTTTGCCCTCGCCTCACGCAGCAACGCTGCAGCTGTGGTAGCGGGCCAAACGGGGCAGTACGAATTGTTCGTTAGCCCATTTGACCATCCCTTTACGAACTCAGTCTCGTTCTCCTGCTCCGGCCTGCCGAAGGGCGCCACCTGCTCGTTCTCTCCCGCAACTGTTACCCCAAACGGCTCTCCCGCCATCGTGGTGGTGAGCGTCAGCACGCCCAAAACTTTGGCCGCTCTGCGCCTGCCCGCAGCCCCAGCCATCCAGGCGCAGCTCATGCTGGCCCTGCTCCTGCCGGGCATGGTGATTGCAATTTCTGGGAATGTGCGCAGCAAGAAAACTTTATTCGCGGCGCTGCTGATCCTTGTGCTCGTGCTGGTGATCCTGCTGCCCGCCTGCGGTGGTGGCGGCAGCAGCAGCGTGGCTCCACCCCCGCCTCCCCCGCCGCCCCCACCACCTTCGGCTCCACCGCCGCCGGTCAGCTACAACTTCACCGTCACCGCCACCTCCGGCACGGTGCAGCACCAGCTACCCTTGACTCTGGTGGTGCAAGGAAATTAGGAGGGTGGCCCACTCAAGCCCGCCTTCGGCTTGAGTGGGATAATGCCGGTTGATTCTGTGCGAAGACTTCGTCCTGGACCGATTGAGGCGAGAACAACCTCTACCCTCTTCAGTGTTCCACGTCGAAGTAGATTCTGGCGGTAGCGCGGTACTGGGTGATTTTCTTCCCCTCAAGCTCCATCTCAAACTCGTTCACCCTCGCCCATTTCATTCCGCGCACGGTCTTGGCCGCTTCTTCCACCGCGTTCGCGGCGGCCTTGGCAAAGCTCTCTTTGGAAACGCCCACGATGTCAATCACTTTTTGCGCCATGTCACTCTCCTTTTGCGCTGGTGGTTGATTGTCTCACAGTGATCTGGGGTGGGTTGTTCCGCTCAAGACCGGCGTTGGCTTGAAAGGCTCTGCCCAAAAACAAAGCCCCTTGCTTGCGCAAGGGGCTTTTCGAGGGGACGTGCTGGTTGAAACTTATTGCTGCTGAGGCTGCGCCGGGGTGGCCGGAGCGGTCGGCTGCTGCGTGCCCGTCACCGTGCTCAGCTGTTCCAGGTCGTTCTTCATCAGGCTGACTTCCACCCGCCCGCCGCTGATGCGCTTCGCCTTGCCGCCTTCAGCACTCGCGGCCATAGGAGCGTTGCCCATACCCAGCAGGTAGATGCGGTACACCGGAATGTCATGGTTCAGCACCAGGTAACGAACCACCGACTCGGCCATCTTCTGCGAGTTCTGGATCGCGCCCTGGCCGCGGCCCGAGGAGAAGCCCTGCACTTCGATGATGTAGCCGCGCTGGTTGCCCAGCGGGGTCGCCATCTCATCCAGCGCTTCCTTGGCCCGCTTGCTCAGCACGCTCTGGCCGGGACGGAAACGAATCTCGGTCTGCGTGGTGGGCTTGTACTGGTCAATGTTGCTCACTACCTGCTCCACGGTGTTGATGTGGGTAGTAGCGGTGTTGGCCGTCTGCTGCGCCGCCTGCGCCCGGTTGCCGGCGTCAATGGCGTGCTGGTCAGCTTCGTTGGCCTTGTTGGTCGCCAGCTGGATGCCCTGCTGGGCGCGGGAGTCAACGTCCTTGATGTCCTTGGCGTTCTGCGCCGTGAGGTCATCGAGTTCGTTTACGCGATCACGGATGGGAGAGAGCTGCCGCTGCACATACTTTTTGCGCGCGAACGGGTTCAGCTTGCCCCAGAAACCCTGTTTCTTGTCCACCACCAGCGGCTGATGGGTCGAGGTGCCCTGGGTCGCGCTGGGGGGGTTGGTGCCCGTCTGGGCGTTCTTGTCGGTTTGCATAGCCGGCTGCTGGGTGCCCTGGTCCGCCGGTGCCTGTTGCGTCGTCGCCGGCTGCTGTGCTGTCGGCTGCGACTGGTCCGAAGTGGTCGAGCTTTGCTGCGCCAGAACCGGGACCGAAAGGGCCGCGGCCAGCAACAGCGCCATCCATACACGATTCTTCATTGGAAATCCTCCGAGTTGGGGAGCTTCGGGGCTCCGCTCCGATGCGCCTTGCAGCGCTCTTTCTTTAATTAATCCCGTCCCGAATCTGGGTTCCTTTGCGAAGCGCCCGTTTAAGCGCCCCGCCAAAACCTGGGATGAAATGTCGTCCTTGCGGACGCGCTCACTGTGGTTGTAATCAACTTAGATGCCAAACTGCGCCTGGCAGGGCAATCGTAAGTTGCTCAATTACAATAAATTGTAGCGCATTCTTTCGGACGGCGGGGAAGCCCGGGCGGCGAGTCGAGTAATTTTGATAGAGCTGGTATAAAAACTGCCGATGGGCTGAAAAATCAAAGTTCCGGACTTCCGGCAAAAAAAGCCGACAGACGGCCCATGATTTCCGGACGATTTCCGGCGTTTCCGGGGCGATGGCCGGGCGTTCTCAGAAGCAAAACGCCGCGAGTCGAAGCTTCCTCAAACCTGCAGGCCAAATCGGGCCAGCATTTCGCGGCGCCCCAGGCTGGTGACCCGTAACGCCCGGCTGTCGAGTTCCTGGGCGACCCAGGCCTTTTTCAACGCGACCGCGAGCAAGGCCGCTCCCAGCGCGCCGCCGAGATGCGGCCGGCGCTCGCTCCAATCCAGGCAGGCACAGGCGAAGCGCCGGCGCAGCCCCCGCATTCCCTCCACATCCACGCCCAGTGTGGCAAAGCCTTTCTCTCCCTGCACGGTCAGGTCGTAGGCATTGTCGCCACCAGTGACAGGGGCGGAAAGCCATCCCAGCGCGTGGAGGCGGTCGTGAAGCGAAACGCCCAGGCTGCCGGCCATGTGGTCGTAACAAGTGCGGGCGGCGCGCAGCCGGTTGGGCGTATTGGGCATGAACTGGGTGCGGGCGCCGCCGGCCAGCACGCTCAGCCCTTCCAGCGCGCGGGCCACGTTCGGCCCCTCCAGGCTGTAGTAGCGGTACTTTCCCTGGGCATGCACTTTGACCAGGCGCTCCGCCTTCAGTCGCTTCAGGTGGGCGCTGGCGGTTGGCGGATTCACCTCTGCAACCACGGCCAGCTCGGTACTGGTGCGCGCCCGCCCGTCGGTCAGGCAATAGAGCATGCGCGATCGCGCCCGGTCGCCAATGGCGGCGGCAATTCTGGAGACGGCGTCGTCGGGGTGCTGGTCTACATTCATATTTCGATGGTAAACGAAGTATGGTTGACAGGCAACGGCCATAATTTTTTCGCCTGGGCCCGAGCCAGACGCAGATTGGAGTAGACGAATGACTGTGACCTGTGTGATCCGCTACGAGATTGACCCCTTTCAGCGAAACGAATTCCAGCAATACGCCGAGAACTGGGGCCGCATCATTCCCCGGTGCGGCGGCCATCTGGTGGGGTACTTCCTTCCCCATGAAGGCACCAACAATGTGGCCTGGGGGCTGATTGCGTTCGACAGCCTGGCCTCCTATGAGGTCTACCGCGACTGTTTAAGATCCGACCCGGAAGCGCGGGCGAATTTTGCCCTGGCCCAGGCCAAGCGCTTCATCCTCCGCGAAGAGAGAAATTTTGTGGAGGTGGTAAAAGGAACGTTGGGTATTGCCCCCATCGGAGCAGACCAGGTGGCCGCTAATGTTGACGCAAGCTGAAAAGGGACAAAACTTTCGCGCCCTCCACGAGCGGGAGGGAGCGTTCATCATTCCCAATCCCTGGAACGTCGGGACCGCCCGGCTCCTGGCGCACCTGGGATTTGAAGCCTTGGCCACAACGAGCATGGGGTACGCCTTCTCTGTAGGCCGCCTGGACAACACGCTCGACCGGGAGGAGACGCTGGCTCACGCCTCGGCCATCGCCGCGTCCACCGATCTGCCGGTGAGCGCCGACCTGGAGAACGGCTTCGGCGACGCGCCCACCGTCGTGGCGGAGACCATCCGGCTGGCGGCGGCTGCTGGACTGGTTGGTGGCTCAGTTGAAGACGCCAGTGGCTGCCCGGAGCGGCCCATCTATGCACGGGAGCATGCGGCCGAGCGGGTGAGAGCCGCAGTGGCGGCAGCGCGCGCCCTCCCCTTCCCCTTCACCCTGACGGCGCGCGCGGAAAATTATCTGCACGGCCGTCCCGACCTTAAAGATACAATCGCGCGGCTGCAGGCTTATCAGGAGGCCGGGGCCGACGTACTCTATGCGCCCGGCCTGCCGAGCAAGGAGGAAATCGCCGCCGTGGTCAGTTCGGTGGATCGCCCGGTGAACGTGGTGATGGGGCTGCGCGGCGTTCAACTGAGCCTGGCGGCTCTGTCGGCGCTGGGAGTTAAGCGGATCAGCGTGGGCAGCGCGCTCGCCCGCGCCGCGCTGGGCGCTTTTTTGCGTGCCGCCCGCGAGATGCGCGAACACGGGACCTTCAGCTTCGCGGAGCAGGCGGCGAGCCCGCGGGAGATCAGCGCTATGCTAAAGACCTGACGGAGCCCGGATCAGATTGCACGGCGGCGCTGATTTTTGTGCCGGTCTTTATATCGTGTTGGTGCGCCAGGGAGTGCAACCATGACACCTGAGAGGGTGCAGTTTAAATTTGCTGTGGTGCTATTGGCATTATCCGTTCTCACCCCACCCTTGTGTGCAGCGGGCGGCAACAACGCCCAGACCGCATTTGGCAAACTGCAGAGCCTGGAGGGTCAGTGGGAGGGCAAAGACCAGAAAGGCAAGCCGGTGCGCAGCTATTTTTCTCCCATCGCTTCCAACACGGCGGTAATGGAGACCCTGACCACGCGCGGAGACGAAATGGTATCGGTCTACAGCCGCGCTGCCAATTCCATCATCCTGGTCCATTATTCAGCCCAGAATAATCAGCCGCTGCTGCGCGCCCTGCCCTCGTCGGGAACGCGGCAAAAGCTGGTGTTTACTTTTGAGGAAGCGGAGAACCTGCCCCACCCGGACGCGGGCCACGAGTACAGCCTGACCATCGAGTTCAAGGACGGCGATCACATCACCGAGCGCTGGACCTGGCGCGAGGACGGAAAGGATACCGACTCGGTATTCCACCTGGAGCGCCTGCACCTGAGCCGCAACTGAGCGCGGCCCGTGCGCTTAGCTGGGGTGGCGGTCAGCCTGTCGCCGGCGACGCGGCAGCCACAAACGGACCACGATGGTAATCAGCAAACAGACACCCAGGCCGAAGGTGACAAGGCCGCCAGTAAGATGCATCCAGACGGCGATGACCCAGAAAACCGCAAGTATGCCAACCGTGATCCACAATAACAATGTACGCCCCGGAATTGATCGAGATGTAAAGATGCTAACCCGGGCGCTCGGTCATGATAATAGCCCGGAGGTGCCAGGTGCGCGCGAGCTCGAACACGCACTTCCGCGCGGGCTCAAATATCAGTAGAGGCGTAACTTGTTACGTCTTCAAGAACCAATCGTCCCAAGACGTTGCAGGCAAGGTCTCGACCGCTGAGTGCGGATTCGAATACCGGTCCCGAGTCAACCCGCTCACAGCGAGCGCAGGAATTGCAGCAGGGCTTCCTGATCCTTGCGCGAGAGCTTGCCGAAACGGCGGGTGACCTCCGTCGCCTCACCGGCGTGGCGCAGGATGGCGTCGCGCAAGGTTAAAGCTTCGCCGTCGTGCATCAGGCGACTGTGCAGACGCAAGCCCCACAGGGGAGCGGTGCGAACCTTGAAGCGGGCAGAGTGATAGTCCTCGACGGAAAAATTCTTCCATCTGGCCTGGTAAACCTTGGGACCATAGTGTTCCTGCATGGGAGCGACGATGCCGTCGCCTGTCCCCACGTTGTGCAGCAGAAAGTCGGAGTAGGGGTAAAAGGTCTTATCGCCCAGCGCGTCTGGAACGGTAAAGGCGCCGCCATCCACCTTGCTGCCGGCGGGCGCCGTGGTCAGGGAAGGAACGTGGCAGGCGGCGCAGCCGATTTTGCTGAACAACTGGAAGCCGCGCTGCGCCTCGGGCGTGGCGGCCAGGTGAGGGTCGCGGGCCGGCGCCTTGGAAGCGCGGATGAAGCGGGCAAAGTGATCCAGATCGTCCAGGCCGTCGGCCTCCGGCTTGTCATTGGGCTCGCCGGCGGTGTTGCACAGAGTGGTGACCTCGTTGGGAAACAGGCGCGTGGTGATGCCCATTTCATTCAGGTAGGCATCGCCGGAAAAGGAGAGCAGGCTGGCGTGCTGGTCCTTCCAGCCGAAGCGGCCCACGCCGGTTTGTCCGGGCGCTTCCAGGATGGGAACATATATCACCTGGCCGCAGATTTTGTGGTGGCTGGCCTTGCATTGCCGCTGGGCAATCTCCACCAGGGTCTGGTCGGGGACGGCTTCCACAAATCCGTCGCCCAGAACGTTGGTGACCAGACGAGTGGTGCGGATGGTTTCCGTATCGGGCACCCGCTCCTGGATTTCCGTGGCGGGGAAGGCGGCGTTGGGGCAGATGGCCCGGTCATTGACCAGGGTGCGCCCGGAAATGACCGCGGTGCCGTCGGCAATGGGTATATCCGCGTTCTGGAAGCGATGATCCGGCCCTTCGTGTCCCACGCGCAGCTCGGCCACCTGGCTGGTCCCGCCCGAAGTCGGGTTCTGGTGACACTCGCGGCAGGATTGGGCGTTGTAGAGGGGGCCCAGGCCGTCGCTGATGCCTTCCACTTCGTCGAATTTTGCCTGGTCGGCCTGGTGAGTGGCCTGGTCCACCAGGCCGTTGCTCTGGTTGTCGAATCCGCTGGGCGCATCGGGCGACGGAGCGCCGGCTAAAGTAATGGCGAGACTGAGAATGGCGGCAGACAGCAAAAATCTCATGAGCCCTCCTGGCTGAATCCGAGGGATAGCTTGCTCAGGGACCGGTGGCTTTGTGGGCGCGCACCGTCCATCATGCCCTTGATTTGTTGGCGGCGGCGAAAAAAGCTGAGATGCCGGGTACCTGGAACGTCATTCTTCGCCCAGATACTCGGGTAAGTCGCTTAAAAGCAAAGAGCCCGCGGGCGCGGGTGGCGCCCGGGCGGGCCCGAATTCAGTAAATGGCTGAAGCGGGGAGGTTTGCGGCTCTCAGGCGGTGCGGCCGATGGAGCTCTCCGAGGAGGGCGGCTCTTTCCGCCACTCCGGCTTCAACTCCTGTTCGCAGAAGCGCACCAGGCGATCCAGCAGCTTGTGGCGGCCGCCGATCATGTGCAAACCGCTTTCGTGTTGATGTTCCTCTAGGATTCGGTTCAGGCGATTCTCCAGTTCCGACATATGACCTCACTAGGCGTGGTTTGCCGAGCCCCTGATTGCAGTTTAGCTCCGCCCGCGATTCTGTGGTCATTGGAAAAGTTGATAGCAGCGATAGAAATTTCAGATGGCGCGCAGGCAGAGTACTTTTCTCAGATATCCACTCCTGTGGCTTGAGAGCTGAAAGCCTGCGGTTCAGGTTTCGATCTGGACGGAGCAGATACGGCCGACGATGAACTCGGAGGGAGACTTGCCGGCCAGAGGCACCGGCTGGTCGCCGTAGCTGCGATTTTCGGAATGCAACATGAGACACGGGCCCTCCTGCTCGACATAGCGGAAGTAGCAGTGGCCTTCATGCACGACGGCATACATGTTGCGCTCGTTGGGATGGTAGGGGAGGAGGGAGTTGTAGTGACGGTCCACCAGCATGAAGGCGCCGGGCAGGAGGCGGGGATACATGCTCATGCCGTCGCGGGCGCTGGCGCGCAGGAAGATGAAGCGCTGCCATTGGGCGCGGTCGCCTTCCATTTGTGGCCGCAGGTGGCGGAGAAAGCTCTTGTTGATCTTAAAGGTGTCCCTGACCTGGTCGCGGGTGAAGCGGGGAAGGAAAGCTGCCAGGCCGGCGTCCACCAGGATGACGTTTTCAAACTCATCGCGGGCAGGAGGCACAATGCCGGCGCGGCGGCTGAGCTCAACTTCGTCCACCAGGTCAAGGATGGAAATATGCTGGACGGAGAGAACGCGGTCGAGGGCCTCCAGGCTTAAGCCGCGTTTGGAATTAAGAAAGTTGGAGATATGGGGTTGGCGGAATCCGGCCTGGCGGGCCAGTTGCAAGCCGGTGAGCTGGCCGGCGCGAACCCGCCGCAACAAGAGCCGGCGCAAATTTTCCTGCAGGCTGTGAAAGTCCACGGGGCGCCCCCAAAAATGCTCCACCGGCGCCTACCACACGCGCACCCGAAAATATCTTATAGCTATGCGGTATAGCTCAGAGATATGAATTTTCCAAGCCAGCGGAGACAAAGCAGATAGACGCCTTGACCGAACGTTGCCCAAAGTTATAGTGGGAATTGCGTGCCACACTTTATTAAACATATGCAGGTACGGACTCATGAAAAGCGGAGAAGCGCCCACGGAGGAAGAGGTGTTTGTGCTCTTTCGCCGCAAGGTGCAGGAGGCGGAGGTGCTGTCCGCATCCATGGAACGGCTGCTACAAACTCTGCACTTTACGGGGCGACTGAGCGTAGTGGTGCAGAACGGACGCATTCTGAAATCGGGTTACGAGGAAGGATACTTCCGGCGGCGGTACCAGGCGGGCGGCATGCTCGCAGAACCGGTCAGCGAGATGACATAAGGGACCGCAGCGGAGCGGGCTTGCTGATCACAACTAAATAAACCAGCAGGTCATCGTAAACGAAACGAGCCCTGTTCGGGTTTTGCCCCACACGGACAAAACCGGAACAGGGTTTTTCTCATTTGGAGGCAATCATGACATCCCAGGTGGTTTCATTTGTAGGGCTGGAGCTGAAGTATTGCGAACAATGTGGGGGTTTATGGCTACGGCGGCAGGGCAGCGAGCGGTGTTATTGCGCATCCTGCGCGCAGTTTCTGGAGGAAATTCCGCCACGGCGGCACGATAATCGGCGGCGGGGCGGGTCGGGACCATTGCGCCGGCGGATGAGGAAGCAGCATCGCGAGCCGGGCACGGAACTGGCGCCGCTGGAATACGTGCTGGCCAAGATGCAGCAGGCGGAAAGAGAAGCCGGCGAGCAAATGCAGTTGGCGGCAAGCGTGGAGCCGGTTTCCGGCCAGGAAGCGCAATATGACCGCCTGTGAGGCAATGCCGGCAGTACGCACCTGGCAGCGAGTGCAGTTGGGCCGAAAACTTCTCCACCCTTTGCGCAAACACGCAAAGGGTGGTGCATCCGACCTGGATCCCGGGCTGTGGATCTACCGGCAGAAGACGGCAGTGCTGCTGCACCGCTATTTCCGGCTGTCGCTGGAGGTGGGACGGCTGCCCTCCGTGCTGGGACGGGAATTTTTCCGCACGCGCTACAACCGGCGGCAGAACGTGAGCTTCGAGGATGCGGTGATCTTCGTACACGACGTGGAGCGCTGCCTGGAGAAGCTGGACGTATTCTCGCAGGAGGTGCTGGTGTGGGTGGTGCTGCAGGGATATTCGCAGGACGAAGCGTCACGGCTGCTGGGGTGCGCGCGGCGCACCATCTCGCGGCACCTTCCGGAAGCGCTGGACCGGCTGAGCGAGATTCTGCTTGAGGCGCGGCTGCTGTGAAATGTGCTGTCAAGAGGCGCCGCCGCCAAAGTTGTTGGCAGCGGAGAGAATGACGGCGGGCGAAAGGGCGCAGAATAGCGAGTCCGATTGCTAAGCTGAAAAAGGATGGAGCTTGCGCGCGCTTCCTTGCAAAGTCCGGGCGCGCGCTTAACCCTTTATCCTATGGGCGTGAGAACTCTCTTACGCCCCGCCGGGGCTCTGGGTTGGTTCCACTTTGTACATACGGCTCATGCCGTGGGCTATCTTTCGCCGTGTCTCGGCTGAAAGTGGTCATCTTGTTCCACCTCGACCTGGGTTTTGGGTTCTCACGCATACTCTCACGCCCTGGGTGGAAACCTGTTTTGCCCTTTCGGCAAGGTCAGGGCAGGCTCTTGAGGCAGAGGCTTCGGTGATGCGAGGTTTTAGAACCGGCCCGCAAACGAAACAATCAAGCGTACTCAAGGACGAATAGCATGGAAGAAGAAAAACAACCGGAACGTAAAGAGGCAAAGAAAGCAGCCGGAAAGAAAAACGCCGAACCGAAGATGCGGGAGGTCAGGCGGAAGGCGGTAGCGGTGATGTGTCCCAAGGTGAAAGACATCGCAGAGGCGCTAGCGGACCTGGCCATGGAGGGCAACTGCCAGGCGGCGAAGCTGGTGTTTGAGTTTCTTGGGATCTTTCCGCCACCGCAAGAGGAAGACGAAGGGGACGACAGCCTGGCGCGGTATCTGCTGCGGCAGTTGGGAATTCCCGATCACCCCACGGAGGAAGAGATTACGAAGGTGTTAAATGGAGGTAGGGAAGCAAACGCTGGTACCGTAGAATCATCCTGATAGAGTTGATTTGCCCGCAAGCGCGGAGGAGACGAACTCAACGGCATGGACATGACCTGGATTACAGAGCGGATTGCGCTGGGCGGGGCAATCTGGAGCGACAGCAACATGCAGGAAGTGGCGCGCAGCGGAGTGACGCACATTCTTGACATGCAGATCGAGTTCGATGACACGGAGCTGGCGCGGCCGTACGGGGTTGAGGTGCTGTGGAATGGTACGGACGACGATTTCCAGCCAAAACCACCGGAGCTATTGGGAAAAGGAGTGGCGTTCGGGCTGGCGGCGTTGCAAGAGGACGGGTGCAAGCTATACATCCATTGCGCCGCAGGAGTGCACCGGGCGGCCATGATGACGCTAGCGCTGCTGGCTGCCATGGGCTGGGAGTTAGAGGACGCGATGGAGATGATCCAGCGGAGGCGGCCGGTAGTGGATTTCGCCGACGTTTACGTGGGCAGCGTGGAAAATTATTTGCGCCGCCTGGAGCTGTCAAGAGGGGCAGCAGAGGCAAGTGATTCAGGCAACGGCAAAAAGGGCTCGTGGGCAAAGTCACGAAATACGGTTTAAATTTGCTATTCTGAATTTGTAATTTCACAATTTCAAGTTGCGCAACAGAGAGGGCACGCTAACGGCGTGCCCTTTTTTTTACCACAGGGCAGCAACGGAGATTCAAGACCTCGAGCAGAAGGTACTGGAAGATTTATCGCAACTGAAGGCGCAAATGCGCTGGCTAGTGGGCAACGGGCACCCTGGGAAGTTAAAGGAACTGGAAGACCGAGTGGAGAGACATGAGCAGTTTGTGAATCGGGTAGGTGGAATCAGCGCGTTCGTGGCAACGGTGGTTACGCTGCTGCATGTCGGGGTGGACTACTTGAGGGTGCATGGAAGATAGGGGAATTGAGTAATCGGGTGATTGAGTGATTGTGTAATTGAAGACCAACCCACGCGGGCTGCGCTCGCGACCACACGCGGAGCGCCCTAAAGACCAGGCGGGCTACACCTGCCGGAGCTGCACAGGCGGTTAGCGGCGAAGGCCGCTGTCCCCACAGATCAGCAGTGATGGGAAGGCGGAAGGGGCGCAAATAAGGAGACGTAAGGTCCCTCGACTCGCGCTGGTTTGCTCCGCTTAAGTCGCGCTCGCTCAAGATGACAATGGGTGTTAATTGGCGCATCGGGGAAAGATCAAAAATCACGAGTGTATCCAAGGAGGAATGGTTGTGAATTTTTTATCGAAGCTGTTGCGGGGAATTGCGTTTGTGCCAGCGGTGGTGCAGGGGATCGAGGGACTGTTCGGCAGCCGGACGGGTTCGGAGAAGAAAGAAGCGGCGCTGTCGTTTGTGGGTGCGGCACTGTCGATGACAGAGTCCATTACCAATCGGGAAATCGTTGACGAAGGCAAATTCCGCGAAGGTCTGGGGAAAGTGATTGACGGGACGGTGCAGTGCCTGAACGCCTCGTCTTGGGCGAAGCCAAGACAGGCGAGTTAGGTGGAAGGGACAGGCCGATTCGGGCGGGGAGTCGGCCTGTTTTCAAGCAGATACCTTCCGTCTTCGCGATGCCAACGGGCAGGAGTGAGAGCGCGGGTTGGCGGGGAACGCTCCAGTTACCGAGGTAATTTGGCAGGGGACTGACACTCTCCTACGATGGAAAGCGGTTCCTCCCGCGGTAGTTACCTGCAAACGCTCTCTTCGCTGAGTCAGGAGTTGTGGGAGGAGAGGTAGCGATGTGGAGCTGGATTCGGTAAAGCAGACGATGGAAACGGCGCTGTCGTGGCCGGCGGCCGGAGGGGCACGGCGGGAGCCTGGAGCCTCGCGAGTAAGCGGATTGCGGCGGCGCCTGGAAGAGGTGAACCGGGAGCTGTGGCTGGTGCTTTCGCTGTTCGTGCTGGCGGGGGTAAGCAACCTGCTGCTCGACGGGCACCACATGGTACTGGGCCTCTACAGCCTGCCCACATTATTCTCGGCATACATCTATGGGCGGCGGCACGCGACCCTGACCGCGCTGGCCAGCGTGTGCATGGTGGTGCTGGTGACCCACTTCAATCCGGCGCTGTTCCGAGCTTCCAACATCAGCCTGGGCAATTACGACAAGTGGTTTGAGATCACGGTGTGGGGCGGGATCCTGCTGATTACCGCCTATACGATGGGCACGCTCTACGAAAAGAAGGAAGCCCATGTAAGGGAATTGCGCCGCACCTATCACGGAATTCTGATCATCCTGAGCC
>DASYWT010000252.1:0-26121 GCA_035935775.1 Terriglobales bacterium
CTTCCCGCCATGTCCATGTTCCATGCCAATGCGTGGGGCTTTCCCTACGCCGCCACCATGAATGGTTGCAAGCAGGTATTTCCCGGGCGCAACCTGCAGCCCGAGGCTCTGTTGGACCTGCTGCAGAACGAGCGGGTTACGCTGACTGGCGCGGTGCCCACAGTTTGGCTGCCGGTGCTGCATGCGCTCGACTGCCACCCCGGGCGCTGGAAGCTGACGCCTGGCCTGCGTGTGGTGGTGGCGGGCTCCGCCGCGCCTGAATCCATGTTTCGCCGCTTCGACAAGTTCGGCGTACGCGTGATTCAACCCTGGGGCATGACGGAAACCGCCCCTCTGGCTACCGTCTGCAACCTAAAGCCGCACATGGCGAGTTGGCCGGAGGATGAGCGCTATGCCTTGCGTGCCAAGCAAGGCCTGCCTTCGCCCTTTATCGAAGTGCGCTCCATCGGCGACGAAGGCGAAGTGCCCTGGGACGGCAAGACTGCGGGCGAGTTACAGGTGCGCGGGCCCTGGGTGGCGAGCAGCTACTACCGCCTCGACCAGGGCGACAAGTGGACGACCGACGGCTGGCTGCGCACCGGCGACGTGGCCACCATTGACTCCGAAGGCTATGTGAAGCTCACCGACCGAGTAAAGGACCTGATCAAGTCGGGCGGCGAGTGGATAAGCTCCGTGGACCTGGAGAACGCGCTGGTTGCGCATGAAGCCATCAGGGAAGCGGCGGTGATTGCCGTTCCCCATTCCAAGTGGCAGGAGCGCCCGCTGGCGGTGGTGGTTTTGAAAGACGGCCGCCGCGTGGATGAGAACGAACTGCGCGCCTTTTTGGAGCAGCGCTTTGCCCGCTGGCAGGTGCCGGACGCCTTTGTGTTCGTCACCGAGTTGCCTCACACCTCCACGGGAAAGCTGCTGAAGAGCAAACTGCGCCAGGAGTTCAAGGATTGGCAGTGGAAAGAGCAGTCGCGTCCCAGCCCCCATGGCGCCTAAAGACAATATCGTCGTTGTTCGTTCGTGGTTGGCCCACCCGTGCGGAAATGCTGAAAGAGTCGGGCGTAAGAGTTCCACCTTCTACCTGCCTCGTGCAACAATTACCCCATCGAATTGCATGATGGCGTCAGAATCAATCGCGGTGGTGGGGGGCGGGCCGGCAGGGGCGATGGCTGCCGCCCAACTCGCGGTAGCCGGTCGAAACGTCGTTCTGATTGACGAAAAGCTGGCCTGGGAGAAGCCTTGTGGTGGCGGCCTCACGCACAAGGCTCTGGAGCGATATCCCTTCCTGGGTGACGCCGAGGTGGAGCGCAACTGGGTACGCGGCTGCGAACTGGAGAGTCCTGGCGGACGGCGTGCCTGGTTCAAACTGGACAAGCAGATTGCCATCTTCTCCCGGCGCGTGTTGAACGGCCTGATGCTGGAAAGAGCACAGGCGGCAGGAGCGAACATCATTCGCGAGCGCGTGGTCGAGATTGCCGGCCAGCCCGGCGCCTGGCGGCTGCGCACACGCCAAGGGCAACTTGGTGCGGCTTACCTTGTGCTGGCTGCGGGTGCGCGTAATCCATTCAGCTTCTCTGCCCCGCTGGCGCCAGCTGACCTGATGGCAACCGCCGGCTACTACATTCCCGGCAGCGGCGACTCCATCCACATTTCTTTTCTGCGGGGGCTGGAAGGATACATCTGGCTGTTTCCGCGGCGTGACCACTTTTCCGCGGGAATTTGCGGGAAGATAAGAACCGTGCCCACGTCCCATTTGCGGCGAATGCTGGAGGAGTTTCTGGCCCAGCGCGGTCTCGACCTGACACAAGGCGAGTTTTATTCCCATGTGCTCCCGGCCCCCCGCGCCACCACCCTGCAGCGCCGAACTCTGCGGGGAGACGGCTGGGCGCTGATAGGAGATGCCGCCGGTCTGGTAGATCCCATCACCGGAGAGGGCCTGTACTACGCCCTGCGCTCGGGGGAGTTGCTCGCCAATGCGATCATCGAGCACCGCACTGAGATGTATGCGCAGGCAGTACGCGGGGAGTTGCTGCCGGAACTGGAAACGGCCGCACGCTTCGCCCATGCCTTCTACAGCGGAACCTTTCTTGGGGGGAAGGTGCTCGACCGCATGGTGCAGTTCACGGCGGCCAGCCAGCGCGTGCGGCGGCTGATGTGCGACGTGTTCAGCGGGGCACAGGGTTACGTGGGCTTGCGACGGCGGGCGTATCGGACGTTCCTGCGGGCATTGCCCGAGATGGTGTTCGGTGGAGCACAGAGGATGAACGTAGAAATCGCGGAGTAGAGTTCAGTTCCACCGGGCAGCCAAACCTTACGCCGCAGCGCGCAGGCCGCCGTGCGGATCAAGAATCAAATCCTCAAACCGTAAGTGAAAGGGTGTAAGCACCTCGGCCCCGCTGGCGGTCACGGTCACCATGTCGCAGTGGCGAACGCCTCCCCACCCCTCAAGGTAAACCGCAGGCTCGATATTAAAGACCATGCCTTCCTGCAATTGCTCCTCCGACTTGGGATGAATCCGTGGCCGCGCATTGTGGGCGATGGCGGCGAAGCCAATGCCGTGCCCAGTTGCGTGACTGAACTCATTCTCGAACCCGTGCGCGCCGAGAACGCTACGAGCGGCGTAATCCACGGTGGAGGCGCGTACCCCAGGCCGGATGGCAGCAAGGGCGGCGTCTCGAGCTTCGAAAATCGCCCGGTAGACTTGTTCCCGGCGATCGTCCAGCGCCCCTAAGGAGTAAGTGCGGGTAATGTCGGTCCAGAAGCCGTCGGTGTAGGAGTTGCAATGAATCAGTGCCAGGTCTGCGGGCTGAATTTTTCTGGCGCGCGAAAGCGCATAAGCTCCCGAGGCTTTCGCGGAATTCGGGCCGGACATGCAGAAGGCGAAGCCGTCGGCGCGAAGCACACCGTTACGGCCGGTGCCTTCGCTGCCTTCGCTCAGGCCGCTGCGGAAGAGGGCGGCGGCTTCGGTCTCGCTCAGACCGGAGCGGAGCTGCGAAGCGCCCCCAATAAAGGCTTTCCCGGCGAGGGAACATGCGGCCCGAATGCGGTTAACCTCCTGCGGGGTCTTGAGCATGGCCCAGATAGCCAGCAAGGCGTCGGCGCTGACCAGGGCGGCCGAAGGCAGGGCTTCCACTAATAACTGCACGATCGAAGCGCCATAGAGGTACATGGCCACGTAAGAAGCGGGTTCGCTGGCCGCGCCGTGCTCATAGCCGATGCGGGCATGGGTAATGCCCAGTTCCTGCGCGCACTCCTGCAAAGCCTGGAAGGCGGCCTCACTGGTTGATTGCAGCCTGTCCAGGCGGCCCGGCTTGAAGGTGAGGATGTCATCAGCCCAGCCGGCACGTGCCAGTTCTTGTTCGTCTTCAGGAACAATCAGGAAGATACGGCCTTCGCTGGTGGCAATGGCAATGCTGGCTCCGATGACCGGCCAGTAGCCGGAGAGCAGAAGCACATAATCGGGCAGCGTGCACAGGATAGCGTCCAGCTGCAGGCGCTGCAGCCCGCTGCGAATTCGCTCGACTCGGTCGTGGTCGCGCATAAAGCAGGTGTCAGTTACCTCTTACCAGCTTCGTTTTTTCCACAACAAAGCCGCGGCCATCGTCCCTGCCAGAGCAGCCGCCGTGACTACGCCCGCGCGCTTTATGGAACGCTTTTGCGCCCGCAAGCGCGGCTCCACCAGTTCCTTTTCCGGATATACGCTGGGCCCGCCGTGAGGGCCGTGTCTTTGAGCCAAGGCCAGCACTTCGGCGGTGTGAAGGGCGTGGCGGTCGGTCTCTTGCTCGATCTGCTCCTTGCAGCTATAGCCGTCGGACATGATGATGCTGGAGAGACCCGCCTGGCGCACCGCGGGCAGCAAAACGCGCTCGCCCGCTTTTATTGACACCTCATACTTCTCTTTTTCATAGCCGAACGAGCCGGCCATGCCGCAGCACCCAGACTCCAGTTCGTGGACATCCAGTTCCATTTTGTGAAGAAGTTCCTTGTCACAGTCGAGCCGCATAATGGCCTTATGATGGCAGTGGCCGTGCAGCACCGCGGAGCGCTTCAGCCTTGGCGGCTGGTAGCTGGGCGCCTTCTTCTGCAGGAACTCGGCCAGGGTGAAGGTCTGCTCCATGAGCTTGTGGGCCTGGGCTGAATGGGGGCGCAGGCCATTCAGTTCGTCGCGAAAAACGGAACAGCAGCTCGGCTCCAGCACCACCATGGGCGTGCTCCGCTCAATCTCAGAATCCAGGGCGCGGAATATGCGGTCGAAGTACGACTGAGCCATCTGGAGAAAGCCGTAATCGTAAAGCGGCCGCCCGCAGCATAGATTCTCAAGCGGCACGATCACCTGGTAGCCGGCGGCCTCCAGCACTTCCACCGCCGCCTGCGCAGTTTCCGGCTTGAAATAATTGTTGAAGGTGTCAGCGAACAGGAGTACGCGTTCACTTCCCTGGTTGCGAACGCCGCGCTTGCGGAACCACGCCTTAAAAGTCTGCGCCGCGAAGGCCGGAATTTGCCGTTGCTGCGGAGTGCCCATCGCCAGCTTGGTCAGATTTCGCAGGAGCGGCAGCTGGGTAAATAAATTGGCAAAGCTAGGTGCGACGGAAGCAAGGCGCGCCCACTTGTTAATCCAGCCAAAGGCGTAGGCAGAGCGCGGGCGCAACCGCCCTTCCCAGTAGTGGGAGAGGAATTCAGCTTTGTAGGTGGCCATGTCAACGTTCACGGGGCATTCGCCTTTGCAGCCTTTGCAGGAGAGGCAGAGGTCGAGCGACTCCTTGACGTTTTCGTCGCGCCAGCCGTTCTGGAGGACGTCGCCATGCAGCATTTCCCACAGGTGGTGAGCGCGGCCGCGAGTGGTGTCGCGCTCCTCGCGCGTCACCATAAAGCTGGGGCACATGGTACTGTCCTCAGAGCTGGCGCCGGTGCGCCGGCATTTGCCGATGCCCACGCAGCGCAGGACCGCGTGCGCGAAGCTGCCGCCGTCCTCCGGATACTGGAAATGCGTGGGTGGCTGCCAGGGCGCGTAGGTGGCCCCCAGGCGCAGGTTCTCATCAATGCGGTACGGGTCCACCACCTTGCCCGGATTCATTTTCCAGTCCGGATCCCAGATGGATTTGAATTCGCGAAAAGCCTGCACCAGCTCCGGACCGAACATTTTCCCCAGAAATTCAGCCCGCGACTGGCCGTCGCCGTGCTCGCCGGAGAGCGAGCCGCCATACTTGACCACCAGGTCGGTGGCCTCTTCCATAAATGACCGCCAGTGCCTGATCCCTGCGGCTGTATAAAGGTCGAAATCCACGCGACAATGAATGCAGCCCTGGCCGAAGTGGCCGTAGAGCGAAGGATTGTAGCCGTACTTGTCGTAGAGCCCGCGCAGCTCGCGCAGGTAGAATCCAACCTTTTCTGGCGCCACGGCGGAATCCTCCCAACCCGGCCAGGAATCGCGCTCTCCCGGAACAAACGCGGTTGCGCCCAGGCCGGACTCGCGGAGTTGCCAGATGTTGTGCTGCTCCTGCTTGTCCACGAACAGCTTCATGCTGGGTGGGCTGGAACGCTTCTTCAACTCGTCCATCAGGCGATGTGCCTGCTCGATCGCCTCCTGCTGCGATTCGTAGCCAATTTCCACCATCAGCCAGCCCTTGCCTTCCGGCAGCAACGGAAGGTACTTGCGGTGCGGTCCGCCCTTCTTCTGCACATTTTCCATCAGGTGATCATCCAGACCCTCGAGCGCGATGGGGGAATACTTCAGTACCTCGGGAATGTCATCGCCGGCCTGGTACACATCGGGATAGCCGAGCAGCAGGATGACGCGCTCGGGATGGTTGTAGATGAGCTTGACCTTCGCCTTTAGGATGCTGACGCAGGTGCTTTCTGAGCCCACCAGGACGCGCGCCAGGTTGATGCGGCCATGCTCGTCGGGGATTAGCTGGTCAAGGTTGTAACCGGATACGCGGCGGATAATCTTGGGAAACTTCTTCTCCACCAGTCCCTGGTAGCGCTGGCGCAGGGACATGAGCTTGGCGAAGATTTCTCCGATGCGGCCGGGCTCTCGCATGCGCTCCTGCCATTCTGTCTCGGTAAGCCAGCCGGCGGTCATGCGGGTGCCGTCGTAGAGCAGAATGTCCAGTTCTTCCGTGTTGTTCACCGCAGGGCCGTTCATCTGCGCGTGAGCGCCACAGGAGTTATTGCCCAGCATGCCGCCGAAGACGCAGCGACTGTGAGTGGCGGGCTGCGGGCCATATGTCAGCTTGTGTGGGCGCGCGGCTTTGACCAAATCGTCGCAGATGGTGCCGGGCTCAACGATGGCGTAGTTCTCGCTGGCATTCAACTCCAGGATGTGGTTCAGGTACTTGGAGAAGTCAATCACGACCCCCACATTGCAGCACTGGCCTGCCAGGCTGGTGCCGCCGCCGCGAGAGAGTACGGGACCCCGGAAACTGCGGCAGGCGGCCATAGCGCCCACCACGTCGTCCACGCTCTTGGGAATGACCACGCCGATGGGGACCTGGCGATAGTTGGAGGCGTCCACCGCATACATGCCGCGAGTGCCGGCGTCGAAACGCACCTCACCTTCCACGCTCCGGCGCAGCGCCGCTTCCAGGCCCTGCACGTCCACGGCCTCGGCCGAGCGCCAGCTACCCGGGCGCATTTCGATAGGTCTTCTGAGCTCATCTTCCGAAACAACCGGCATACGGCTGACTGACATTTCATCTCCTATGCAGCAAAGCGTTGCGCGGCCGCCTGCTTGAGCTTCAGGCCCATGCCGGGGCGCGACAGATCAGGGCGCAGCTCGCCATTTACGAGTTGCGGCAGCCCGTCAAAGAACAGGCGCTCGATGCGCGCATGATCGTGAAAATATTCAAGGTTTCGGAACGGCGTCACGGCGCAGGCGGCGTGCGCGTGCAAAGCAGGCGCGGTATGCGCCGAGAGCGGCAGATTGTAAGCCCGGCAAAGCGCGGCCACTTGCAGGAAAGCGGTGACCCCGCCACAGCGTGTGATGTCGGCCTGCAGCACGTCTACGGCGCCCGCTTCCAGCATGCGGCGAAAATAGAAAATGTCATAGCCGTATTCGCCGGCGGCAATTTCCATCATCGCCGGGGCGCGGTCGCGAATCAGGCGCAGGCCTTCCAGATCGTCGGAGGAGACAGGCTCTTCAAACCACCTCACGCCAGACTGGGTGAAGGATTCAGCCAGGTAGAGCGCCTGCTTGCGGCCGTAAGCGCCGTTCGCATCCACGAACAGCTCGGGCTCTTCTCCAATCGCCTTGCGTGCCGCCTGCACACGCTGGATGTCGCGTCTGGGCTCGCGCCCGATCTTCATCTTTACGCTCCGTATGCCCTGCTCGACCCAGCCCCCCAGTTGCTGCGCCAGTTGCTTATCGGAATAGGATGTAAATCCGCCGCTGCCGTAAACCGGCGCTCCCGTGCGCGCCTGGCCCAGCAATCTCACCAGCGGCACGCCCAGCAGCCGCGCCTTGAGGTCCCAGAGCGCGCAATCCACGGCGGAAATAGCGGTAGCGCAGATTCCCGGCCGCCCCAGGTTGCGGATGCGCCGCCACATGGATAGATAAGTGGCGGTGACCGCCATGGGATCGCTTCCCTTCACAATCTCAGAGAGCACGCTGTGGATCAGCTTGGCTGTGGACGCATCGGCATAGGTGTAGCCCAGCCCGGCACGGCCGCCGGCTTGGAGTTCCACCAGCACCATGCTGGTCTTGTCCCACTGGAGAGTGCCATCGGATTCAGGTGAGTCTGTAGGAACTGTAAAAGTGGACACATCAATGCGTTCCACCGCCGGACTGGAGGAAAGAGCAGGCATGCTGAGTAGGCTGGCGCGCGTGAAAAAAACTGCTTCGGCGGCAGCCTAAAGGGTACTGATGGCAAAGGACGCAAGGAGGTTAGCTTGCGGCAGCACGGCATTTAGTCGCAATGCGATGTTTTCCGCAGCGCGAAGAGAATTGCCCGAGGCCCACTTGGCAGCTCTGTTTCGACCGGTTCGCGGCAACAGCAGGTTACAGGACGCATCGTACACAGAGGTCCGCGCGTTGCTGAACAGCAGTTACCCGTACGTCTTCACAGAGAAAGGGAGTTGCCGGTCATGACCGCTTCAGATGTGCTGGTCGAGTGCTTGATTGAGTGGGGAGTCGAAGTGGTGTTTGGGCTGCCGGGAGACGGCATTAACGGGGTGATGGAGGCTCTGCGCACCCACCAGGAAAAGATCCGTTTTCTCCAGGTGCGGCATGAGGAAACCGCGGCCTTCATGGCCTGCGGCTATGCCAAGTACACGGGCCGGCTGGGTGTTTGCCTCGCCACTTCCGGACCGGGCGCAATTCACCTGCTCAACGGCCTGTACGACGCGCGACTGGACGGCCAACCCGTCCTCGCCGTCACCGGCATGCAATATCACGACCTCATCGGCACCTTCACCCAGCAGGATGTAGAAACCGACAAGCTGTTTATGGACGTTTGTGTGTACAACGAGCGCATCATGGGGCCAACCCACGTGCAAAACGTGATGGACCTGGCCTGCCGCACCGCGCTCGCGTATCACGGCGTGGCCCACATCACCATCCCGGTGGATTTTCAGGACGCCAAGGTGGAGAGCAAAGACCGCTCCCATCGCAATCTCGCCAACTTCACCAGTGCCGTGCGCACCCAGAGCTACAAGGCTCCGGCTGACAGCGAACTGCACCGGGCCGCCGACATTTTGAATGGAGGCAAGAAGGTCGCGATTCTGGCGGGCCGGGGAGCGCTCGGAGCCGGCGACCACCTGGAACAGGTGGCTGAACTGCTGGCCGCGCCCATCGCCAAGCCGCTTCTGGGAAAGTCGGTGGTTCCTGACGACAGCCCTTACACCACTGGCCCTGTGGGGCTTCTGGGCACGGCGCCATCGCAGGAAATTCTGGAGGACTGCGACACCCTGTTCATGGTGGGCACTTCCTTTCCCTACCTCGAGTTCATGCCCAAGCCCGGGCAGGCAAAGGGCGTGCAGATTGATATTGACCCCAAGCGTATCGCGTTGCGCTACCCGGTGGAGGTCGGCCTCGTAGGCGATAGTAAGGCCGTGCTCCAGCACCTGATTCCACTTTTAAAACGCAAAGAAGACCGCGGTTTCCTCAAAATGGCGCAAGCCGGCATGAAGGACTGGTGGGAGCGCATGGAAAAGCAGGCCACGCGTATGGACAAGCCCATGAAGCCTCAGGTTCCGGCCTGGGAGCTGGGCAAGCGCCTGCGAAGTGATGCCATCGTGAGCTGCGACAGCGGCACCATCGCTACCTGGTGGGCGCGGCATGTCCCGGCTCGCAAGGGTCAGATGCATAGCCTTTCTGGCACTCTGGCCACCATGGCGCCCGGTCTGCCCTATACCCTGGCCGCGCAGGTGGCCTATCCCAACCGGCAATGCATCGCCTTTGTGGGAGACGGTGGCTTTTCCATGCTGATGGCCGACTTTGTGACCGCGGTGAAGTACAAGCTGCCCATTAAGGTGATCATCATCAAGAACGACACGCTGGGGCAGATTAAGTGGGAACAGATGGTCTTTCTCGGCAATCCCGAATATGGAGTGCAGCTGCACCCCATTGATTTCGCTGAGTTCGCGCACGCCTGCGGCGGCGTGGGCTTTACCGTAAATGATCCCAAAGAATGCGGGGACGTCATTGATCAGTTTCTGAGCGCACCCGGGCCCGCCATCCTGCAGGCGATAGTTGATCCCCTGGAACCTCCCATGCCGGGCAAGGTAAAGATGGAGCAGGCATTGCACTTTGCCGAGTCGCTGGCCCGCGGCGAGCCTAACCGCAAGAAGATCGCGCTGACTGTGGCCTCGGACAAGGTGCGGGAGATGGTGTAGAGGCAGTCGACGGCTGACGGTCGACGGTCGAGCGCTGTCGGCTATCGGCCCTCGCCTTGAGTGGTTGGTCGTCAATTATCAGCCCACATTTCTGTGGAAGCCCCGGGCTTCAGCCCGGGGTTCTCTCACCACAAAAATATTCGGGGCTTTTAGCCCCAGGGCCGCCGTCAGCCGTCGACCTGAAAAGGAGATTATGGCCAAACATGAAGTCGTAGTCATCACGGGCGCCTCGGCCGGTGTGGGCCGGGCCACTGTACGCGAGTTCGCCAGGCACGGAGCCCGGATCGGCCTGATCGCGCGCGGCCACGACGGACTCGAAGCAGCACGCCGCGAAGTGGAGGCCGAAGGCTGCAAAGCGCTGGTGCTTGCGGCTGATGTGGCCCACCCCGAGCAAGTGGAAAAAGCGGCCGCTCAGGTCGAAGCCAGCCTTGGGCCCATTGATATCTGGGTGAACAACGCTATGGCCTCGGTCTTCTCCCCCGTCAAGGAGATGACGGCTGAAGAGTTCAAGCGCGTCACCGAGGTGACCTATTTGGGCTACGTCTACGGTACGCTTTCCGCGCTCAAGCGCATGCTGCCGCGCAACCGGGGCACGATTGTGCAGGTGGGCTCGGCGCTCGCTTACCGCGGCATTCCTCTGCAGGCGGCTTACTGTGCGGCCAAGCACGCCATACTGGGCTTCCATGCTTCCTTGCGCACGGAACTGCTGCATGACAAAAGCAAGGTGAGCGTCACCATGGTGCAGATGCCGGCTCTGAATACGCCACAGTTCGGCTGGGTCAAGAGCCGACTGCCGCGCAGGGCGCAACCGGTGCCGCCGATTTTCCAGCCGGAACTGGCGGCACGCGCCATCTACTACGCCGCCCATCATCCGCGGCGTGAGTACTACGTGGGCCGCTCCACTGTGCAGGCGATTGCGGGCAACAAGCTTGCGCCCGGCCTGCTTGACTATTACCTGGCCCGCACCGGCTACAAGGCGCAGCAGCACGACGGACGTGAAGATCCGCACCGGCCCAACAATCTCTGGCAACCGGTACCCGGCGACCACGGCGCGCACGGCGCCTTCGACCGCGGCGCCCGCGACTACAGCGTGGAGTGGTGGCTGGATTCGCATCGCCTGCTGCTTGGGCTGGGCGTGGTCGGAGCGGCAGCCGCCATCTGCGCTGCTTTCAAAGGGCAGAGGCTGGATAGGATTTACGACGTTCTCGAAGACTGGCTGCCGCGTGCCGCCTGAGTCGCTTGCAGTTTGAGGGGTAGGTGGCTTTTTCGACAGTCCATAGCGGCGGACAGCACTTCCGTAACGGTGCCAAAGCCTGAGGCCAAAGTTATGCTAGCTCTGCAGGGTGCATTCCCGCGCCCAAGGTGAAAAATCATGAGCAGACGCTGGTTAGCTGTACTGGCACTTATAGCTGCATTGGGAGTAGCCGCTCCCTGCCTAATGGCGGATCATGGATGGGATAAGGACAAAGGAGAAGGTCACGGCAAGCATTTCCGCGATGACGATCATGGCCGCCGTGGCGATCGAGACGACCGCCGGCGCGTCGACCGGGACGACCACCGCCGCGGCGATCGCGACGACGATCGCTGGGAACACCGCGGCCGCTACGAGTACCGCACATATGACCGCGACGGCCGCCCTCCCGGCTGGGTACGTGGCCACAAAGTGGGATGGGGCTATTGCGGGCTGCCTCCGGGACAGGCGAAGAAGTACGGCTGCTGGAGCTATATTTATGGTGGACGCCGTTACTACTACTATCACGATGACGTGGGGCGCCTCATCATACGCCGGCCCACCATCATTGTTCACGCCGGCGTGGATATCGTGCAGTAAGTTCGAGCTGAGTAAATAAAAAGGGATCGCCCAGCAGGCGATCCTTTTTTTCTGCCCACAATATCACCTGCGGCGGCCTTCGGCTGCGGCGTCGGAATCCAGCCACGTCGTTTCGCCCGTCTGCATGTTCAACAACACCGACTTGTCGCGCGAGTCCACGCGGATGAAGCGGTCGCCGTCCAGCAAGTAGACCTCAAAAGGTCCCGGTGACCCAGCGAAATACTGTACCGGTTCGCCGCGCCCGGGGCGGGAGGGTCGCAGAGCCCTGCGCACGACCGCCGGGGTGGAAGGACGCGAATTGGTGGAGGCTACCCGCGATTGCCCCAGCTGAGAAATTGCGCTCTTGATTTCAGCAGCGGTCTTGGCGATCGGGACTTTGAAGAATACCCAGCTCAGGAGGAAGACAGCAGTCAGGAAACTTAGAATGAGCAGCTTGGGCGTAGCCGAGCGCGCCGGGCGGCGCGAGACCACTTCGGGCCGGAACTCTTTCCACTCATCAACCGGTCTCCGCGCCACCGGTTTGAGCTTGGCATTCATAACCTACATCCCTCGCCGGAGCCCATTGGCGGTACGGCTGCCCACCCTCATTACCCGACGCACCCGGAACCGCGCGCTTATTATGCTTTCTGAACGCCGCCATTGCAACCGGCGATTAGCCAGCCAGGATCTTGAGTGAGGAGGCTTTGCTGGTTTGGGCGCTCTAATCAGGGTGGCAGCGCAGGCCTGATCAGCGCCAGCCTCTGGGGTATTGCACCCGGCCCCGCCGTCGGGAGACGGCAAATGTGGGGTGTTTAGGTTTGCAGAAAAGGGCCGGGCCTTCTCGTCAGAGTGTTTGTACGCTCGCCCCTGGCACCAGTCTGTGACAGGCGTCACAAGCAGGCGAAAAATTGCTTCGCCCTCAGGCCGCCTTCTTTCGTGGCTCACCGCATTCTTCGGGGCGGCCGGCCGTCGGCACGTCGCCATCGGCTGCGGCGTCGGGTAGGGGATGGCTGGCGCGATCGATCCGTTTGCGGTAGCCCTCGTAGAGAGCATCGGCCAGCACCGCCAGAGCCACCAGGGCCAGCGATGCCAGGGCAAAGCCGAAGAGCCAGCCCCACTCACTGAATTGCACCGGTACAACGCTGCAAAAGTTCATGGCGTCTTCTCCGGGTCGGCGAATCAGGCGCTGCGGCATGGCCCTGGCCTTGCCCCCTATAGTTAAGAAGGGGGAAGACTTAGCGTCCAGGTCGCCTGCGGCCATATGACCCTGCGGGCGCTGCAAAGCGTTTTCGCTGCCAACAGCCTCACAGTAGAGCCGCCGGCCGAGCCCTGCGGTGACAGGTATCACGCGGGGCGGTGATTTAGGGGCGAATCTCAACCCTAACCAGTGGCGAATTCCCACCTGCGTGCTCCGGCGCTTGACGGCGCAGCACCGAGCGGGTTTGACCCTTTTCCACGCGCAGGGCTAGAATTCTCGCGGCCATGATGGATAGGCTCCTGCGCTGCGCGGTGCTGATCATATTGGCGGCGATGCTGGCCGGCCATGTGACGGAGCTGTTCGATCACTGGGACCACACCCTGCGGACCGGCAGAGAGGCGGATTACACCCTGGTAGTGCTCGCCGCCTGTGCCGGCCTCGAAGTCGTAATTGCCAGAAGCCTGGTCACATTCTTCCGCGGGTTGCGCGGGATTGAGAGTTCCGCTGCGGAGCAACCCTTCTCGACATTTTGGACAATTTTTTCCGAGATACCCGTCGCCGGGCCCTCTCCTCCCCTTCTTTTGACCCTTCGAATTTAAGAATCTCTGCTGTGCTCAGAACGGCTGAGGTCAGCTACGCCCTCGTTCTGCCTCAAGTGCACAGTGGAGAGCCATGCGATCCGTCAAACTTATATTTTTGTTCTGCACTCTTTTTGTCTTGGCCGGTTGCGCATTCCAGAAGTACCGGGCGGCGCCCGTCTCACCGCCGCAGACCGCCGCCACCCTCGAAGCCCGCACGCTGGCGGATCCCGGCCTGCGCCAGTTTCTGACGGCAAAATCGGAGCATCCTCCGGCGACTTGGCCGATTCCACAATGGGACCTGCCCAACCTGACGCTGGCTGCGTTCTACTACAACCCGGCGCTGCAGGTTGCGCGGGCGCGCGTCGCCCAGGCCGAAGCAGCCATCGTGACCGCCCGCACGAGGCCGAACCCAACCGTGAGCGGCGATGTCGGCGGAGAGACGGCGCCCGAGAGCCCGTGGATTGCCGGATTAGTGGGCTCCCTTCCCATAGAGACCGCGGGTAAGCGCGGGCATCGCATCACCGTCGCCGAACGAGCAGCGGACGTGGCTCGCTGGAACCTGGCCGTGGTGGCCTGGAACGTGCGCGCCCAGGTGCGAACCGCGCTTCTGGAATATGTTGCTGCGGGCCAGAACCTGCACTTGCTGCGGACGGAAGCAGACCTCCGCGCCCAGCAGGTAGAGTTACTGGAGCAGCGGCTCGCCGTGGGCATGATTCCGCGGCCGGAAGTGGACACCGCGCGAATTCAGCACACACAAGCATTGCTCGCGGCACAGGCGGCGGAAGGACGCGCCGCGCAAGCGGAAGTCTCGCTGGCTGCCGCTATTGGCGTGCCTACGGCGGCGCTTAAAAGTGTCAAGTTTGCGTGTCCGGATTTCGCCCAGCCTCCGAGTGCCGCCTCCTTTACTCCTGCGAGCATTCAGCAGGACGCGGTTCTCAATCGTCTCGACATACACCGGGCACTGGCCGAATACAGCGCTTCCGAAGCCGCACTTCAACTGGAAATCGCTCGCCAGTACCCGGACTTTAATCTCGGGCCCGACTACGCTTTTGAAGAAGGCTCGCACCTTTTCTCCGTCGTCGTCGGACTCGCGCTTCCAGTGTTCAATCGCAATCAAGGACCGATCGCCGAAGCCCGAGCTCGCCGGGAACAGATGGCGGCGCAATTTCTTGCGGTGCAGGCCGCCGGCATAGCGCAATCCGAACAGGCGATGGCTAAATACGATGCCGCGCTGAAAGAACTGGCGCAGGCCCGGCAGTTGATACAGCAGTCGCGCACCCAGGAGCAGGCAGCGCAAAACGCCCTGCAGGCCGGCGCGGGCGATCGCGTGGCGCTGAACGGGGCGCAACTGCAGACTGCCGTCACCTCGGTCGCTCAACTCAATGCCCTTCTCGGAGCACAACAGGCGCTGGGCGATCTGGAAAATGCAGTCCAGCGCCCACTCGAACAGGGAGATATTCAACCTTTATCGCCGCAATCACCGCTGCTGAAGGCAGCCAGGAAGTGAACACCATGAACACGCGAATCAAGTGGCTGATGGCTGTACTGCTCGCCACTGCGACAGTTTGCGTCATTGCCGTGGCCTTCATGGCGGCACACCGCACCGACCCGGACGACGAAGACGAGCAGGAGGAGGTCAAAACTCCGTCCCACGTATTCGTGGAAAACGGACGGACGATGATCCGCCTGGATGCCCGGACCCAGGCTCGGGAAGGCATCGAGGTGGCGGCAGTACAGCAGGTCTCCAGGCGCGCCGAGCTGCGCGGGACCGCGGTCATCCTACCCGTGGGCGATCTCGCTGTGCTGCGCAACAGCTACGTGGCGGCTCAATCGAAATTGGAGCGTGATCAGGTGGGCCTGAAGGTTGCCGGCAGCCAGGACGAACGCACCAAGAAGCTCTACCAGCAGAATCAAAACATGTCGCTGAAGGCGGTGCAGGATGCGGATGCAGCCTGGCGCACGGACCAGGCCCAGGTCGCAGCCGATAAACAGGACGCCGAACTCCAACTGGAGACGGTGCGGCAGCGCTGGGGGCAGGCGATGGCCGGCTGGGTAGCCGCTAGCGCGCCCACCTTGCAGGCAGTCTTGGAGCAGCGCGCGTTTCTGGCGCAGTTGATCTTCCCGCCTGACCAGGAGGCCCGGCCGCCGGCCAGGTTGTCGCTGGCCACACCCGGCAACCGGCTCGCGCCGGCGCAACTGGCGGGACCGATGCCGCAAGTGAACCCGCAAATCCAGGGCGTCAGTTTTCTCTACCTCGTATCTAGCCGGCCCGGCATGGCGGCGGGCATGAACCTTGCGGCTCTGGTGCCCGTAGGACCGTTGCTGCGCGGCAGCGTGATCCCCGTCAGTGCGGTGGTGTGGTGGCAGGGTAAGGCATGGGCTTACCAGGAAAGTTCGGAAAACACTTTTACCCGCCACGAGGTGCCCACACAAAATCCGTTAAGTGACGGCTATTTTGTTCCCGGCAACGCGTTCGCGCGTACCAAAATTGTGACGGCGGGCGCACAGGCGCTGCTTTCAGAAGAATTCCGCAGCCAGATTCAGCAGGAGGACTAGCCACACAATGCTCACCGCCATCGTTGGCTGGTCACTGCGGCGACGCGGGGTGGTGGTGGCACTTGCCTGCTTGATGCTGGGCTATGCTCTCTATTCGCTGCAGCAAGCCAAGTACGATGTTTTTCCCGAGTTCGCTCCTCCGGAGGTGGTGATTCCCACCGAAGCTCCCGGCCTTGCGCCCCAGCAGGTGGAGTTGCTGGTCACGCAGCCGATCGAGAATGCAGTGGTGGGAGTGGCCGGAGTCCGATCGGTGCGCTCGGCGTCCATCCAGGGCTTGTCTGTGGTCACAGTCCTGTTCAACTCCAGCAGCAACGTCTATGTGAACCGGCAGGTGATCGCGGAACGACTGTCCACCCTCAGCGGCTCGTTGCCGGCGGGCATCACGCCCAGCATCGCGCCGCTCACCACTTCTACCAGCATCGTGATGGCGATTGGTTTGACCTCGCCCACACAGTCGCTGATGCTGGTGCGCACTCTTGCCGATTGGACGATGAAGTTGCGTTTGATGGCAGTGCCGGGGGTCTCTAAGATCGCCGTCTTCGGCGGCTACGAAAAGCAATACCAGGTGCAGATCAATCCCCAGCAGTTGACCCGGCACGAGATCGGGGTGGAGCAGGTGCTGTCGGCTGCCAGGCAGGCCGTTGGCTTGCGGGGCGCGGGTTTCATCTCCACGCCTAATCAGCGCATTATCCTGCAGTCGGAAGGACAGGCGGGCACAGCGCGCGAGTTGGCCCAGTCAGTCGTGCTGCAGCAGCAAGGCGCGAACCTGACTCTGGGCGATGTGGCCGACGTAACCGAGGGAGCCGCGCCGCGTCTTGGCGCCGCTTCAGTGATGGCCCAGCCGGCCGTCATGCTCATGGTCTCCGCCCAATACGGCGCCAACACTCTGGACGTAACTGCCGGCCTCGATCGAGCCCTTGAGGAATTGCGGCCTGTGCTGGCTAAAGATGACGTCCAGATTGACACCACTCTTTTCCGCCCCGCCCGGTTCATTGACACTGCTCTCCACAACCTGCGCACATCGCTGTTGGTTGGCGGAATCCTGGTCATCCTGGTTTTGTTTCTGTTTTTGTTCAACTTCCGAACCGCGGCGATCTCCTGCGCCGCCATTCCGCTTTCACTGCTGGCGGCGACCATGGTGATCGAGCGCCTGGGCTACACGCTCAACACGATGACGCTGGGTGGCTTGGCCATCGCAATTGGAGAAGTGGTGGACGACGCCGTCATTGATGTGGAAAACATCTACCGCCGACTGCGTGAGAATCGCGAACGACCGCAACCGCGACCGCTGTTCCGGGTGGTGCTGGATGCCTCCCTTGAAGTACGCGGCGCTGTGGTTTATGCCACGTTCTCCGTGATTCTGGTTTTTCTGCCGGTGCTCACCATGGGCGGCGTAGGCGGGCGCATCTTTTCGCCGCTGGCCGTGACCTACATCTGGGCGATCCTGGCGTCGTTGGCGGTTGCGCTGACGGTCACACCCGCCTTATCCATAATCTTGCTGCCGCGCGGCGAACTGCATGCGGCCGATCCGCCCGTGGTGGCCTGGCTCAAAGGCAAGTATGAGCGCCTGCTCACGCACGTCGAGAATCACCCCAACGCGGTAATCGGCACCGTTATGGCCCTGGTGGTCGCGGCGCTGATTGCGATTCCTTTTCTTGGCGGGGAGTTTTTGCCCAACCTCCGCGAAGGACACTTCGTTGCACATATGACTGCCGTGCCCGGCACGTCACTGGACGAGTCTATGCGGCTGGGGAACAGAGTCAGCCAGGCGCTTCTGAAAATTCCTTACGTGCGGGAAGTGGGCCAGCGCGCCGGCAGGGCCGAGTTGTCGGACGACTTTTCCGGGACCCACAGCAGCGAATTTGAGATTGATCTCAAGGAGCTTTCCGGGCCACAGACCGACCGTGCCCTCGCCCAAATCCGCCACACCCTGGCGCAATTCCCCGGCGCCGCATTCTCGGTCAACACTTTTCTCACCGAGCGCATTAACGAGATTCTTTCCGGCTACACCGGGGCCGTGGTGGTCAACATCTATGGACATGATTTGAACGAACTGGACCAGCAGGCGGAGCGCATTGCCGCGGTGCTGGCCAGGGTTCCAGGGGCCCGCGGCGTGCTGATCCAATCGCCGCCGGGAATGCCGCAGGTGACAGTCCGCCTGCGGCCGGGAGACTTGGCGCGCTGGGGTTTCGATTCGGTGCAGGTGCTGGATGTAATCCGAACCGCGTTTGGCGGAGATGAAGTAGGCGAAATCTACCAGAACAACCGGGTCTTCCCGGTGTCGGTGATCCTCAATCCCGAGGAGCGGGAATCCATACCGGCCATTGCTTCCTTGCCCATTCGCAGCCCGCAGGGCAACTATGTGCCGCTGCGGCAAGTGGCTGATGTCTACGAAAGTTCGGGGCGTTACTTGATCGCCCACATCGGGGCACGGCGGGTACAGTCGGTCACGTGCAACGTTGCGGGCGGCGATATCGCCTCCTTTGTGGCGGCCGCCCGCCGGCGAATCTCGCGTCTGAACCCGCCTTCCGGGGTCTACGTTGAGTTCAGCGGCACGGCTGAGGAGCAGGCGCGCTCGCAGCGTGACCTGCTGGTGCATGCGCTGCTCGCCGGCATTGGCATCATTATTCTGCTTTCTATCGTGATGCAGAATTATCGCAACCTGCTGCTGGTGTTGGCGAACCTGCCCTTCGCCCTGGTAGGCGGCGTCTTCGTGGCCCTGGCCACAGGCGGGAACTTGTCGT
The DNA here is from genome assembly GCA_035935775.1 of Terriglobales bacterium. GTDB lineage: Bacteria > Acidobacteriota > Terriglobia > Terriglobales > Acidobacteriaceae > JAICWP01. Next base: position 18,709 of record DASYWT010000252.1, read on the forward strand.
TAGGCTCGCTGGTGGGTTTCGTCACGCTTTTCGGCATCACGCTGCGCAATTCCATTATGCTCATTTCCCACTACGAGCATCTGGTTCAGGAGGAAGGACTCGAGTGGAATTGGGCTGCGGCGCTGCGCGGCGCGTCGGAGCGCCTCTCGCCCATCGTCATGACCGCGCTGGTTACCGGCCTCGGCCTGCTGCCGCTGGCATTGGGAAGCGGCGCCCCGGGACGCGAGATCGAAGGGCCCATGGCGATCATCATCCTGGGAGGACTTGCCACTTCGACAGCCCTGAACCTGCTCGTGCTGCCAGCTTTGGCCCTGCGCTACGGCCGATTTGAGAGAACGGAGATCGTGGAGGACTAAGAAATCGTGAACCCCACCTTATCGAAGTCGCTCTTTGCTCTGGTGCCGGCGTCCGTCCTGTTCGCGGGAGCGCTCGTGCTCTTTCTTAAAGGAAAAAGTACAAGCTCCTGGTTGCAAATCCTGGGCACAGCCTGTTTGGTCCTGGTCATCCTTGCCCACGTTTGCGAAGGACTCCATCTTTTCCCCTCGATGGGTTGGGGGCTGGAGCACAGCGCCGGCCACTATCTCGATTTGTGCAGCGCTGTTCTGGCGCTTACGCTGTTCCCCATCGGCTATCTGCTTCACGCGTCCTTACGGCGCCAGACTTAGGCCAGGTTTACGCTTCGTCGTCGGGCGGGCCGCCGGCGCCCGCCAGGTCCTGCGGTTTAATCTTCTCCGTATTAAATTTGACCGCGCGCTCCCTCATGGTCTTCAGAACTTCCTCGAGTTCGGGGGGCTCGCCCTTGATCCAGCGCAGCGGGTTGATGCGTGCTACCACAAAGGAACGCAAGTAGGGACTGACCAGGCCGCGTTCCTTCAGCTTCTTCACCACGGCTGCGACCTTTTCCTCCAGGTCGAGCACCATGCCGGCGCGCTTCTCGTGAACCTTGATGGCGGCGCGCAGCGGCTCATCCGTCAGTGTTTCCAGGCGCCGCAGGATGGAATGGTAAGCGCCGCCGCCGAAGCGAGGCACGCGCTCATAACAAACGCCCAAGGTGACCAGAGCCGCTTCGTCCAGATAGAAGGTGAACTGCGACTCCGGCCGCGACCCATCCTCCTCCAGCAGACCGCGATAGATGCGAATTACCTCCAGCGACTTTTCTTTGAGGTTGTGCGCCTTCTCCGTGTTCAGGGCCAGAATCTGCCAGGCCACTTCCGCTTCCGCCACAATCAACGCCGCGATGGCCTTCGCTCCCAGCCGGCGCATCGCCTCCAGGCGATGCCGGCCGTTAGGAGTCCAGAATCCCGCGCCATCCGGTGCGGCAACGGCAATCACAGGATCAAGAAAACGTCCGGTTCGGTTGATGACGTCAGCCAGCCGTTTGTGATGGGCATCCGATAAATCTCGCTGGAAGGGAGTTGGCTCGATCGCCTCGATGGGCAGGATGGAGAGCAACACGGGATGCCCGCCCAGCGGCTCCTTGTACACTCCCACCACGCAGCCGCCGCTTTTCTCCACCCGTTCCGCAGCGTCGCGGGCTGAGCCTTCCAGTTCGGGTTTTTCCAGCCGGCACTCCCCTGCCGCCAGACCCTTGCTTCCGGCCTTGGCCTTGCGCGGTCGCCGCCGCGCCGGTGCGCGCTTAACCATGCCCATGATTCTACTTGAATCAGCAAGCTCGCCAGGCCTTAAGGCCATGCCACCCTTTGCTATATTGGTGGGCGCTTCAATGAAGCCTCCACCCGCGAGGTCCCTTTATGAGCGAGCTCGTGCAACTCACCCAGCAAGGCAATGTGGCTATTATCACCATCAATAATCCTCCGGTGAACGCGCTCGGCCCGGGCGTGATCGAAGGCATTGCGCAGGCGCTCCGTCAGGCGGAGGCGGACGCCCATGTGAACGCCGTGGTGGTGATCGGCGCAGGACGCACCTTCGTCGCTGGCGCGGATATTAAGGAGTTTCAGAGGGTCACATCGGGCGAGGCGCCGCGCACCAACTCCCTGTTGACTCTGTTGCCCGCCATCGAATCCTGCCCCAAGCCGGTGGTTATGGCAATTCATGGCACCGCATTCGGCGGAGGACTGGAGCTGGCGCTGGCTGGCCATTACCGCGTGGCCACGCCCGACGCGCAGGTGGGCCAGCCCGAGGTCAAGCTGGGATTAATCCCCGGCGCGGGCGGAACACAACGCCTGCCCCGGCTTGCGGGAGTCGCCCTGGCGGTCGGAATGTGCGCCGGCGGCAACCCCATCTCCGCCGCCCAGGCTCTGCAGGCCGGCATCATTGACCTTGTGGTCGAAGGCGATCTGCTCGCTGCAGCCGTGGCTCATGCCCGCGAAGCTGTCGGCAAGCCTCGGCCCAAGGCGCGCGATCTCACCGCCAAACTGGGCACGGCGGCGGCCAATGCGCCTGTCTTCGCGGCAGCGCGCGATGCTGCGCACAAAAGACAGCGCGGCTGGAAAGCGCCGCTTGTCGCCATTGAACTGGTGGAAGCTGCCACGAGCCTGCCCTTTGAAGAAGGCCTGAAACTGGAGCAGGCGCGCTTTCGCGAGTGTCTCTTCTCGGACCAGTCCAAGGCGCTCATCCATGTTTTCTTTGGCGAACGCGAAGTGGCCAAAGTTCCCAATGTTCCCAAGGAGACGCCCGCGCTTCCCGTGAACTCAGTGGCGGTTGTGGGCGCGGGAACCATGGGCGGCGGCATCGCCATGGTGTTTGCCAATGCCGGCATTCCGGTATTGCTGCGGGAAGTGGATCAGGCGGCGCTCGATCGCGGCCTCGCCGCCATTCAAAAGAACTACGCCACTTCCGTTCAGCGCGGGCGCTTTACCCGGCAATTTGTGGATGAGCGGCTAAGTCTGATAAAGACCACCCTCAGCTTTGACGGTTTCGGAGAAGTGGACATGGTGGTCGAGGCCGTTTTCGAGGGCATGGCGTTGAAGAAGGAGGTTTTTGCCCAACTCGACAAAGTTTGCCGCCCGGACGCAATCATGGCCAGCAACACTTCCTCCCTCAGCATTGACGAAATCGCGTCGGCCACCTCGCGGCCCGAGGCGGTGATCGGAACCCATTTCTTCAGCCCGGCCAACGTCATGCGCTTGCTGGAAATCGTGCGCGGCAAGGCTACCGGCAAGCAGGCCATCGCCACCTGTATGCAACTGGCCAGAAAAATAGGCAAGGTCGGCGTGCTGGTCGGCAATTGCCGCGGCTTTGTCGGCAATCGCATGTTCCACCCCTATCGCCGGGAGGCGCAGTTCCTGGTGGAAGAGGGCGCAAGCGTGGAGGCGGTGGACCAGGCGCTGTACGATTTCGGCATGGCCATGGGCCCGCTGGCTACGGGCGATCTCGCCGGTCTCGACGTGGGCTGGCGCATCCGCAAGGAATACCGCCACCTCGAAAAACCAGGCGTGCGGCAGCCGCTGGCCGAGGACCGCCTGTGCGAAATGGGACGCTACGGCCAGAAAACCGGCGCCGGCTGGTACAAATACGATGAGAAGCGCCGCCCCACGCCCGATCCCGAAGTGAACCAGTTGGTACGCGGCTGGGCCGCTGCGGCCGGCATTCCGCAGCGCGGCATTCCATCCCAGGAAATCGTAGACCGCTGCATTTTCGCCCTGGTGAATGAAGGCGCGCGCATTCTGGAAGAGGGCATCGCCTTGCGTGCGGTTGACATTGACATCATTTATCTCAACGGTTATGGCTTTCCCGCTTATCGCGGCGGCCCCATGTGGTACGCCGATACCGTGGGTCTGAAGAGGGTTTACGAGCGGATCTGCGAATTCCGTGAACGTCATGGCGAGTTGTGGGAAGCAGCGCCATTGCTGCGGCAGTTGGCGGAAGCGGGCGGCACATTTGCCGCGTTCAGCAAGCCGCAATCGGCGGCGGCTTGATCACTTCCTCTGTTGGGTCGGGAGGCGGCGTGTCCAGCAGCACCGCGAAGGCGAATTCTATGGCCATCTCTCGCGATACGGCCCCGATTCGCCCGGGCGAAGAACTGCAGTTGGCCGCCCTGGCCCATTTTCTGCGCGGGAAAGTTGAGGGAGCCGGGCAAGCCATCTCGGTGGAGCAGTTTCCCAGCGGCCACTCTAACCTCACCTACCTGCTGCGGCTCGGCGAACGCGAGTATGTCCTCCGGCGAGGCCCACTGGGGCCGGTTGCGCCCAAAGCCCATGACATGGCGCGCGAGTACCGCGTGCTCCAGGCCATTCACCCGCACTTTCCAGAAGCGCCGAAGGTTTACGCGTTGTGTGAGGACCAAAGCGTGCTCGGCGCAGTCTTCTTTCTGATGGAGCGGCGCCGAGGCGTGATCCTGCGCCACGAGATTCCTCAGGACATTTCACGTTTGCCCAACCACCCTCGCGCCGTTAGCGAAGCCTTGGTGCAGTGCCTGGCCCGCCTGCATGCCATTGATCTGGTCAACACCGGCTTGCTCGCGCTGGGCAAACCGGAGGGCTTCCTGGAACGCCAGGTGCAAGGTTGGGCCGATCGCTGGCGCCGCGCCCAGACGGAAGAAGTCCCCCAGATGGAAGAACTGGTACGCTGGCTCGCCGGGCGAATGCCGCCGTCGCCCGCGGCCACGATCGTGCACAACGATTTCAAGCTCGATAATGTCATGCTGCGGGCGGCATCGCCCGATGAAGTTGAGGCCGTTCTGGATTGGGAAATGGCTACGGTAGGCGATCCCCTGGCCGATCTGGGATTGACCCTGTGTTATTGGTGCTGGGCAAGTTCGCCCTTCCTGCGGGCGCGGGCATTGCCCGCATTGACTTCGCAACCAGGATGGTACACGCGCGATGAATTTGTTGCGCGATACTCCCACCTCACCTCCCGCGACCTCACGCACCTCCCCTGGCACGAAGTGCTGGGCATTTTCAAGCTGGCAGTGATTCTGCAGCAAATCTATTACCGCTTCCGGCGCGGCCAGACTCAGGATCAGCGTTTCCGTGATTTCGGCGACCGTGTCCGCGGCTTCGCCGAACTGGCAGTGTCTCTGGCGGAGAAGCACAGTTGAGCCGCGTCTACCTGGTTCGCCACGGGCAGGCGGGCACTCGCGATGCCTATGATTCCTTGTCGGACCGTGGCCGATGCCAGGCGCGCTTGCTCGGCGAGTACCTGGCCTTACAGAAAGTTCGTTTCACGGCGGCCTGCACCGGTTCCATGCTGCGCCAGCAGGCGACTGCCGAGGAAGTCGGCCGCAGCTACGCCCAGGCGGGAGGCCAATTCCCTGCTATCAGAGTGGACAAAGCCTGGAATGAATTCGATCTGGGCGGAGTCTATCGCGAAATTGCGCCGCTGCTTGCGGCCGAAGATGCCACATTCCGGCGCGAATATGCTGTGCTGCGCCGGCAAATACGCCATGCCAACACCGAGGATGCCGCCGTCCACCGGCAGTGGATGCCGTGCGACACCAAACTGGTGGATGCATGGATTGCAGGCCGGTTTCCTTTTGCGGGCGAAAGCTGGGACCAGTTTGTGCGCCGTATTGCCGGTTGCCGGCGCCGGCTGCGGACAGTCGGCGACAACGAAAATGTCATCATCTTTACTTCCGCGGTTCCAGTCGCCATCTGGGCGGGTTTAACCCTCGACATCTGCGACCAGCGGGTCATGCGCCTGGCAGCCGTGTTGTACAACACCTCTTACTCCATCTTGCGATTGAAATCGCAGCAGCTACACCTGTTCGCCTTCAACGCCGTCCCGCACCTCGTCGCACCCGATCTGCGCACTCATCGCTGAGAATCAGGCACAACTGAAGCCCGGTAGCGCGTCGTAGTAGAGGCCAGGATCTAGCTACGGACGTATTCGTGCGCGGCCGACAACTCTCGGTGCATCATCACTCGTTGCGCACGGCCAGCAGAGGATCCACGCCAGCGGCGCGGCGCGCGGGCAAGTAGCTGGCCAGCAGACCCACCACGGCCAGAAGCAGCGCTGTCGCGACGAAAGCGGCTGGGGTGCTGGCGCTCATCCCATAAAGCAGGTTAGCGATGAGTCGAGCCAGCACGAGGGCGGAGACCAGACCTATCCCCAACCCGATGGAGAGAGTGGCAGCGCTCTGCCGCAGAATCATCAACGCCACATCCCTCGGCTGAGCTCCCAGAGCCAACCGGATGCCGATTTCGCGCACGCGCAGGCCCACGGTATAGCCGACCACTCCATAGATCCCCACGGCGCAGAGCAGCATGGCAACTAGGGCGAAAATCGAGAGCAGGCCGGCGCTGAAACTCGCCGCCCACAGGGCTTGGTGAATAACCTCGCCGATGGGCCAGACGTTGGTGAGCGGCAAGTTGGGATCGAGGGTTTGCACCTGCTTGCGAACCGCGCCCAGCAGACTGGTGGGGTCGGAGGTAGTGCGGAAGAACAGGGTGATGGCCGGGCTGGGATTCTGAATCAGCGGCAGGTAGATGTACGGAGTTGGATCTTCACCCAAGGTGATGTACTTGGCATCGTGGGCCACGCCAATGACCTGTACGAAGTCGTTCTCGCCATAGAACTTGAAGCGCTTGCCGACCGGATCCTGATCCGGCCAGAAGCGGTGGGCGGCGGCCTGATTGATGATGGCCACTTTGAGGCTGTCTTCGCGCACCGAAGTGTCAAAGTCGCGGCCGCGCATGAGCGCAACGCCCATGGTTTGCAGATACCCCGGAGCTACGTCGTCCGTTATGGTCAGTACCCCGTTGCGGTTGGAGCTGCCTTCCTGGCCTTCGGGGAAAACACTGCGGCTGAAGCCTCCGCCGAACAAAGGGACGTTGGAAGCCAGGGTGGCGGCTTGCACGCCGGGCATGTTCTGCACCGTCTCCAGGGCACGGCGCTGGAACTCCTTTACCCGCGGCGGCTCGTAGTTGAGCGAGCCCAGGTCAAAGGAGAGCATGGCCAGGTTTTGCGTGTTGAAACCAGTGTCGGTCTCCTGAGCGTTGCGCAGGCTGAGCAGGAACAGGCCGGCGCCCCCCAGGGCCACCATGCAAAGCGCAACCTGGGCGACGATGAAGGCGTGGCGCAAACCAAAGCGGCGTCCGGTAAAGACTTCGCCGCCGGCCCGCTCCTTCAGCTCCAGCACCAGGTTGGGCCGCGTGGCTTGCAAGGCGGGAGCCAGCCCGAAAATCAGTCCGGTAGCCAGCGCGATGCCCAGGGTAAACAGGAGCACCCGCGCATCCAGGTCGAGGCTGAGATAACTCTGCTGCAGGAAGGGCGGGCGGAACTGCCAGAGCAGGTTGCGGCCAAGCACCGCCAGGCCGATTCCCAGCCCACCTCCGGCAACGGCCAGAATAGTGGCCTCAGTCAGCAACTGGGCCACGATGCGCGAGCGCGATGCTCCCACCGCCAGGCGGATGGAGATTTCGCGCTTCCGTCCCGCGGCGCGTGCCAGCAGCAGATTGGCAATGTTGGCGCAGGCGATCAGCAACACCAGGCCAACCACCGTCATCATCAGAG
>DASYWT010000253.1:0-8179 GCA_035935775.1 Terriglobales bacterium
CGGATGGCTGGCGAAGGGATGGCCGATCTGCGCCTTGTCGTTGGGCAGGATCTTGGGAATCTCCGCGAACTCCTGCGCCGGAATTTCCTGCGACTCGAACAGCTTGACCTTGTCGCCGCTTACCGTGCGGTCGGCGTGGCATGCCAGGCAGAGCGCGTTGCCTTCCGCCCGCGTCTGCTTCGCGAAATCGCTGGCGTGCGGATCGTGGCAGCTGGTGCATTGGCCTTGCTCGTAGGGCCTGTGCAGCACCTCTTCCTTGCTCTTCTCGTGGCAGGTGAAGCACAGCTCGTTTTTGGGTGAAACCAGCTCCACCGTCGTGGTAGTGCCGTCGCTCTTGACGTTGTGACAGGTGCTGCAACCCATCTGGATGGCGGAGTGCACTGCCTTGCCTTTAGTCTTGTCCTCGTGGCACTCCAGGCAATTTTTGTCCTGCACATCCTTGGGCAGCGGCACTGGATGCTCGGCCGCGACTGCGGGCGCGCCCCATGCCAGAATCAGCAGGAGGAGGAACATTACGCGTTTGCCGGTGACCTTCACTGCAGCCTCCAATCACTGTTGTGCACGCGCCTCGCCGCGACGCGCCGGAGTGTTTGCGAACCAAAGGATTTTTTGTAAGTTGCTGACCGGAAAGCGAATGTGGGATGGAGCACTGCAAGCCGGAGGAGCTCGCCGCTGTTTTTGGCTGCATCCGATGGGCTATCTTCCACAGCCCAGCAGGTGAAATGCCCCAACCACGTTTTTGGGCAGAAATTGGCCGTCAACGAGACACCTCCAGTTGTCCCAATTTGAAACGGTTCCGGCTTGGGACAATGGTGCCTCGTCTCCGACCCTGCCAATAGGACTCGCGTCACAAGCGGATGTGACCATTGGCACGTTTCTCACCACTTCCCGCACCCGCCTGGATCTAATGCGCGAAATCCCCGCAGCCCGGGCCGCGCTCTGCGCGATATGGCCCACCCACCGGCACACCGGAGCAGGGCTAAATCCGCTAAGTTGCTTCTTTGCAAGCCAGTTGATATGGCAACTGGCTGTGGCTCCCCACGTGCTCCTTCTACTGGGGAAGGAAGGGTATATGGCGGGACACACTCGCTCGACCGCAAGCCGCATCTGGCAGACTCTCAGCGCGGTTCGCACCGGCATCATCTTGCTTATTCTGGTGGTGATCGCTTCCGCTGCCGGCACCTTTATTCTGCAGCGGCCCACCACGGATCCCGACCAGATACAGCGCGCTTACTCGCCGCAAATGCTCGCCTGGTTGGACCGCCTGGGCCTGACCGACGTCTTCCACGCCTGGTGGTTCGCGCTGCTCATGGGCCTGCTGTGCCTGACCATTGTGGCTGCATCCATCCAGCGCTTCCCTGGTGTGTGGCGCTTTTTCGCGCGGCCTTATCGCCGCGCTGATTCCCATTTCCGCGCGGTGTTGCCGGTTCAGGAGCAGATTCCAGTGCGGGACCCGGAACAGGCGCTGGCCGCGGCGCATCGTGGGCTTCAGAAGCTGGGTCTGCGCCCGCAGCACATTGTGGACGATAATCAGGTCTCGCTGTTTGCAGAACGCAACCGCTTCTCGCTGCTGGCGGTTTACATCGTGCACGCCAGCTTGTTGCTCATCTTTCTGGGCGGGATCGTGGATGCGGTCTGGGGCTACCGCGGCTTTCTCGCTCTCACCAATGGCCAGCAGGCCAGCCAGATCCAACTGCAGAACGGGACCACGCGCTCCCTTCCATTTGCTATCCGCTGCGATGGCGCCGGCCAGGAGAACTATTCCGACGGCACCCCCAAGCGTTGGTGGTCAAACCTGGTAGTGCTGAAAAATGGGCGCGAAGCCGAGCGTAAGCAGATTGTGGTCAACGATCCTCTGGTGTACGGCGGCATTCGGGTTTACCAATCGAGCTACGGCTCGACCGGGCAATTGGACAAAGTCATGCTGACCGCCACTCCCGCAAAGGGCTCGGGGGCTGCACAGGACATCTCACTGGCTCTGGAGCAGACGGCGCAGCTCGACCCGCAAACTTCCGTTCGTCTGGCGCGATTTATCCCTGATTTCGTTGTCCAGGACAACCAGATTTATGCCCGCTCCAACCAGCCGGACAATCCTGCGATTCAACTGGAAGTGACCACGCAGAAGGCGAAAGACCCCATGCTGGTATGGATTTTCCCGCAGTTTCCCAATGTTTCGCACGATAACAAGTCGCCCTACAGCTTCAAATTCCGCGACCTGCGCATGGGCTACTTTACCGGCCTGCAGGTTTCGCACGAACCCGGGCAGTGGCTGGTATGGGCGGGCTGCATTGTGATGGCGCTGGGCTTGGGCACGGCTTTTTACCTGGTCCACATGCGCTTCTGGGCAATGGTGGTGCGCGATGAGCACGGGCGCCCGGCGCTGTGGATTGGCGGCGCCTGCAACAAAAATCGCCCGGCTTTTGAGCTGCGCTTCCACCGCCTGCTCGAAGAAGTACAAGCAGAATTGAAGCACGAAGAATCTCAGGCTCGCGCCTCGGAGCGCGAGGCCTCGCTGGCCAGCGTTTAAGGGAGGGAATCATGGCTCGCACTCGCGTCGAACGGCAACCCGCGGCTTCCAGCAACCTTCTGGTCGTCCTGGTGGGGCTGGGCATCGCCTTCCTGCTGTTCATGGCGTTCCTTAACGTGGTGAAAAGCGGCAACCTCTTCACCGAAGCCAACCTGCTCTACGCCGCGCTTATTTTTTATGGCGGCGCCGGGGCGTTGTACCTGGGCTTTGGCGTGACCGGAACCGAACGGTACGTGCGCTATGCCTCGCTTGCTACCTGGGCCGGCCTGCTCGCGAACACGGCCGCGGTGGCGCACCGCTGGTATGTTGCCGGACACCCGCCCTTCGCCAGCGTCTATGAAATGCTGCTCAGCTTCGTCTGGACTTTGGCTGCGCTCACCCTGGTGGCGGAAAAAAAATATGGCGTGAAGGTGATCGGGACCGTCACCATGCCGGTAGCCATCGTGGGCGTGGTGCTCATGCAACTGCTGCGCACCGATGTACATCCCCTGGTGCCGGCGCTGCAGTCCACCTGGCTGCACGTGCACGTCAGCCTGGCCATGCTGGCTTACGCTGCCTGCGCCCTCAGCTTCGCCCTGGCTCTAATGTTCCTTATCCAGGACAAGATGAAGACGGAAACTTTTCTCGCCGCTACCAGCCTTGCAGTGACGGCGGGCTATATCGGCATCCTTACGCGTTTTGAGCGCTGGGGCGGGCTGAGCGTGGCCGCCTGGGACGCCGCTGAAAAACAAGACATGTTTCTGCAGCGCGGCGTGCGCCTGTTCGTGACCATCCCCGACCTGGGCTGGCTCTTCTGCCTGGTGGCCCTGGCCGTCGCGGCCCCTTTCGTCTGCTATCTGCTCGCTGGCTGGCGCAACGATGAGCGCTTCTTTGGCATCGCCAACCGGGCCGTATTCATAAGCATTCTCGCCCAGGTGCTGGCGCTGGCTGCTTTCCTGGCGCGCGCCAATGGCAGCTACCCCTCGCTCGACGCCGAGGGGCTTTTCCCCACCAATCTGGCCGCCAGCCCCTTCATCCTTTCCGGTCTGGTGGGCGGCATTTTCATCTCCCTGCTGTACCTGCTGCTCTTGTGGCGGCGGGCCGATCTCGAGCGGTTGTTGCCGAGCGCTGAAGTGCTGGATCAGGTTACCTATAAGACCATCGGCATCGCCTTTCCCCTCCTTACACTCATGATCGCCGCCGGCGCTTACTGGGCGAACCGCACCTGGGGCGCCTACTGGAGTTGGGATCCTAAGGAAACCTGGGCGGCCATCACCTGGCTGGTCTATGCCGGTTACCTGCACATGCGTATTACCCGCGGATGGCGCGGCCGCCGCGCGGCTTACTTCGCCATCCTCGGCTTTGCGGTGGTGATGTTCACGTTCTTCGGAGTCACTTATCTGTTACCCGGATTGCACGCCTATGCCTGATACCGGTAGCGACCAAACTGTGGGAGTGGCCGCCAGCTCTGCGGCTATTCCCAGTTCTGAAACACGGGCCGCCGCTCCCCGGCGCCACTCCATGCGCATCAGTTGGGAAATCAAGGCCGTGCTGCCGGTCGCCGTGGTACTGCTGAATGGCCTGGTGCTGTTCGTGCTGGCAACGGTGTCTCTGCAACAAACCGAACGCCACGCCGTGCTGCTGGTGGCCAGTTCCGGCGCGGTCGCCATCTGTGCCGTCATGATTGTCGTGCTCGCCCTGCTCATCCACCGGCCCATGCGCGAATTGCAGGAGAAGATCGCCCGCGTGGGAGCGGGCGAGCTCGATGCCGAAGTCAAATTCGCTACCCGCAACGACGAGATCGGCGACCTGGGCCGCAACTTCAACCAGATGGTGCGCCAGCTTCGCGAAAGCCGCGACGAAATCCAGCACCTTCATCAGACTCAGATGTCGCGCGCCGAGCACCTGGCCACCATGGGCGAGCTGGCAGCCGGCCTGGCTCATGAAATCCGCAATCCTCTGGCCGGAATCGCCGGGGTCATTGAAATCATCGGCCGCGACCTGCCCGGGACCAGCCCGGCGCGCGCTGTGGTCAAGGAAGTGCGCCAGGAGGTGATGCAGATCAACCGCATCGTCTCCGACCTGCTGGAATGCGCCCGCCCCAAGCCGCCGGAAACCCGCCTCTCCGACATCCACGCCACGGTGGAACACGCCGTGATGTTCGCCCGCCAGCAGGCGCTTTCCAAACCCATTGATGTCGAGTTCCGTCACGATCCAATTCCCCTCGAGGTAGAACACGACAGCAACCAGGTGAACCAGGTGTTGCTCAACCTGCTGCTCAATTCCATCCAGTCCATTGATCGCAGCGGAAAGATCACGGTAAAGGTGGAGCGGCGCCACACCCTGGCAACGATTGCCATCACCGACACTGGACGTGGCATTGCGCCGGAACACCTGCCTCATATTTTTCGGCCGTTTTATACCACCAAAGGGAACGGCACCGGGCTGGGACTCTCGCTGGCCCGCCGCATCGTGGAGGAACATGGCGGGCGCATTGAAGTGAGCAGTACGCCAGGGCAGGGCAGCACCTTTACGGTGTTCCTTCCCATCCGCCGTGCCGCTTCCCACGCTGCCGACTAGATCCCGTGTCGTTCCGCCGCCCTGATTTCACAAATCAGCGGGCGAAGACTTTCCAGAAAAATAAGGCCAGGTTGCTGCCCGCGAGGTAGATAAAAAGCAAGGTCAGCAGAATTCGGCCAGCAACCATGCCCCGGCCTCGAGGCCAGTCGGCCAAGTCGTAATAGAAGAATTCCACCACGATGCGCAGGGTCCAGTACACGCCGATGAACAGCGCCAAGCCCAGCGCTGCCCGGTCTCCCTGCAGAAATTCGGAGTGCAGCATGAGCGTCAGGGTTCCAAAGGCGACGATGGTGAACACTGTGAATCCGCCGTAGACCCACATCAGCTTGCGATTGAAAGGCGTGAGCTGCTTCAAATCCTCCTTCCAATGCAATCGCGCCGGTACCTGGAAGCTGGCAATCAGAACGCAGAAGTGCCCCACGCCTGAGAGCCAAAGCGCCAGGCTGAAAAGATTCTCAGCGCCCGGCAACACGAAATATAAAGCGGACAAGATCGCCATCACTGTTCCCTCCGCCATCAGCCTTATCGCGCGCCGATGGCTCCCAAGAAGGGCAACATCGCGCGCTCCACGAACCAGGGATGGAAAAGGATGCAAGCCGGACCACCAGCCCAAACCGCCATGAAGAGCCAGCCGCGCAAGCCGGATCCCAGCCCCAGCCGTTTGCCCAGCGCGCTGCGCTCAAGAAGAATGCCGTAGCCCTGCAATAAAAAGTAGGCGGTGGGCAGCCCGTAGCCGCCTCGCGCCGGAAGGGAAATGACCAGGTCGTGGATCAACCCCGAGGCGAGAAACGACATCAGCAGGGCGAACCCGGCTTCAGTACGGACCCGCACCGGACGAAAAATCAGGTCGTAACTAAGCTGCCGGAAGCCCAGGTTCCAGCGCCGCCCCCAGAAATCGCTCAAAGAGGTAGCCAGCAGGGGCAAACGCATGATGGGCTCTGCATTTACGCCCGTGGAGCGCCAAAACACGGAGAGCAGCTCGAAACTCCCAAAGTGCAGAATGAGGACCAGCCCGGGCATGCCTGCCCATCCGGCCATGAACTCGGCTGGGATATGCCGCACCACCACCCAAAGCAGCACGGCGCCGAGTGCGGTTTTCGTGCTCGCCCACAGCCATTCGCTCCCTCCTGGGCGTAAAGGACGGCGCTCTGTATTCAGAAAACCTTCAGCGTCCATGCCTGGCCAGGCAAACAAGTAGGCGAGACTGCGGCGGATTTCGACAGAATCCATCTTCAAGCCGGCTTTCCACCAGGTCTGCCATTTGCAGCCCCAAAAGATGGAGAAGGCCAGAACCCACATGAAGCACCACGGCGCCATTCGCGAGCGAAAGAGAATGGTAGTGGCCGGAAGCAGTAGGAGAGGGATCCAACCGGGCCAGGCCGCCTTTCTCAGGCCTCGGGCCGGCGCCGACAACACCGGATGCGCATTGGCGACGGCCTTGCTCACCGCAACCTCCCAAGGGCGGCGAATGCGAAGACCAGCCCAAGATAGGAAGCGCTGGCCAGAAAGCTCACGTCAGCCAGACCGTGTTCCCGCCGTTGTTTGGGGTCATAGAAAAACAGTTGCACCGGCACACGCAGCAGCCAGAAGCCCGCCATGAACGCGGCCAGAAAGCGCCCCAGTCCCGGCCCTGCTAATTCTTGCGGAAACCAGAAGCATAGCGCCGCGAATGCCGCGAGCGTTAAGACGATATACGCCCAATGCACGATGAAAACCTGGGCGACGATCGGCGACACTCGCTTAAGGTTTTCGCGGCAGCGAAGTTTGGCCGGTAACAGGAAATTGCCTGCAATCAGCGCAACCTGCACCGCTCCCGCTGCCCGTAGCCAGGTGATCATATGCGTTCCTCTCCGTCCTGACGGGCGAGGCCGACGCCTTTCGTATCCTCAGCAACAGCGCACGTTAAACAATGGCGGTGATCGGCGAACCACCTGTACCCGGTGCGCAGCAGCGACTGCATGCCAGGCACTCGGGCCGCAGCGTGCAGCGGCCATGCCCACCAGATTCTTCCCGCCAGGAACGTGACCGCCTGCGCCCCGCCCAGCACTTCGCCCGCGGGCGTGAGCACCCGCATTTCCTGCAGCAGGGCGCCGGCCGGCAAAGCCAAGAGGGCCGCAACCCGCGGATCCTGCAGCGGCGCCAGGCCGAAGCCGCGTTTCTCCAGGGTGGAGCGGAAGCGGCGGGCCAGCGATTGGCAGATTTCGCAATCGCCGTCGAAGAATACCCAGCCGCACGCGGCGCGCCGGCCCTTTCTGTCGGTCATTTCTGAAGTGAGTGAAATCATACCGCACCAAAAAGGGCGGCTCTTCCGCCGCCCTGGTACCGCTAAGCCTCTGTTCGCGTGGGCAGCAGCTTACGAATGCCGCCCCGCAGTTTTGCCAGCCGCTTGATGGCGCCCGGGGAAAGGTCGCGGACTTCTTCGAACAAACCGCTCATGGTGCTGATGAACTCGAGCATTTCTGCCATCCTCTCCCGGGCATAAACTTCGTCTGTCCCTCCGCCCTTGTTGGCTTCCGCCAGGCACTCCCGAACCACCGCAATCGTCGGGTCGAATTCGCGCCGCTTGCGCTCCTCCACGATGATGCGGAACATTTCCCATACGTCCTTCATGGATTCGAAATGCTGCCGGCGGTCGCCCAGCACCGATACGCTGCGCACGATGCGCCATCCCTGCAACTCGCGCAGGCTGGTGCTCACGTTGGAACGGGCGACCGACAGAGTGCGCGCGATTTCTTCCGCCTCCAGCGGCCGCGGCGAAAGGAACAGGAGGGCGTGGATCTGCGCCACGGTGCGGTTTACGCCCCAGCGCGTCCCCATTTCCCCCCAGTGCAGGATGAATTTCTGGGTGGCGGGTGAAAGCAGCGTTTTTTGTGTTTCTGTCATTTCAGTCTGTACAGAAATTACAATAATGACTGCTGCTTGTCAAGCTACCAGGGACTTAACTTAGCGGAATCAACAACTTACGGAAATCTACGTGGCTGGAAGCTCATCCCGCGATGTGCAGGCCGCACTCGGTTTTAGCGAATCCGGGCCAGCGGCCAGCCCGAGCATCCTCCCCCGCCGCCGTGGCGCGGGTGCAATGGGTGCACCCGA
>DASYWT010000254.1:0-15163 GCA_035935775.1 Terriglobales bacterium
GGAAACGTAAAACCGGCCGTCGGTAACAATCAATCCCACATCGCGGGTGCAGGCGGTGTCCACCCGTGGAAAATAAATTTCATTGAGAATGCCATGGCTGATGGTGAACCAGACGCGGCTGGACGGGCTGAGCGCCGTGCCCACGCCGTTTTTCGCGCTGGAGGTCCAGCGCGGCGGAATGCCCGGCGCTCCGGGAGGGTTGCTGAAACCTGGGTCGGTCATGGCTCTGGTGGCAAAATTTTGATTTTAATACTGAAACCAGGCCGCACACTGCCGTGATGTAAAGAATCCGCAACCCGCGTTCAGCGGCTTATCCGTTACAATGATCCGCCGCCTCGGAGAAAGGCTGACGCAACTTGAAGCGCACAATTTTCCTGCTGATGTTGATTGCCTCGCTGGCCCTCGCTTATCAGACAAAACTTGCGAAACAAACGGATGTTTCCCTCCCCAGCAGCAAGCGCTTGCTGGCGCCGCCGGGAAATCCCCAGCGCACCAATGGCCTGCCTGTCGCGGCCGTGCTCGATCCCAGCGGACGCTACCTGGCTTTGCTTAACACCGGTTTTGGCACGGCTGATTCGCATTACCGGCAATCGGTGGCTGTGCTCGATCTCGCCGCCAACCGGCTGAGCGACTTTCCCGATCCCCGGCTGGGGCCCCACGCCCGCCAGGAAATGTTCCTGGGTCTTGCCTTCAGTCCTGATGGCGGGCGCCTCTACGCCACCGTGGGCTCCATTACCGATCCTCGGGGCGAGCAGCCGGGCGATACTGGCAATGGCATCATCGTCTATCGTTTCGATAACGGGAAAATATCGCCGGAAGGTTTTATTCCGGTCCCCTTGCAGCCTATCGCGCGCGGCAAGCACGTCGCCTACGACTTGGCCAACATTACTGCCGGGCACGCCATTCCCTATCCCGCGGGAATTGTGGCCTTTTCCCGCGACGGACGCGAACAACTCCTGGTGGCCAACAATCTTTCCGACAATGCGGTCCTGCTCGACAGCCGGGGCAAGCTGCTGCGCCGCTTTGACCTCAGTGGCGGCAAGGAAATGCCCTCCGCCTATCCCTATACCGTGGTGGTGGCGCCGGACGGACGCCGGGCTTTCTGCAGCCTGTGGAACGCCTCCGAAGTCGCCGAGCTTGACCTGGACGGCGGCAAGGTCGTTCGCCGTATTGCCCTGTTGAAGCCAAACTCCGCTGTCGAACCCGGGTCCCATCCCACCGCCATGCTGCTCAGCCCTGACGGGCAATTGCTTTTCGTAACCCTTTCTAACAGCGATGCCGTGGCCGTCATAAATACTGCCGATGGCCGGCTTCTGCGCCTGCTTTCCACCCGCCTGCCGCAGCAGACTTTTGGCGGCTCCTTCCCCAATGCCCTGGCGGAATCGAGCGATGACAAGCGAATGTTCGTAGCCGACGCCTCTGCCGATGCGGTCGCCGTCTTTGACATTTCCGCTCTGCAACCCGGCATGGCGGAGGCGAGCGCTCTTCAGGCCGCTCTCGGCTTTATTCCCACGGAATGGTATCCCACGGCGCTGGCCGTGCACGGCGACGAGCTGTTGATTGCGAGCGGCAAGGGTGAAGGCACAGGGCCGAACCCGGATCACATCCATCGCGGAAACGACACCGGCTACATCCCCACTCTGCTGCATGGTTCCATCGCCCGCGTCAGCCTCAGCCAATCGGAACCCCAGTTGGCCGAACTCACGCGCCAGGCTGAAGAGAGCAATCTCATGCACAGCGCTCCCGGGCAGGTCCTGTTTCATTCTGGAAAAAATCTTATCCACCACGTCATCTACATCATCAAGGAAAATCGCACCTACGACCAGGTATTGGGCGACCTCAAGCCCGGGGACGGCGACCCCTCGCTGACCCTGTTCGGCGAGGACATTACCCCCAACGAGCATGCCCTGGCCCGCCAGTTCGGCATTCTGGATAATTTTTATGACAGCGGCGAAGTTTCCGGTGACGGCCACGTGTGGTCTACCGCCGGCATCACCTCCGACTACACGGAGAAGACCTGGCAAATCAGTTATCGCAGCCGGGAGCGTACCTACGACTACGAAGGCAACGTTGCCGGAGATTTCCCCTTGCAGCAAGGCGCGCCCGACGTCAACGAACCGGAAACCGGCTATCTATGGGGCGATCTGGCCCGGCACGGCTTGAGTTACCGGCACTACGGCGAGTTCGTGGCCAGCATCTGGTGCTCCGCAAGAGGCGCTGTTGTTCCCTCGCCACGCATGGGTACGCCGCTGGAGCCGGAAGACCGCTGCCGGCGCGGGCGAATCAATAAAGGCGAGCCCCTGCCTGCCAACGTGGGTCAGCCCCACGGAGCGCCTAGCCCATGGCCGTGGCCAGTCCCGGTTCTGGCGCGCGATGTGGCCACCAAGCCCGAGTTGCGCGGACACTTCGATGCCAACTTTGCCGATTTTCGCCTCGACTACCCCGACCAGTTGCGAGTAGATGAATTCCTCAACGAGTTTGAGCAGTTTGTGCGTGCCCGCCAGGAAGGGAAGGGCGAGCAATTGCCGGCTTTCACTCTGCTGCGCCTGCCTAATGACCACACCGCCGGCACTCGCCTCGGATTCCCCACTCCCGCCGCTTCCGTGGCCGACAACGACCTGGCCGTGGGCAGGGTAGTGGAGGCTTTATCGCACAGCCCCTACTGGGAAGACACCGCCATTTTCGTGCTGGAAGATGACGCCCAGGACGGAGCCGATCACGTGGATGCCCACCGCAGCATCGCTTTCGTCATCAGCAAATACTCGCCGGGTTCGCCCGACAATCCCTATGTGGACCACCACTTCTACACCACGGTCAGCGTGATTCACACCATGGAGGCTCTGCTGGGGCTGCCGCCCATGAACAACAACGATGCCTTGGCCCCGGTGATGGCCCCGTTGTTCACTGGTCCGGGACAACCAGCTTTTCGGGCCGATTACCGCAATCGTGATAACGGCTTGCTTTATCGCACGAACGGCCCCAACGCGCCGGGAGCGCGAGAATCTCTGAAAATGGATTTCACCCATGCCGACGCCGCCCCCGCACAGCGCCTGAATGCCATACTGTGGCGCGATCGCATGGGCAGCCGGCCGATGCCCGCACCGCGGAACGCGCCTAATTGATATCGGGCTTCCTCCCCAGAGCCTGCGCTTGACAGAACTAACGCCAGCGTTATAGTAGTCGGGAACTGGGAAATACCCAAGTCAGACAATATATCTTGTCATCAATGGTGACAGGCAACAGTCGCCGGAGTCGCGAACTCGCACGATACGCCCGCTATCGCGGGTTATACTCGCGTGTAGCTCGCCGCCTGGGCGTGGACCGCTCTTATGTGAGCCGCGTGGCCCGCGGTGAGAGAAAGTCCAAGCGAGTGGAGCGGGCGCTGCAGGCGGAATTAAAGCGCATTCGTCGCCTCTGATCCACAGTTCTGCCCGTTGCCAGCCTTGATATCCATGACCGCACAGCTCAAAGTGCTCATCGCCGATGACGAGATAATAATCGCCGACACGCTGGGGTTGATCCTGCGCCAGGGCGGGTATGAGTGCCGGGTGGCCTATTCCGGCCGTGCCGCCCTGCAGCACAGCCTCGAGTTCCAGCCCGCATTGCTGATTAGCGACGTGGTCATGCCCGATATGAATGGCGTGGAGGTTGCCATCCGGGTCCGGGAACTCCTGCCCACCTGCGAGATTCTGCTGCTTACCGGACAGGCGGCGGCGTTTGACCTGATGGATAGGGCCCGCGCCGCCGGCCACGACTTCGAAATATTGAATAAGCCCATTCACCCCGATCAACTGCTGGAGTGGGTGGCGCGCCGGATCAACCGTAACGGCCGGGGTTCGGCCTGACTACGGCAACAGGCTACTTCCCTGAAGGGCTGAGGGTTTGGGAACGGAACAGGCGTGCGGCTGCTGACGCTCGTTCCAGCCCCAGGCGCGGAAACGGTCGCCGCGTACCACCTTGGTGCGCGTCCCGCCCACAGTCGGCGGCGCGTTGTATGCCATGTCCTTATCCACAAACAGCACCAGGGCGGCCTCGCCCGGGCTGTCCTCACTGGCGCCTACCCCAACCCCAAAGATGGCCGGATTTTCGCGCATAAGCTGGATTGCCCGGTCTTGCTTGATGGCCGCAACGCGCGCCACTTCCGCCTCCGCCACTGCCCCCTCGGGAACGGCGGATGGGGAGTGCGCCTGGACCACGGAGACAGGGACAATCCTGGTTCTGACGCCCTCCAACTGGGCGGGAAAAGCGCCGGGTTCGGGCTTGGACTTGACGTAGATCACAATGGCGGCGCTGCCGGGCGCGTCATGGCTGCGGCCTACCACCAGTCCCGCGACCGCCGGGTTGGTCATCAGCCACGTGGCGTAGCGGTTAGAAACTTCAGCAGCGCGGGCTACCTCTGTGGCTGCAAGAGGCACGGCCGCTTGTCCCCCTGCAGGAGCGGCGGCCGCCCCCGAGGGGCACACAATGGCGTGCTCCGAGCCGCCCACGATGGTCGGGACATTGCCCTGGCTGTCGGCCAGCGCGCTTAGCACGGCCCCAATAGGATTGGCCACGGTGCTGTTGGTATTGCCGCCATAGAGCAGCCCGACCGGCTGGGCCGTACTCGTGTTCACCACCAGGGAACCCGAATCGCCGGCCGCGCTGAAACTTCCTCCATTGATCACCACCTGATTGTCGTACTCAACATAAAAGGTGGTGCCGCCGCTGCAACTGGTGGAATAGTTGATATCCACAACGGTATTGATGGAAGTGATGGAGGAACACGTCAGTCCGGAACTGCGACCCGCCTTGGCGACTTTCATGTTAATCGCCGGCGCCACCGTGCTGCTTGCCGGAGGCGCAGGGTTGGGAACATTGGGTGTCGAACTTGCCGTGCCCAACTCCAGGATGCTGCCGGAAGTGTCCACCGCGCCGCTGACTATCTGAGCGATCGCTGCGTCTACCGTGCCCGTCGCGGGTTTCGTGCTGGTGCCGTTCTGCGGAAACTTAACAAACTGGCTCAAGGCGGCTACCGGGGTAGCCGGCGTGCAATTGCTGTCCACCAAGCCGGGCTGCGTGATCGGCTCGCCGATCTTGGCCTGGTTGGATCGAGCCAGCACGTGATTGTTGCTAAGTATGTAGAAAGTGCCGGCACGTTGGATGAGTGACCCCAGGGTGCCAGAGCAGCACGTAATGAGGGTGGCGGTCCGGGTTATATCCAGGCTGTCGCCTCCGGAAGTGCCCAGCTTAATGGGAACTGCTTGCCGGGCCTGGTTGGCGATGCCGGCGGCTTGGCCAATCGTCACCAGTGCCGTCGCCGACTTGGTCGGGTCCGCTTGCGCAACCGCTCTTACGGTGACGGTTGGAGGGCTGGGCTCCGTCTGCGGAGCAACGTACACGCCCTGCGTACTAATGGTTCCAATTGTGGTATTGCCACCCGGCCGATTATTGACCATCCAGGTTACGGATGTATTCGCGGTATCGGTGACAGTGGCCCTGAAAATCTGAGAAGAGCCGGGCGCAACCGTCGCCGAGGTCGGCGAAACGCTTACTGACACCGTGGACGGCGGTGGCGGCGACCCTCCCCCTCCTCCGCAGCCGGCAAGCAGTGCTGCTGTCAGAACTGCGGTCAGACCCAAACCACGGTTCATCGGGCCTCCAGAAAGGAACGTATCTGCTTAGACGCTGAATTTCTGGACGGTGACTCGGTAAAGTTCAAGAAGAGGCGTATCCCTTGCCATCCATCAGTTGACATTTTTTGCGGTAAGGAACGACGTGGCAGCGCGCATTGATTATTGGACAAGCAGTCGAAATGGTCAACGCGTTACCCGGAACGTTACTTTCGGAACTGGCAAAGGATACCCTCAGAGCCCCGGGGGAAGGATGCTTTGGTTCACCGCTCGGGACCGGTTGAGGCCTATTTTCCAGCAGCTTAGGCTGCCGCGCTGGAGGAGCCTGCGGAGAACTTCAACACCTTTGGTCCTTCCAGGCGAGCAAAGTCCGCGTAGGCCAGGCGAACCAGTTCTGTGTGCGAGCCAGCATTAAACACGATTTCCCGGTCGTGGGTCACCGTTTCATCCACCAGCACGGGCAGTCCATACAAGCTCCCGAAAGGCGGCATGGCTCCGGTTTCGCAGCCCGGAAAGGCGTCCTTAAATTCCGCTTCGCTGGCCACCGTGACCGTGCCTGCCCCCGTGGCCGCCTGCAAGCGCCGCAGGTCAATGCGGTGCGAGGCTGGCAGCACCGCCATGGCCAGCGAGCCCTCCAGTTTCACGATCACCGTCTTGGCCACTTCTTTGCCGGAAATGTGAGTGAGAGCCGCAATATTCTGCGCGGTATAGGCGGGAAGGTGGACGATGGACTCGTAATGTACCCCGTTGCGGTCCAGCAAATCCTTCAATCTCTGCAGTGGCATGGGTCGCTCCTTGTTATACGAAGGTGGTTGCTTGTTCGAGCAATGCAGTCATTTCCTGATCACTCACCTGCTCAAAGTTTACGTACCACTGACCTACGGTGAAGAAAACTTCCGGTGTTGCCAGGCAGGTGACCTCGTCGGCGAGCGCCTGAAGTTCGCGGCAAGTGACCGCCGGGGCGACGGGCGATGCCACCACGATTCTTTTGGCCTGCAGATAGCGCAGAGCGGAGATGGCGGCGCGCATGGTGGCGCCCGTGGCGATGCCGTCATCCACCAGGATGATGGTGGCGCCTGCGATGGTCTGCGCAGGCAGGTGGAGGCGGTACAGCTTCTCGCTTTCCTTTCGTGCCTGCTCTTCCTGGGCGGCGATTGCGATCACGATATCGGCGGAGATCTCCAGGCCGGCAATGATCTCCTCCTGCAGAATGCAGATCCCTCCCGGCGCCACCGCTCCGATAGCAAGCTCAGGGTCTCCTGGCGCACCCAGTTTGCGCACCACAAAAATGTCCAGCGGTGCAGCCAGCGCCTTGGCCACCTGGCAGGCAACAGGAATACCCCCGCGCGGCAGCGCCAGCACCAGCACATCCGTGCGACTGGCATAAGCCGCCAGAGCGCTGCCCAGCAGACGCCCCGCTTCTGCCCGGTCACGGAAGGGAAGTATGCTCTGCTCATTCACTTGACCAAACATCTGTGTCCCCTGAACCACGTTGGCTCGCGAGCCTATTGTTGCAGCAGCAGGAGCTTGCCTTGCCGGTCGCGGACAAAGAAGCTCTCATTTCCCCGCGTAATCTCCCGCGCCATGATGGACTCCTGCCCCTGCAGGTTGAGCTGGGAGCCGGAGACTTCGATCTGATCACCGGGAGAGAAAGTGAATTTCTGGCTGCGCATGACCCGCGCCGGAGCCAAGTGGATTTCCATCATACCGTTTGCGGTCTGCACGCGCAGGTGACGGCCGATCTCGTTCTCGCTGACCGGACAAGTGAAGTCCTCGACCGTGCGCACCACGCCTCGGATCGTGGTTTCAGTGGAGACATTGTAAAGTGCCGCTCCCTGTTCCGTTGGCCCTCGTGGTTTCACCCCGAAAGTCAGCAGCAACACGGCGATGACGGCAACGGAGAGGATACTGCCCAGCAGTAAGCTGAAGGGCTTCATAGGTCCCCTTTCCGCGTACACAGCTCGCGGGCGACCTGCGCCGCCTGCGGCGGTGTGGCCGGGGCTACTGTCCCTCTTTAAGGTTAAAGGCTGGTCCTCTCGCCGACTGTGATGGGCGTCACGCGCGTGTGCTTCAAGGCGCGGTCAGCGGTCAGCACCCAGCATTCAGCCCGTGAGCATTAAATTTGAACTTTGTCATCCTGAGCTGCACGACCGAGCGTTAGCGAGCAAGCGCAGCGAAGGACCCGCTTTTCGCCCTTTGGTGCCGCCACGCCGGGGCTCTTGATTATTTTCTTGTGCCATTCCGAGGGCTTCCGCCCTGGACTAAGAGCTGTTTCGCCCTTTGAACTCGGTTAGAGGCGATTTCAATACCCTCTTTGCCCCGGACAGCACGGCTGAAGTCGCGCCCTCTAAAAACCGATTCTGATTTATGAGTAGGTTTTAAGTGCTAATTGGTTTTAATCCCCCACATGCTGCGAATGCTCGGTCAGCAGCGGCTCTTGCAGTGCGGGCTGAGCAAAGGTCTTGCGCGCGCCCCGTCCCAGATAATTCTGCAGGGAATCCATGTAGGTGTAGAAGACCGGGGTCAAATAGAGGGTCACAATCTGGGCGAAAACCAGGCCCCCAACCACGGAGAGGCCCAGGGGCCTCCGCGCGTCCGCGCCCGCGCCCATGCCCAAGGCAATCGGCAAGGTGCCCATGATGGCCGCCATGGTGGTCATCATGATGGGCCGGAAGCGGATCAGGCAGCCCTGGTAAACCGCCTCTGCTGGCGTGCGCCCGCCCGTTCGTTCCAGTTCCAGAGCAAAGTCGACCACCATGATGGCGTTCTTCTTGACGATGCCGATCAGCATGATGATGCCCACAAAACCGAACAGGTCGAGCTGCATGTGGAACGCCATCAGCGTCAGCAGCGCGCCAAAAGCCGCCGCCGGCAGGCCCGAAAGAATGGTCAGCGGGTGAATGAAGCTTTCATACAGAATTCCCAGCACAATGTAGATCACCAGGATGGCCATGCCCAGCAGCATGCCCAGCCCGCTCAGCGACTGCTGGAAGGCCTGTGCGCTGCCCTGGAAGCTGGTCGAGATGGTAATGGGTAAAGTGTCCGCCGCCAGCCGCGAAATTTCGTTCACCGCATCGCCTATGGCCACGCCCGGCTGCAGGTTGAAGGAAATGGTCACCGAGGGCAGCTGCCCCATGTGGTTTACCGTCAGCGGTCCCAGGTTGGTCACCAGCTTTGCTACCGTGCTTAGCGATACCAGTTGCCCGTTGGCGCAGCGGATGTACAGCTCGGAGAGCATCTGCGGATCGCGCTGGTACTGGTCTTCCAGCTCCATGATCACCCAGTACTCATTGTTGGGCGCGTAGATGGTGGAGATCTGGCGCTGGCCGTAAGCGGTGTAAAGCGCGTCTTCGATCTGCTGCGGAGTCACGCCCAGGGCGGAAGCCTTGTCTCGGTCAATCACAACATTCGCCTGCGGGTTCTTGATCTGCAGATCGGTGGTTACGTCCTGCAGGCCTGGCAAGGTCTTCATCCGCGTAGCCATTTCCTGCGCGTACTTGTAGAGTTGGTCGGTCTGCGGGCTCACCAGCGTGTACTGGTAAAGGCTCTTGGTGAGCTGTCCGCCGATGCGGATGGAAGGCGGGTTCTGCAGGTACACGCGCACGCCGGTCACCGTATCCAGCTTGGGCTGCAGCTCCTGCATGATGTCGGAGATGCCCATGTGGTGCTCGAACAACGGCCGGATCGCATGCACCGCCCAGCCCACCACCGGCACTCTTCCGTAATCGCCGTCCAGGCGGTCGTAAAAAGCGTTCTTGGTGTAGGGCCGCAGGGGCCGGTCCTTCAGGTGAATGAACATGCGCCCGATGTTCAGCCCAGAAGTGCCGTTGTCGCTCACGCTGGAGAAGAACTGCAGCGTGTTGGGGTCAGCCCACACAATTTTGTTCAGCTGTTCCTGGTGCGCTTTCATGGCGTCGAAGGAGATGCCCTGCAACGCCTCGCTGAAGCCAGCAATTTCCGCGATGTCCTCTTCCGGCAGGAAACCTTTGGGAATCACCCAGAACTGCCAGGCGGTGGCCAGCAGCAGGCCCAGGCCGATCACCATCACCGTAATGCGGTGGCGCATGGACCACTGCAAGCTCACGTCATACCAGCGCAGGCTGGTGTCGAAAACGCCCTCCATCGCGTTATAGGTGCGTCCGTGCCGCTCCCCCAGGTGCGGCCGCAGGAAGCGGCTGCACAGCATGGGAGTAAGGCTGAGCGAAACCACGCCTGAAACCAGGATGGCGGAGATGATCACCACCGCGAATTCGTGCAGCAGCCGTCCCAGGATCCCGCCCATGAAAAACACGGGCAGAAACACCGCCGCCAGCGAAAGCGTCATGGAGACGATGGTGAAGCCAATCTCGCGCGAGCCGCTCAGCGCCGCCTCAAACACGCCTTCGCCCTGCTCCATGTGGCGCACAATGTTTTCCAGCATCACGATGGCGTCGTCCACCACGAAGCCCACGGAAAGCGTCAGCGCCAGCAGCGAAAGGTTATCTTCCGTATAGCCCAGCAGGTACATCACGGCAAAGGTGCCGATGATGGACATGGGCAGCGCCAGGCTGGGAATGATGGTCGCCGACAGGTTGCGCAGGAACAGGAATATGACCAGCACCACCAGGATGATGGCCAGGAACAGGCTGAACTTTACGTCGTTCACCGACTGCTGAATGGAGATGGACTTGTCGTATTCCGTCGTCAGATACATTGCCGGCGGCATGATGGCGCGGAAGCGCGGCAGCAGCTTGTTGACGGCGTTGACGATCTCGATGGTATTGGTGCCCGGCTGGCGCTGCACCGCCAGGATGATTCCCGGAATGGTGTTGATCCAGTTTGCGATCTTGGTGTCCTGCACGCTGTCATACACTTGGCCGACTTCGTCCAGGCGCACCGGTGATCCGTTCCTGTACGCCACAATCAGCGGCTTATAAAGCGCCGCCTTGGTGAGCTGCCCGTTGGCGTACACGGTGAAGGCCTTGTGCGAGCCGTACATCGTTCCCGTAGGCAGGTTGACGTTGCTGTTGGCGACCGCCTGCGCCACTTCATTGATGCCGATCTGCCGGCTGGCCAGCGCGTTCGGATCCAGGTCAATGCGCACGGCATATTTCATCGAGCCGTAGATCTGCACCTGGGCCACACCCTTGACCATGGAGATCTGTTCGCCCAACAGCGTCTCGGCGTACTCATCCACCTGCGAGAGCGGCAGGGTGGGCGAGGTCAGGGCGAGGTAAAGAATGGGCTCATCCGCCGGATTCACCTTCTTGTAAGTCGGCGGAGTCGGCATGCCCGGCGGCAGTTGGTTGGAAGCCGCGGTGATCGCGGTCTGAACATCCTGCGCCGCGGCATCAATGTTGCGCGTCAGGTCGAATTGCAGCGTGATTTGCGTGGTGCCCATGGCGCTGGTCGAGGTCATCGAATCCAGGCCGGCGATGGTGGTGAACTGCTTCTCCAGCGGCGTGGCTACCGCCGAGGCCATCGTGTCCGGGCTGGCGCCCGGCAGGTTGGCGGAAACCGTGATGGTAGGGAAATCAACGTTAGGCAGGTCGCTGACGGCGAGATCGCGATAGGCCACAAGGCCGAACAGCAGAATGGCCAGCATAATCAGGCTGGTCATCACCGGCCGGCGTATGAAATGCTCGGCAACGCTCATCGCGATTCTTGGCCTTCCTCAGAGGCTGTTCTTAATGCTGACTTTCACCCCGGGCACCAGGCGAACTTGCCCGTCGGTGACCACCATTTGACCGGGCTGCACATCGTTGGCGGCAACCACCGATTCCCCATTGATCGTGCGCAGCACCTTCACCGGGTGTGAATCCACCGTCATATCCGGCTTGATGAAAAAGATGTAATCGCCCTGCTGCCCCGTGAGCACCGCCTGCGCCGGTACCACCACCGCGTTTTCCTGCTGCGTAAGCCGCAGGATTGCGTTGACGAACTCGCCCGGCCACAGCCGCAAGCCGGCGTTGGTGAAGGTCGCCTTCAGCTTGATGTTGCCGGTGGAGGGATCCACCGTATTGTCCACAAAGCTCAGGTACCCCACCTCCGTGTGCGAATTGTCCGAGGGCACCGCCTGCACCGGCAACCGGCCTTTGGCCATATAGCTCTTGATTTCTGTCAGATACTGTTGGGGCACATTGAAATCCACGTACAGCGGCGAAACTTCGTTGATCACCACCAGCACCGGCACGTCATTGGCCTTTACCACCGTGCCGGGATACACCAATTGGCTGCCGGTTCGCCCGCTGATGGGCGCGTAAATGGAGCAGTAGGCCACGTTCAGCTTCGCTGTCTGGATGTTGGCTTCGTCCGCCTGGACCGCCGCCTGCGCGGCGTCGAAGTTGGCGCGCTGCTGGTCGTACTGTTCCCTGGGCACAACTCCCGCTTGCGACAGCTTGCTGTAACGCTCCACTTCTACCTTGGCCAGTTCCGCTGCCGCTTTGTCTTTGGCCAGGTTGGCTTCCGCCTGCTTGAGCGCGGCTACGAATGGCCGGTCATCGAGGCTGATCAGCAGGTCGCCCTGCTTGACATACTGGCCCTGCTGGTAGTGGACGGCGCTGACAATGCCGGCCACCTGCGACTCCACCGACACAGTCTTGAAGGCTTCGCCGGTGCCAATGGCGTGCAACTCCACGGGCATAGGCTTGACCACCGCTTTGGCCGCCATGACCGGGACCGCGTCGGCAACCGGGGCAGGGGAGGCTTTTTCAGCACAACCGGTGAGCAGCAGAAGAGTGCAGGCCGATAGAAGGGCGATAAATGGTAGCAGGCGATTCATGTTTCGAGACGGCTGGATCCGGCAGGCGACAACTCAAGCGCATGGTTGCTCTTACCAGCCGCAAGCAACTTCTTTCAAATTAGCGATTATACATTTACGGGAAAGGCGGCCGGAGGCTGGCTCGCAGGGCTTTACAATTCGTACTTTCAGCCACAAAAAAGCTGGGTACATCTTCCTCTTCACTTCATCGTCCGCTGTACTACATGCACGATGAAATCAAGGGGCCCAGATGTACCCAGTCAATTTACGTTTTTACTACTTATATCGTGGGATTTCCGTGATCTGCGGCACACCTGGGTGTGACGAAGGCGCGATTTTGTGCCTTGCCCCACAGTAACTTACGCAATGGTTGACTGGCTGCCCACTGTCTGGCAAGAAGCTACCCCGCCAGCGCGAGCCGCCCAGATTTTGTGCGCCCAGCAACCTCTGATCAACCCACCGCTTGCGCTGCTCTGGCTGGCTTGATGTTGTGGTTCATGCGGAAAAAATTGGTGGGGTCGTATTTATTTTTGAGAGCAACGAGTCGATCGTAATTGCAGCCATAGGCCTCGCGAGCAATGGCTTCTCCTTCGTCCGTCACGTAGTTTCCGTATGCACCGGCGATTAGAAAGGGCTTCAATCCCTCCCAACAATCGCGTGTCCACCGGATGTTCTTGTCGGTGTCGGCGGGATCGGTCCACATGGACCATGCGAAGAAATTCCAGGAATACTGGCGGTGAGGGAAGGCGGTGTCTCCGGGGGCGACGCGAGTGGCAGCCCCGTGCCAATGTTCCACAAATGGGGCAAAGGTATAGGGTGAAGGACTCTTTCCCACGTACTGCACCAGAGCTTCGATGGTGTCATCGTCAAGGCTACGGAGAAAATTCGATTTGGTATAGACGAGACGTCCCGGCGGGAAGAATGGTTCGAACATGCTTTGCATTTGCAGATAGGTCATCGGACCGAGCATATCTGCGACCGGCGTCGCGAACTTCCTCAGAGGCTGCAATAGCCTTTCGCCGTTGGCCACGGGGCCACAATAACAGGCCGCCAAACCAAAGACCTTGGTGCCATCCGGCAGCGTGGCCGAAGTGGCCTGGTTAACCAGATCGTCGGGGCTTTCCTGGCAGAACTCACGCCACAAGCCCAGGACTTCCTTCGCCTTGGCGGCGGGAAAGAAGATCGCGCCACCGTAGACTGGGCCGACTTCGTGAAGACGATATTCCAGGGAGGTCACCACACCAAAATTGCCGCTGCCGCCACGAATGCCCCAAAACAGGTCCTCGTTCTCCGAAGCGGTCGCGGTCAAGAGACGGCCATCGGCCGTGACAATGTCAGCGCCTATGACGTTGTCAATGGCGAGACCGAATTTGCCATGCAAGTTGCCCCAACCGCCGCCCAGTGTCAGTCCGGCAATGCCCACGGTGGGAACAACGCCTTGGGTCGTGGCCAGGCCGAATGCCTGAGTTTCGCGGTCAAATTCGCCGAGCTTCAAACCGGTTTGCGCACGTACAGTGCGCCTGACAGGGTCCACACGGATGCCTTTCATGGTGGACATGTCAATCATGAGGCCGTCGTCACAAACTGCTTTGCCAGCAATACTATGGCCTCCCCCACGAACGGAAACGAGGATCTCATACTCACGAGCGACGCGGATGCATGCGATGACGTCGGCCGCACCAGCGCACCGCGCGATGACAGCCGGTCGCCGATCAATCATGGCGTTGGGAACGGTACGAGCCTTGTCATAGCCTGGATCTCCAGGACACAAGGTTTGCCCGCGCACCGAGGATCTGAGCTGCTGAATGGCGGATTCCGTCACCATGAGTCCCTCCAGCTTGAGGAAATGAATCTGGACCGGCTCGTAAGACCGTCGCATGGAGGCGGGCGCAAAGTCCTCAATAAAATCTCAAATTTTCAATAGAATACCCGGCCATGACGGCATTCCGATCTTCTGGGTATGAATTCGGTCCTTATCGGCTGGATACGGTTGGCCGGAGCCTGGAATGCCGCGGCAAAATCATCGCCTTGCCACCGAAAGCAGTCGAAGTCCTGGCTGAGCTGGTCAAACGGTCTGGCGAAGTCGTGGGGAAGGAAGAGTTGTTGGAAACCGTCTGGCCAGACACATTCGTGGAGGAAGCGAATCTGAACCAGATGGTTTTCCTGCTACGCCGCGCGCTCGAAGCAAACCAGGGCAGCGACTATATTACGACTATACCGCGGCGCGGTTATCGGTTTAGCGGCACCGTCCACGAGGTTGAGATTCCAGTTCGTATTGACTCCATTGCTGTGCTTCCGTTGGCAAACCTAAGCAGCGATTCCAATCAGGAATATTTTGCCGATGGAATCACGGAAGCCCTGATTACGGAACTGGCGAAGGTTAGCAGCTTGCGTGTCGTCTCGCGTACTTCTGTGATGCGGTACAAAGGCACCACCGAGTCAGCCGGTCAAATTGCTCGTGCCCTGCGAGTACAAGGACTTTTGGAAGGCTCGGTGGTGAAATCGGGCGACCGGCTGCGAATCACGGTGCAGCTGATTCACACCCACAGCGACCAGCACCTGTGGACGGAGGTATACGACGGTGCCATGGCTGACGTGCTCGAGGTGCAGAGCAAAGTCGCCCGCGATGTTGCGGGGGCGATTCGCGCGCAAGTCAGCCGCGCCGAGAAAACGCGCCTGGCTGTTAGCCGCAAGGTAAGTCCCGAGGCTTATTCTCTGTACTTGAAAGGCCGATATTTCGCGCGAGTCCTGACCGAAGAAGGGCAGCGCAGGGCAATGCTTCATTTTCAGAAGTCGATCCAGCGCGATTCTGACT
>DASYWT010000255.1:0-5092 GCA_035935775.1 Terriglobales bacterium
GGTGACGGTCCAGATCAAGTACAAGGATGTAACCTTCCAGACCAAGGAAGGCGTCTCCTCGGGCGTAGTTCATATTTTTGGCCGCGCGACTACTCTGACCGGGCGAATTGCGCAGACTTTCGAAGATACGGTTAAAGTGGACGAGCCCGCGGAATTGCTGCCCAAGGAAACGGAAAAGTCGGCGGTGTACTGGAAAGCTTTGCCTTTGCGGCCCGGCCGCTACCGCATTGACCTGGTAGTGAAGGATGTGAACGGCGACCGTATGGGCACCTGGAGCCGCGGCGTCCTGGTGCCGGAGTACAGCGAAGACAAACTGGCTACCTCCTCGCTGATACTTGCCGACGACATGGAAAAAGTGCCCAACCGCGATGTGGGCACGGGAAACTTTGTGATTGGCACCACGAAGGTGCGGCCGCGCCTGGCCTCGGCCAATGGCAAGCCGCCCACCTTCAAGCGCGACCAGAAAGTCAACTTCTGGATGCAGGTGTACAACTTGTCGGTGAATCAGCAGACCCACAAGCCGAAGGCCACCATCGAGTACAACCTGGTCAACGCATCCACCAATAAGGCGGTGCTGCACAAGGTGGAATCCACCGACGAGATGGGTAATATTGGCGATCAGCTCACGCTGGAAAAGAGCCTGTCGGCCAGCGCTTTGTCGCCGGGCATCTATCGCTTAAGCATTAAGGTGAACGACAATCTTTCGAAGCAAACGGTCGATCCAACAGTAACCTTTGCCGTTGAGTAAATTACTCACGTCCCCCAGCGAGGTGGCGAGTTGAAGACCTGCAAGCTCTTTCGGTTGGCCGTGGCCACGTTACTGGTCCTGTCGGCGTCAGCCTGGGCTGCAGGCAAGCCGGCGGCGATTTCCGGTTGGGTGCACAGCGCGGCGGGCGTACCCCAGATGGGGGCTGTAGTTGAGATCATGGCCTCCGGTTCGCTGCGAGCGGTGCGCGTCTTCACCGACGACAAAGGCGTTTACTCTGCCAAAGACCTCCTTCCCGGGATTTACCACATCCGGGTGACCGCTCCTGCATTTCTCCCATCCGTACGGGAGAATGTGAACCTCCGTTCGGGAGCGGCACACGTCGTCAATTTGACTCTGGAAACGTTGTTTGACGCGATGCAGACGTTGCCGCGCACGCCCGGGGCCAGCGACGACGATGATTGGAACTGGACCCTGCGCTCCTGCGCCAATCGCCCCATTCTGCGCATCGTGAATGGCCGGCCAGAGCTGGTTTCCAAAGAAGGCGCCGAGGAGCACCCGCTCACCGGCCAGGTTGCTTTCGTGGCCGGCGCCAGCGACGACTTCAACACCGCTTCTTCCGGCGACATGAGCACGGCTTTTTCCGTCCAAAGTTCGGTGTTCAACACGGGCACGCTTTCGTTTGACGGTCATGTCGGCTACGGCAGCGGCACCCCTGGCCTGGTGCGGGCCACCTACACTCACAGAATGGAGAACGGCTCGCGGCCGCTGGTTGCGCTCACCATGCGCCGTTTTGCCACTCCCGACAGCGTGCTGCACGATGGCGCGTTGCAGGCGCTGGCCCTCACTACATCTGACGATTTCACCCTGGGCAACGCCCTGGAATTTAGAGCCGGCAGCGAACTGCAGACCATTCAGTTCATGGGCCGGGTGACGGCGGCGCGTCCCTTCGGATCAGTCACCCTTCACCTCTCGCCCGATACGGTGGTGGAATACAGGTACGCCACTTCCGAACCCAACTCCCGCCTGGAGAAGGGTTTTGATTCCGCCCCGGCGGATTTGAGCGAGTCCAGCCCGCGCATGTCGGTTGTGGGCGTTAGCCCCATACTGGAACGCGCCCACCATCAGGAGCTTTCGTTTTCCCATCGCATGGGAAAAACCAAGGTGCAGACTGCCTTCTACTACGACCGAATCGCCAATACCATGCTGACTGGCGTGGGCGATGCCGGCGCGGAAGTGGGCACGGTTCTACCCGATATCTATTCTGAAACTTTTTCCTATGCCGGCCGGCAACTGAAAACTACCGGCCTGCGCCTGGTGGTGCAGCGCAACCTGCCAGCCGGTCTTACTGGCACTCTGGACTATGCTTACGGAGGCGTGCTGGATGTGGCTCCCAACACTTCCTGGGACGCGCTGGGAAGCAGCCTGCGCACGGTACGCCGCGAGGCTGTCGCCGCCAAGATGAGCGGTACCACACCGAAGCTCAGGACGCACTGGATCGCCTCTTACCGGTGGATTAACGGCAACGCGGTTACACCCGTAGACATGTTCGACGTTTCCCCCGGCCAGGCCGGCGCCTACTGGAACCTCTTCATCCGCCAGCCCCTTCCCGGCTCGATGTTTGTGGTGAACCACGTGGAAGCCCTGCTGGAAGTGGACAATCTGCTGGCCCAAGGCTACGTGCCTCTGGTCGGCAAAGATGGGCGCACCCTCTATCTGGTGCAGGCGCCGCGCACCCTGCGCGGCGGGCTGGCTTTTAGCTTCTGATCCAGCCCGATGATTTTTCGGGATTTCAGTACAGAACCTACAGAATCCTCTGCCACCACCTCTTGACAGGCTCGGGCTCGGCAAAATAAACCGGCTGATCGCTTAAGCCCAGGAACCCGCTGGCTTCGAAACCAAGAGGATCACCGCTCAGGGCGGCTGGAGCGAGAAGGCTCTGGCCGCGCCGAATTTTCACTATGAGGATGGGCTTGCCGCCTTCCGCAGACATGGCCAGCAGGGAGGTAGGAGCGTTGCTGTGCAGGGCGGTTTGCACCGGATCAGCTTCGGGATCGCAAATGGTAAGCAGGTGCAGGTTTCGGGATATGGCTTGCGCGGTCGGCTTATCAAAGGCAATACATCGTGCCATAGACCCCTCCGAGCATGGCCCATTTTGGGCCAGCACAGCATATCAGATGCCCACAAGCCCGGTCGCGATGGTTGACTCCCACATCACCTTTCAGTAGGCTGGCCCCGTTTTTTCCATTACATAACATTGTGCTGACTTCGCCGAGGCGGTAGGCTCTGCAAACTGGCAATGTTGCACATACATGTTCACCCGACCGACCGGCGGCGCCGGGCGGCGGGACAAGCATATAATTCCCGCCCAAAGCCCGGGAACGATGTGTCCCCGTCTGCTGGTTTGGACGCCGGACAAAGGAGAAAGATCATGAGGTTACGTCTAGCCCTGGTGTTCTTCCTGTTGGCAACAACTGGCCTAATGGCGCAGACATTTCGTGGAACTATCTTAGGAACGGTAACCGACCCTTCCGGAGCGGTCATTTCCGGAGCCAAGGTAACGGTGCGGAACACCGGAACCGGCTTGGAACGCACCACCCAGACCAGCGCGGATGGCAGCTATAGCATTCCAGAGCTACCGATCGGCTCCTACTCGGTCACGATCACCCAGGCCGGCTTTCAAACCTTCAGCGCCCGCGACGTGCAGGTCAGCGTTGCTGTCGAGCGCCGTGTGGATGCGAGTCTGAAGGCGGGCCAGGTGGCGGAAACGGTGACGGTATCCGGGGAGGAACTGCCGCAGGTAGAAACCACCAGCAATGAGCTGGGCGGGGTTCTTACTGCGCCGACGGTCGAGAATCTTCCCATCAACGGGCGGGATTACACCAAGCTGATTTACCTGAATCCTGGAGTTTCCGGTTCGCCGGACCAGATCTCGGACTCCCCGGGCTCCTTTGGCGAATTCAGCATGAACGGCGCCCGCGGCCGCTCCAATAACTACCTGCTCGACGGCACCGATATGAACGACGGCTACCGCAATGACCCGGCCATCAACCAGGCCGGCGTGTTCGGCACGCCCTCCGCCATTCTGCCCATTGACGCGGTGGCGGAAGTGCGCGTGCTCTCCAACTTCGAACCCGAGTATGGCCGCAACGCCGGTGCGGTGGTCAATATTGTGACCAAGAGCGGAACCAATCAGTGGCACGGGACCGCGGCCGACTATTTCCGCAACGATGCGCTGGACGCGCGCAATTTTTTCAATCTTTCCAGCCAGCCCAAGGCACCTTTCCATAACAACCAGTTTGGCGCCTCGCTAGGCGGCCCAATCGTCAAAGACAAGGCCTTCTTTTATGCCGACTACGAAGGTCAGCAGGAGACCGTGGGGACGGTAACCTTAGGTTGCGTGCCCGACCCGGCGCAGATTGCTTTTGACAAGACGCAACTTGCTGCAAGCGGCATTCCTGTAAGTCCGGTGATCGCGAATTTGCTGGCGCAGCACAATCCCTGGCCGGCGCCCAACATTCCCGGCACCTTCGGCACCCCCAGCGCGCCCGGTAGCGGTAGCGATGTGGGTTGCAGTTCGACGGGGCCGAACGCCACGCTCGACAATCCTTCCTTCAATAAGCTCACTAGCTTCATTTCCAAGATTGACTACAACATCAGTGCCAGGAACATCCTGACGGGGCGTTATTTCTTCGGCGACAGCGTGCAGTCCTTCCCCTTAGCTTTAACGGCAGGCGGGGGCCCGCTGCCCGGATTCAATACCTTCACTCCCACCCGAGTGCAACTGGTGTCCATTTCCTGGGTGCACACCGTAGGAAGTAACAAGGTGAATGAGTTGCGCTACGGCTGGAATCGTTTCGCCGAAGGATTTTTTCCCCAAGACCAGGGCTTCCAGCCCAGTTCCATTGGGCTATGTGCCGCCAGCACCGTTGCGGGCTGTTCGGGATCTTCGGTTACCAACGGTGGGCTGCCGATTCTTTTCATCAACGGAACGGCTTTCGGTCAGATTGGCGCCAACAGCAGCCTGCCCCGGCACCGCGTGGACAGCAACAACCAGATCATTGACAACTTCTCCTGGAAGCTCAACAAGCACGACGTGAAATTTGGCGTGGATTTTCATCGCACCACCGTGCAGCAGTATTTCGATAAGTATTTTCGCGGACGTTTGAAGTTTGATGACCTTACTCATTTCCTTGCGGGCGCGTTGTCCAGCGGCTTCCAGTACGCCGGCAACACAACCCGCCACACCTTCGAAAACAACTTCGGACTGTTCGTGCAGGACAGCTATCGGGTGAATCAGCGCTTAACCCTCAACTACGGCCTGCGCTGGGACTACTTCGGGGTGGTGGGCGAGAAAAACAATCTGCTGAGCAACATCACCAGTTT
>DASYWT010000256.1:0-3552 GCA_035935775.1 Terriglobales bacterium
CACGCTGGTCTCCCCGATCTCCAGTCGCCCCAGGCGGTGCACGATGGCCACCTCCCGCACCGCAAACTGCGTCAGCGCCTGCTCCGCCAGCTCTTCCAGTTTCTTCAGCGCCATCGGCTCATAAGCTTCGTAATCCAGGTAGAGGGTGCGCCGGTTGCGGCTGTGGTTGCGCACAATGCCCTCAAACACTGCCACCGCGCCGTCCTCCGGCCGCTTGATGCCTGCGATAAGCTCCTGCGAGTCAATCCTCTGCCAGACTATCTCGATGTTCGTGGCGCGGGCGCTCTCGCCCGCGAGATCGCCGTAGCGCCGGCGTCCCGCCGGCTGTCCTAGCGGCGTCCCGCCGCCAGCCCCGCGTCCCCCGCTCACCGGCGGAATCAGCGCCACCTCGTCGCCTTCATGCAGCGCCGCCCCGGACTCGCTGTATTCCTGGTTCAGCGCCACTGCCATCACATCGTAGTAGGGTGCTAACGCCGGCTTGACCTCCGCATAGCGCCGCAGCAGGTCGGAGACGCGCGCTCCCTCGGGCAGGTCGAGCGTGTCCCGCTCCCGCCCCGCCACTTCCTTCAACTGCCCGAAAAAGAGGATTCGCACCCGCATGCGCGGTCCTCGGCTCTCCGCTGTCGGCCTTGGTTCTCGGTCTAAGCCGCCACGCGTTAGTTTACCTGAGATGATGGGGCCGAACGGTTTCTCACGAATCCGTCAGGTTTGGATTGTGGCGCGGGCGCCCTCGCCCGTGTCAGCGCTGTCAGTCTGCGCGAAGCCCAACCCTACCCTCCTGTCATCCCGAGTGAGCCCGACTGAGCGGAGCGAAAGAGAAGCCAACGCGAGGTCTTTCGACTCGGACGCGGATCGGTGTGCCGCGCCCTCGCTCAAGATGACATTACCGGGGAGAAAAGCCCCTCATCCCGACAAAGGGGGCGCCGAGTTTACCCAAACACCAGCCATAGCAGGTACGCCAGAAACCAAAGCAGGGTGAATAAGAGCAGTAGCGGAGCTTGCAAGAGCCAGAACAAGGGCAGGGCAATGACAAACACGGGCAAAAACAACGGCCGCCACCACCCGATGTGAGAGAAATCCAAATTTCTCAGCGTTCTCTGCAACGGACCCCCCGCGCCCTCTGCGTTAAAAAAAAATTGCCAGCCCCGCTCCCGCGGAACTGGCAACTGAGAACTGAGAACTGAGAACTGAGAACTGATTTTACGCCGGCGAATTCACCAGCACCTTCTCCCGCTCGGCTTCGTCCTGGCGCTCTTCGTGGGGCGAGGAAGGCAGCGCCAGGCTGAGCACCTCGTCAATCGTCTTGACGTAGTGGATGTTGAGGTTTTCCAGCTGCTCTGCGGTCAGGTCCTCGCTGACGTTGGTTTTGTTCTCTGCCGGCAGGATAATGTCATGCACGCCCGCACGCTTGGCGGCCAGCGTTTTCTCCTTAATGCCGCCCACCGGCAACACGTTGCCGCTGAGCGTGATCTCGCCCGTCATGGCGGTGTAGGGGCGCACCCGCCGGTCGGTGAGCAGCGAAACCAGCGCGGTCACGATGGTTACGCCCGCTGAAGGCCCGTCCTTGGGAATGGCGCCCGCCGGCACGTGGATGTGGAGGTCGTGATTGCTGAAAAAGTCCTCGCCAATGCCCAGTTCGCGCGCATTGGAGCGCACCCAGCTCAGCCCCGCCTGCATGGACTCCCTCATCACGTCCTGAATCTGGCCCGTGATCTTGAAGTCGCCCTTGCCCTTCATCTTGGTGGCTTCCACGAACAGAATGTCGCCGCCGGAAGGCGTCCAGGCCAACCCCACGGCCACGCCGGAACGCTTGGTCCGCTCGGCAATTTCGGTGTCCACGCGGATTTTGATTCCACCCAGAAACTCCTCGATCACCTCGCGCGTCACCTGCAGCTTTGCCGTCTTCCCTTCGGCCAGCCGCCGCGCCTGCTTGCGGCAGATGGTGCCGATGTTGCGCTCCAGGTTGCGGACGCCGGCCTCGCGCGTGTAGTGCCGCACGATAAAGCTGATGGAATCTTCGCTGAACTCGATGTTGTCCTTGCTGATGCCGTTTTCGTCAATCTGCCGCGGAATCAGGTACTGGAAGGCTATGTGCAGCTTCTCTTCCTCCGTGTAGCCCTGCAGTTCAATGATCTCCATGCGGTCGCGCAGCGGCTCCGCCACCGGATCAAGAATGTTCGCCGTGGTGATGAACAGCACCTTCGACAAATCGAAGGGAACGTCCAGGTAATTGTCGCGGAAGGTCGAGTTCTGTTCGGGATCAAGCGCTTCCAGCAGCGCCGCCCCTGGATCGCCCCGGAAGTCGCGCCCTACCTTGTCAATTTCATCCAGCATGAACACCGGGTCGTTGGTTTCCGCCCGGCGAATGCCCTGGATGATCTGTCCCGGCAAAGCGCCAATATAGGTGCGCCGATGCCCGCGGATTTCCGCCTCATCGTGCACACCGCCCAGCGACAGGCGCACAAACTTCCGTCCCAGCGAGCGCGCGATGGACTTGCCCAACGAGGTTTTGCCCACGCCGGGAGGACCAACGAAGCACAGGATCGGCCCCTTCATGGTCGGCTTCAGCCGCCGCACCGAAAGGTAATCCAGAATGCGGTCCTTCACCTTGGTCAGGTCGTAGTGGTCCGTATCCAGGATTTCCTTGGCCTTAACGATGTCCACTTCCACCCCGGACGACTTGTTCCAGGGCAGCACTGCCAGCCACTCGATGTAGTTGCGCGTCACCGAGTAGTCGGCCGCCATCGGCGACATGCGCGAAAGCCGCCCCAGCTCCTTCAGAGCCTCTTTCTTCACCTCGTCCGGCATGCCCGCGGCTTCAATCTTCTGCCGCAGCTCTTCCGTGTCGCGCGCGTTTTCATCCTGCTCGCCCAGTTCCTTCTGGATGGCCTTCATCTGCTCGCGCAGGTAGTACTCGCGCTGCGTCTGCTGCACCCGGTCCTGCACTTCCGACTGGATCTTATTGCGCAGCTGCTGCACTTCCAGTTCTTTGGCCAGGTGCTGATTGATCTTCTCCAGCCGCGTGCGCACATCGGGCGTTTCCAGCACGTCCTGCTTGTCGGTGGTGGAGAGCGAAGGCAGCGAGCTGGCAATGAAGTCCACCAGCCGGCCCGGTTCCTCGATGTTCATCGCTACCGTGGAAAGCTCATCGGACAGCGTGGGAGAGCCGGCCACGATCTGCTGGAACAGCGTCAGCACGTTGCGCTGCAACGCCTCCTGCTGCGCGTCCTTGGGACCCACTACGTCCGGCACCGTATCCACAATCGCCCGCATGAAGGGCGTGAGCTGGGTAAATTCCCGCAGCATCACCCGGTCCAGGCCTTCGGCAAAAACAAACAGGCTCTGGTTGGGCATTTTTACGACTTTATGAACGATGGCCACCGTGCCCAGATTGAACAGGTCCGTGGGCTGCGGATTATCAATGCGCGCTTCTCGCTGCGCAACCACCACAATCGTTTTGTCTTCGCCCAGGGAATTGATCAGGTTTACGGAACTCTCCCGCCCTACGGTCAGGGGCAGAACTGCGTGCGGGAACAGTACCGTGTCCCTTAC